>NZ_DATBKY010000114.1:0-10014 GCF_036555685.1 Actinophytocola sp. | reverse complement strand
CACCGTCCACAATCGACTATAAAAATTCATCGTTCGGGCCGGGAACGGTTCGCCGAGCTCCCCGACCGGCCGTCAGAATGACTGCCGGGCACATATCCGCGCTGGACCAGAACCGCATTTCGGCCGGTGAGCGCTTTCATCCAGGAATTCGCCGGCGGCCGGCGGCCGGGTCGGGCGGCCGCTGCGGCGAGCGAGGTCAGCTCCGGGCCGAGCACCGCCCGCAGCGCGGCCGACGACCGGACGTCCTCCGGCGTCACCGCGTGCTCGCCGAGCAGCAGCCGCAAGGTCAGCAGCGCGAGCTTGTACCGGTCGGAGTCGAGCGTCGCCTCGCCCGGACCGGCCGCCGGGTCGGCCCAGCCGACCGTGTCGCGCGGGCACACCGGCGCCGGCCGGTCGGTGATGCGGAACCCGTCGCAGTCGATCGCGAAGACCCCGGGTCCGCCGGCGAGCGTCCACAGCAGGTTGCGCATCGACACGTCCGCCATGACGACGTCGTTGCGGTGCAGCACCTCGAACAACCGCAGGTAGTGCAGGGCGAGCCAGCACCGCTCCGCGCCCGACGGCAGCTTCAGCTGGTCCCACATCGCGCGCCGCGGGTAGAGCAGGAACTGCAGCTCCAGCAGCCGCCGCCGGCCGGCGAGCCGGCTGGCGAACCGGCTGGGGGCCTCGCGCATCAGCAGCCCGACGCACCGGCCGTCGCGGAACACCCGCCCGCTCGGCCACGCGGTCGTCGCCATCACCAGCCGGCGGTCCGCGGCCGTCATGCCGGCGGGCAGGTCGATCAGCCGGGCGAGCTCGCCGGCCAGCACCTCGACGCCCTCGTGGTAGTGCTTGAGCAGCATCCCGGCGGGCCGCGACAGCCGGAACACGACACCCTGTCCCCCGTCCGCGAGCCGGCCGGCCACCCCGAGGTCGGCCAGCTCCGCGTCGTCGGTCATGGTTCGCCCCGCGCCCAGACGACGACGGCCGTCCGGTCGTCGTCGAAGCTCCGCAGGTCGAACTGGAGCTGGTGCAGGTAGGCGACCGGCCCGGGTGGCTCGGCCCACGCCTGCGCCAGGTACGCCCCGGCCTGCGTGTCCTGCACCGGGACGCCGAGCCCGTCCGACGCGACCACCAGCGCCTGGCCCGCCCGCAGCACGCCGCTCGCGTGCTGCGCCGGCCAGCGCGGCGAGGGCAGGCAGTCGGTGGCCGACTCCGAGAAGAACCCGCGCCGCTCGGTCAGCAACGGCAGGAAGGCGCCGTCGGTCAGCAGGAACGCCGGGCTGTCGCCGACGCGCACCACCCGGAACCGCCGCGCCGGCCCGGCCTCGACGACCGCCACGGTGAGCGTGGTCGCCCGCTCGCCCGGCGACGGTCCCGCCGCGCGCACGGCCCGGTCGGCGGCCCGCAGCGCGCGGGTCAGGTCGACGGTCGCCAGGTCCGCACCCGGCAGCATGGGGGCCAGCTCGGCCAGCGCGTGCCGGACCGCCAGCTCGGCGCCCCGGTGTGCGTCCGCCGCGGCACCGACGCCGTCCGCGACCGCCGCGAGGACGTACCGCTCGTCGAGCCCGCTCACCCCGACCGCGTCCTGGCGCACGACGCCGTCGAAGCGGTGCGACGTGCCGCGGGTCGACGCCGCCCGCACCTCCAGCGCGCCGACCCGGCCCGCCTCGAGCACGGTGTCCGGCACCGCCGCGACGCCGCCCAGCCGCCACGGCACCCCGGCCGCGAGCGACGGCGGCCCCAGCTCCCGCGGCCGGAACACGCCCCGGTCGCCCCACGCGCGGATCGACTCGATCGTCATCAGACCGGGTCGATCTGTAACGCGGTGAACCCGGGCACGCTCTCCGGTACCTGCAGGAGCAGGTCACCGTCCGTGGTGACGCTGCCCGAGCGCACGACGGAGGTGGTCAGCGTGCGGGCGAAGCCGTGCAGCGCGGCGCCGGGGCTCACGCCGCCCGTGCTCATGAACGCGCCGAAGGTGCCGACCCGGCCGATCGTGTCCGCGTCCGCATCGCCGATGCCGAACGCGATGATGTTGGGACGGGCCGGCCACTCGGGGTCCCGCAGCCGCTCGTAGGCGTCGGGCCAGGTGGCCTGGTCGGTGGGATGGCCGTCGGACAGGAAGAACACCGCCGGCCGGTACACGCGGTGGGCGTCGGCCTTGAGCGACTCGACGTCCTCGTCGATGGTGGTGCGCAGCAGGGTGAAGGCCACGCCGAAACTCGTCCCCGCCTGCGTGGTGAGCCCGACGATCTCCACGACGTCGGACAGCCGGCACAGCGGTTGGAGCACCTCCGCGGTACCGGAGAAGCCGATCAGGCAGAACCGGGTCTTGTCCGCGACCACGGGATCCGTCCCGACCGCCCGGTGCAGCTCGGCCAGCGCGTCGTTCAGCGCGTCGAGGTGGTCGGCCATCGAGTACGACTGGTCGCACACCACGTAGAAGGGCAATATCTGTTCGGGCATATTTCCTCCTCGCGGGGAGAATGTCCCTGCCGCCCGCACCAGATCTGGATCAGATATTGACCACGCGGGCGATACCTCCGAAGCGGCTCCGACGATGGGATTCACTGGGGACCAGCGGTCTTCCGACGAGCTTTCCTGGGGTGAGGAACATGTTTCGGATGCTCGGGCCGTTCGAGGTCTGGCACGACGGCGTGCAGGTGGATCCGGGTGACCTGCAGCAGCGGTATGTGCTGGTGATCCTGCTGCTGCACGCGAACCGGGCGGTGTCGCGGGAGTACCTGCAGGAATACGTGTGGATGGGCCAGCCCTCGCCGAAATCCGACCTGATCACGAGCTATGTCGCGCGGCTGCGGAAGGTGTTCCGGGACGCCGGCCTGGCCGACGTGACGATCGACAAGACGCCGACCGGATACGTGCTGCGGGTCGACGAGGACCTGATCGACACGGTGCGGTTCTCCCGGTTGTGCGCCGCGGCGCGGCAGGCGTCGTCGAAGGCCGAGACCACGCGGCTGTTCACCGAGGCGCTGGAGCTGTGGCGTGGCCGGTTCCTGTCCGATTTGGACATAGATCGGGTCGGCGGGTCGACGGTGGCGCCGTCGGAGGAGGCGCGGGTCGACGCGCTGGTGGACCTCGCTTCGCTGGAGCTGGGCGCCGGGCGGCACCGGGAGATCCGTGACCGGCTGCGGCCGGTGTGGGAGGAGGACCGGTCCCGGCAGCGGCTCGCGGCGATGCTGATGCGCGCGCTGATCGCGAACGGCGACCAGGTGGCCGCGGTCGAGGTGTTCCACCAAACGCGCGACGCGCTGGAGGAGTACGGCATGGAGACCGCCCGCGAGCTGCGGGACATGGCGTGGGTGGCGCAGTACGGCGAGCGGGTGTCGTCGCTGCCGACGCGGCTGGCGCGGTTCACCGGCCGGCGCGCGGAGCTGGCGGCGGTGGACGAGGCGGCGCGGTCGGCGCGCGAGGAGCCGGCGGTGTTGTGGATCTCCGGGATGCCCGGGGTGGGCAAGACCGCGCTCGCGGTGCACGCGGCGCACCTGCTCGCGCGGGAGTTCCCGGGCGGGCGGCTGTTCGTGGAGCTGAACGGGTTCACCCCCAACGTCGCGCCGACCGATCCGGCCGTCGCGCTGGAGCGGCTGCTCGGCGATCTGGGCGTGCCGCCGGAGGCGGTCCCGCCCTCGACGCGGGCGCGCGCGGAGCTGTACCGCTCGAAGCTGGAGGACACCCGAACCCTGGTCGTGCTGGACAACGCCGCGTCGGAGGCGCAGATCGAGCCGCTGCTGCCGGGGGTCGCGGGGTGCCTGGCGCTGGTGACCAGCCGCGAGCTCGGCGCCCTCGCCGGCGATCACGTGCACCTGGAACCGCTGGCGGCCGAGGAGGCGGCGGAGCTGTTCGGCAAGCTCGTCGGCGCGGACCGGGTCCGCGGGCGGGGCGAGCAGGTGCGCGAGATCGTGGCCCGGTGCGGGCGGGTGCCGCTGCTGATCCACCTGGTGGCCGCCCAGTTCCGCCGGCACCTGCGCTGGCCGCTGGAGCACGTCGTGTCGCTGCTGCGGTCGGCGTCCCCGCTGTCGCCCGACACGACGTTCTCCGACGCGGCGACCGTGGCGTGCACGGTGTCCTACCAGCACCTTTCGGCTGCACAGCAGGAGCTGTTCCGGCTGTTCGCGGCGGTGCCGGGACCTGACCTGTCGGCGGCCGGGGCCGCGGCGCTGGTGTCGCTTCCGGTGCCGCGGGCGCGGTCGCTGCTGGAGGACCTGCACCGGGTGAGCCTGCTGGAGGAGTCCGAGCCGGAGCGGTTCCACGTGCTCGACCCGCTGCGCGACTACGCGACGTCCGTATTGCCGTCGGTCGGTCCCGCGCCGGTCGAGCGGCTGCTGGACTTCTACCTGGTGTCCACCGCGGCCGCGATGGCCGTGCTGTTCCCGTTCGACCGCGACCGCCAGCCCACCGTCTCCGCGGAGTCGCCGGTGGCGCTGCGGTTCGCCGACTCCTCGGCCGCGCGCAGCTGGCTGGACGACGAGCGCCGCAACCTGGTCGCGGCCATCGACCACGCCGCCTCGCACGACCTCCCGGACCACGCGTGGCAGCTCGCGATCCTGCTGTGGCGGTACTTCTACGCGGGCGGCCACCTGCGCGACTGGACGTCGACGCTGCGGCGGGCGCGGTCGGTGTTGCGGGAATCGGGGAACACGCGCGGGCTGGCGCACGTGGAGCTGCGCCTGTCGACCGCGCGGTGGCGCTCCGGTGCGCTCGCCGAGGCCCGTTCGCTCGCCGAGGGCGCGCTGCCGCTGTGGTCGGCCCTCGACGACGCCGGCGGCGAGGCGGACACGCTGGTCGTCATGGCTGCCGCCGCGCGCGGCCTGGGCGACCTGCCGGAGACGGCCCGCTGCTACGCGGCGGCGCTCGAGCGGTACAAGCGCATCGGCGACGACCGGGGCCAGGCCAACGCGCTCGACAACCTCGGCGTGGTGAGCGAGCTGCGCGGCGAGCTGACCACCGCCGAAACCCAGCACGCGGAGGCCACTACCCTGCTGCGCTCGCTGGGCCAGACGCAGGGCCTGGCGCACTCGCTGGACAACCTGGGCTGCGTGCACCAGCGCCTGGGCCGCCTCGACGAGGCGATCGCCGACCACACGGAGGCGCGCACCCTGGCCGCGTCGATCGGCGACCGCGCCTGCGAGGCGTACGCGCTGAACAACCTGGGCAACACCCACCGGCTGGCCGGACGCCTGGCCGAGGCCGTCCGCTGCCAGCAGCAGGCCCGCCGGGTCGCGGACCTGGTCGTGGACCCCAACCTGCGCACCCAGCTGTACCTCGACCGCGGCGAAACCGCTCGCGCCGACGGCGACCCGCGCGCCGCCCTCCAGTCCTACCGCGCGGCCCTCGACATGTCCGCCGGCACCGGCGACCGGGCCCAACAGGCCCGCGCGAACCACCGGATCGCCCAGCTCCTCCACGAGACCGGCCAGCACGCCGTCGCCGCCGCTCACTGGCGCGAGGCGCGGAGCGCGTTCGCCGAGCTGGGCCTACCCGAAGCCGACGCCATCCGCCGCGAGCTGACCGCCCTGCGCTGCGGCTGCGTCGCGTAGCCACTCACCGGCGGTGCAACGTCGCGATGAGGTCGGGGTGCAGGTCGCGCACGGCGCCGTGCGTCCGCCAGCGGGACAGCGTGCGGTCGAGCTCGCGAAGGTCGAGGCGGATCGTCGCGGAGTCCACGCGGGCGGCGTCGTCGATGACACCCCGGGCTACCACGCAGGCCTCGTCGATCTCGCCGTTCACGGCGTGCGCGAGCGCTCGGCGGGTGCCGAACCGCGCCCGCGCGCGGCGAGCGGCACGCGGGATCGCGGCCACCTCGCGGTCGAGGATGTCCGCGGCCTCGCCGGGGCGGCCTAGGTCGTACAAGGCCCAGCCCCGAGCGAGCGAGACCTCGTCGGGCACCGTCGTCGAGCCGAGGACCGGGCCGCTGTCGTTGTCGCGCGTCGCCAGCAGTTCGGCAGCGCGTTCGAGTGCCCGTTCGTAGCCGGCGATGTCGCCGGCGAGCGCGCGGCCCTGCGCCTCGCATCGGGCGGCGAGGCCCAGGATGCGCGGGCCGGCGTGCGGGTTGTCCTGCGCGCGGCGGGCGAGCTCGACCGTGCGGATCGCGTCGTGCTGGTAGAGGGAGATCTCCGCGCGTCGGACGAGGGCGAAGCTCGCGAGGTGGGGGTCGCGGCCGGCGGCGGCGTAGGCAACGGCCCGGTCGGTCCACCGGAGCGCGCCGGCCTCGTCGCCGGCCTCCTGGCTCATCCAGCCGGCGTACTCGGCGACGCGGGAAGCGAGCAGGAAGAGGTTGGTGCGCATCGGCTCGGGGCTCGCGGCGGCGAGCGAGCGGAGGGCGTGCAGGTGCGCGATGACCGGTGCGAGCACGACGTGTGGGCTCGCCATGGTGCCGAGCGTGCGGTGCTGGTCGAAGGTCGAGCGCAGCACCGCGAAGGCGCCTTCGTCCACGGCCCCACCGCGGGTGCCGGTCAGCGCCAGCCCGAGGACCGCGCCCGCGCCGGCGAGCACGCTCCGGCGCGGCAGCTCCCTGACGCGGACCCCGCCGGTCTCGTCGAGTTCCATGACCCAGCCCTCGTCGTCGGGTGCGGGCGGCTCGTCGGGCATCTCGGCGGGTGGCTGCGTGATCGCCGCGCTCAGCGCACCGCCGGTGCCCAGCACCTGGTCGCAGAGCCGCGCGAACACCGCGCTCGGCCGCTTGAGGTCGTTCTCGATCTTGCTGATCTGGCCCTTGCTGTAGTTGATCCGCTTGGCCAGCGCGCCCATCGAGATATCGGCGGCGGTGCGGAATTCTCGTAACAACGCACCGAATGTGTCGGCCATCGGACCTCCCAGTGGACTCGCACCATCGCGAGTACACCATTTCGATAATCCGAGGGCAATGGGTTTCCCGTTGCCGGACTCGCTCGAGCCGGCAACGGGAATTCAGCGGGTTTGCGTCAGACCCACTCGTGCCCGTCGGTTGTGTTGGTGGGCGGCGGCGGGGGCGGCGGCGTCCCGTCGGCGGATGCCGAGCTGGACGCGATCAGCGGTGTCGCGATGACGATCGCCGCGGCGGCGAGCAACCCGCCGATTCGGGCAGACAATTTGGCCGCACGGGAGAACGACATGATTTGCACTCCTTGGATTCCGGCGCTTTCCTTTGCAGCGCCACACCAAGAAGAATTCCGGCATCGACCTCGCCGAACAATGTATTGCCCGTTTCCCATTCAAGAGGAAACGGGAAACCCTATTCGAGCAGCCCTTTTACCTTGGCCGCCAGGACCGCGAACGAGCTTCCGGCGTGTGGCATCTCCCCGCCGAGCACGAGGTCCACCACCCGCGCGAACGGCATCCAGTGCACCTCGAGGTCGGCCTCCCCGGCGTCGAGCCGCTGCGTCCCGCCGGTCAGCCCGGTGGCGAGAAAGGCGTGGTCACGGTGGTTGGTGAGGGAGTCGGCGCAGTTGATCACGCCCAGCGCCGTCCACGACTCGGCGCTGATGCCGGTCTCCTCGCGGAGCTCCCGCCGCGCCGCCTCGTCGACGTTCTCGCTGCTCTCGACCCGGCCGGCCGGCAGGCGCCACTGCCGCTCGCGATGCACGTAGATCCACTGCCGCGTGACGGCGACGAGCCCGGCGCCGTCCGCGGCCAGCACGGTCACCGCCGCGGGCGCCACCACATGGTCGTAGTCGGTGACCGACCCGTCGGGCCGCCGCGCGCGATCCCGCCACACCGTGAACCATGCCGAAGCGAACCGCTCCTCGGACGCGAGGCGCGCCCAACCCGGATCAACCACGCCACAAGTCAACCACAAAGATGATCATCATTTGGGCTGCGGACACCAACCACCGCGGATGCAGGCCCGACGACGGCTCGCCCAGCATCGAGAAGACTGCAATCGCTTTAGACGCCCGCCATGCGCACGGCGGCGCAGTCGTGCCCAACTGGTCGGTGGCCATCTCGTGCTCGAGATGGCTCCGCCACAATGGCCGGGTGCCTGCTGACGATTCAGATCCGCGCTGGGGGCTGGTGTATGACGAGGCTCTGCGGGCTCTTTCGTTCCAGCAGAGTGCGTTGGACAATCTGCGATCGCGGGCGACACTGCTCACGGCGGGTGCGGCATTAATCGGCTCCGTTCTAGGGACGCCCGCATTGGCCGATGCTCGGAGTGGAGTTGCGTCGGTGTTGGCGATTGCCGCGCTCGCGTGCGTTCTGGCAACGGCCGGGATCATCTGCGCACCGTGGTGGCGATGGCGGTTCGTATCGAGCGCCGCACGTCTCACTCAGGCGGTCGAACTCGGCCACTCCCTGGACTCGATGCGCCGTCACCTGGCTGCTGACTTTGAGAAGTGGCTGGACAGCAATGAGAAGCGGCTGCGGGGCCTACAATGGTGCTTCACAGCTGGCCTGATGGCGCTCCTGATGGAGATGGTGGCCTGGCTTGTGCAACTCGCGCAACTGAGGGGATGAGCACTCGTGGCCGAGGCGGACGACGAGGAGATCGAGCGTTCCGCAGAGTCATCAATGGAGTCGCTGAGCTGGCCGGATACGTCCCGTCCGGTCATCACCTACTGGGCTGGCGGCATGACCGGACCCCCTCCTCCTCAAGGCGGTTCTGGATCCACCAGCTACGGATATCCTCCTTTGGGTAGCAATCAAGATGACTCAATGGGCAGCAGATCAAACTATCTAGAGGGCAGGAAAACAGGCAAGAAAAAGCGGGATAATCGCGCGGGCGTGGAGCGCGGCAATTACGTCACGAGTGACCAATGGAAGAGTCCCGCTCGATCACACTTTCCCATTTTCACGGTCGTCGCAACACTTTTTGTCCTCGTTACCATCGTCGTCGCCGTCATCGTCGTCTTGATCTAGGACCTGGCACGAGATTCGTGCTCCGTGGTCGAGCGACCAACCATTGTTGGCTATTGGTTGGCAACCAGGGTCTATGCCGTCGGTAACGCACTGGCGCGCGTGCTCCACCAGGTCACACACAGGCTTCTCGCTGCTGGGCTTCTTCAGATCGTCAGACGAGCGCGCAGGGTGGCGAGTTCGGTATCGGACAGACCGTTCTCGACGAGAAAGTCGGGCATCGTGAGTGACGCGATGGTCGAGGTCAGAGATGCCTCGATGGTGGTGTTGTGTTTCGTAAGGATCTGGTTCACGGCAGTGAGTTGGTCGCGGAAGCCGAGTTCGGCGTACCGCTGTTTCATCCGGTCGTAGGTCAGCAGATAGTCGGCGATGATCTCTTCTGGCGCCGCTTCACCCAGCGTGAGCAAGACCAGGGCGAGGAGCCCGGTGCGGTCCTTGCCGCCGGCGCAGTGGAACACCACGCATCCCGGTGCGGCGTTGGCGATCGCTCGTACGGCGGTCACCACCGGCCGCGGGTGTTCAGCCAGCATCGCCGGGAAGTACAGCGGTGAGGCTAAGCTGTCGATCTTCTGCCAGTGCTCGTAGAACGGTGTGCCGACCGGATCCAGCGGTACCTGCAGGGTCGCGATCCCCGCGGGTCGAGGTGCGCGTTCCTGCTCGCACTCGTCGACGTGGCGCAAATCGACGACTGTGCGGACCCCGTACGCCCAGGCCGCCGCCCACCCAGCCGCGCTCAAGCGTGTCGGCGCCTCCATCCGGACCACCGCGCCCGGTCTGACCTGCCCCAGCCCGCCCAGATCACGAGCATTGACACACCCGTCCCACGAAAGCTCTCTGCCGCCTTTCACAACCGCTAGACGCTTCACCTCCACGCCCGGTTGTTTGTGCACCCGGTTGCTGAGAGCACAGCGCCCCCACCGCCGACCCAAGGATTAACTGGAGCGGGTTCGAGCCCGGACGCCGCAGAGCTCGACGAGCACGCTGGCCTCATCGGTGATGTGGAGAGGTCCGCCATTCACCGATCGATCGAGCCACCTAAGAGCGTGCCGGTGATCTTTGTCGGCACCCCAGCAAGACCGTGGGAACGCTGCTCGACGAGGCGGGGCTGACGGCCCGACAGATCGCCGACGTGCTGGGCCACTCACACCCGTCGATGACGCTCAACAACTACATGGACCGTTGGCA
>NZ_DATBKY010000113.1:0-35121 GCF_036555685.1 Actinophytocola sp. | reverse complement strand
GGGTAGTCCGTTCATTGTTAGCGTGGCGCCCTGCCACGGACGACTCGCGGCGAGGACGATCTATGGACGGCTACTGGGGCAACCTCGTGCTGGTCGGCGTCCTCATCGTGCTGAACGCGCTGTTCGCCGGCAGCGAGATCGCGCTGATCTCCTTGCGGGAGGGGCAGCTCAAGCAGCTCGAGCGGCGCGAGACGCCCAGTGCACGCGCCCTCGTCCGGCTGGCCCGCGACCCGAACCGGTTCCTCGCCACGATCCAGATCGGCATCACGCTCGCCGGGTTCCTCGCCTCCGCGACCGCCGCGGTCTCGCTCGCCGAACCCGTCGCGCCGCTGTTCGCCTTCCTCGGCACGGCCGCGCGGCCGGTCGCGGTCGCGGTGATCACCGTCGTGCTGACGTTCCTCACGCTCGTCTTCGGCGAGCTCGCTCCCAAGCGGCTGGCCATGCAGTACGCCCTGTCGTGGAGCATCGCGGTCGCCCGGCCGCTCGACCTGCTCTCCCGCGTGTCCCGTCCGGTGGTGTGGCTGCTCGGGCGGACGACGAACGTCGTGGTGCGGATCTTCGGCGGCAACCCGGAGGTCGCGGCCGAGCAGCTCAGCCCCGACGAGCTCCGCGACCTGGTCGCCGGCCATCGCGGGCTCAACGCCGAGCAGCGCACGATCATCACGGGCGCGCTCGACATCCACGAGCGTCTGCTCCGCGAGGTCCTCGTCCCCCGCCGCGCGGTGATCACGCTGCGCGCCGACCAGCCCATCGCGCAGGCGCGTGCCGAGCTCGCCGATTCCGGGCACACCCGCGCGCCCGTCACGCGTGAGGGACATCTCGACGACCTCATCGGCGTCGTCGCCCTCCGCGACCTGCTCGACGACGACCGCAACCTCACCGAGGTCGCGCGGCCGCCGGTCGTGTTCCCCGACTCCGTGCGGGTGTCAGACGCGCTGCGCCGGTTCAAGGACGAACGTGAGCAGTTCGGCTTCGTGGCCGACGAACACGGCGCGATCGACGGCATCGTGACACTGGAGGACCTGCTGGAGGAGATCGTCGGCGAGATCTACGACGAGACCGACCGCGACATCATGGCCACCCGCACCGAGCCGGACGGCACGCTGCGCCTGCCCGGCACCTTCCCGATTCACGACCTGCCCGACTTGGGCGTGGAGATCACCGACCGCCCGGACGCGGACTACGCCACCATCGCCGGCCTCGTCCTCACCGCGCTGGGCCGGATCCCCACCGAACCCGGCGACCGGGTGGTGCTCACGGACTGGACCATCGAGGTCACAGCCATCGACCACCACGCCATCACGGGCGTCCGCGTGACACGAACCAGAAGCTGACGTCGCCGACCGCGGCCGCCGGCGCAAGGCGTATCAATCTCATTTGATGTATTCTGCGACGCATGGCTGCGCCCGCGGACCTGTCGCCGCCCACGTTCCTCCAGCTCGCGGGGAACGCGGTGCGGTGGCGGTTGCTGACCGAGCTGTCGCGTGGCGACCTGCGGGCCGGAGAGCTGACCGTCCTGGTCGGCCAGCCGCAGAACGCGGTGTCCTACCACCTCGGCAAGCTGCGCGGCGGCGGGCTCGTGTCCGCGCGGCGCAGCTCGGCCGACCAGCGGGACAGCTACTACCACCTGGAGCTGACGCGGTGCGGCGAGCTGCTCGCCGCGACCGGGTCCGCGCTCCATCCCGGCCTGGCCGCGCGACCACCCGCGGTCCACCGGCGGCGCCGGGCGGTGCGGGTGCTGTTCCTGTGCACCGGCAACAGCGCGCGTTCGCAGCTGGCCGAGGCGTTCCTCGCGCACGTCGCGGGCGAGCGGGTCCAGGTGGCCAGCGCCGGCAGCCACCCGAAACGGCTGCATCCGAGCGCGGTGCGCGCGATGCGGGAGTACGGAATCGACATCGCCGGGCGGCGTAGCAAGCACCTGGACGAGTTCGCCGGGCACCGCTTCGACCACGTGATCACCTTGTGCGACAAGGTCCGCGAGGTGTGCCCGGAGTTCCCCGGCGCCCCGGAGGCGATCCACTGGAGCATCCCGGATCCCGCCGGGCAGCCCGGCTACGCCGCTTTCCGGCGCGTCGCGGCCGACATCCACACCCGCGTCGAGTTCTTCGCACGCCGAATCGCCGTCTCACCGGTGAAGGGATGACCGAATCATGACCGAGATCGACGACCGCGTGGTCAGCGTCCGCTACATCGTCGACGACGTGCAGGCAGCCGTCGACTTCTACACCACCCACCTCGGCTTCACCCTGCGCAGCGCGCACCTGCCGGCGTTCGCGGACGTCATGCGGGGACCGCTGCGGTTGCTGCTGTCCGGAGCGGCCAGCTCCGGCGCGCGAGCGACTCCCGCGGACGCCGCGACCGCCGGGCGCAACCGCATCCACCTCACCGTGGCCGACCTCGACGCCGAGATCGAGCGACTCCGCGGCGCGGGCGTGGGCTTCCGCAGCGAGGTGGTGTCCGGCCCGGGTGGCCGCCAGATCCTGCTCGCGGACCCGGCCGGCAACCTCGTCGAGCTGTTCGCTCCCGCGTCAGCCGGGTGACGCGGCGGTTTCCGTACCGGCCGCGCTCGCGCTCTCCGGGTCGGTGCGGACCACCGCGACGGGGCAGGCGGCGTGGTAGAGCAGGTGCTGGCTGGTCGAGCCGAGCAGCAGGCCACGGAACCCGCCGCGCCCGCGGCTGCCGACCACCACCAGCCGCGCTTGTGCGGCGCGGCGCAGCAGCGCCTTCGCCGGGCGATCGCGCACCACGTCGCGGGTGACGTGGACGTCCGGGTACCTCTCCGGCCAGCCGGCCAGCCGCTCGGCGAGGAGCTCGGCCGATCGCTGCTCCAGCGGGCCGAAGTCGATCGCGCCTGCCCCCGTCATCAGTGCCGCGTCGATGACCAGGTCGCTCCAGGCGTGGACCGCGACCAGGTCGGCGCCCAGCGCGGACGCCTGCGCGAAGGCGAAGGCGATCGCGCCCTCGCCGGCCGGGGTCCCGTCGACCCCGACGAGGACCGGTCCCGCCGAAGGCGTCCCGCGAACGACGATCACGGGGCACCGCGAACGACCGGCGAGCCCCACCGCGGTCGAGCCGATGAGCAGGCCGCTGAAGCCGCCCAGCCCGCGGCTGCCGAGCACCACCAGTGCCGCGTCGTTGGACTCCTTCACCAGGGCCGGCACCGCCGAGTCGGCCTCCGTCAACACCGTCTCCACGTCGACGCCCGTGGCCTCCGCGCGGGCCTCTGCCTGGGCTTTCGCCAGCCACTCGTGGCCGCGGTCCGTCATCGCGGAGTGCAGCACGTTCCACTCGATGATGCGCGGCGAGTAGCTGGCGGGCAGCTCGACGGCGTGCAGCAGCCGCAGCCCCACGCCGCGCCGCCGCGCCTCGTCGGCCGCCCACCGCACGGCCTGCAACGAACTGTCCGACCCGTCGATCCCGACGACGACGTACTGCCCCATGGCGACCCTCCCCCGGCGACCTACACCTCGAGGAAAGCCGCTCGGGACCATCACGGACCAGTGCGGCACGTCCCGAATCGCCCGGGACCTTCGTCACTGTCTACAGTGGAGCAACTAGCGGAGCGCCACCGTCAGCAGGACCACCGCGTCCGCGAGTGCGGTCACGCCGTGCCGCTGGTGCGGAATGCACAGCAGCCGGCCCTCCTCGAGGTCCCACTCCTCGCCGTGCGTGTGCACCTTCACCCGGCCCGTCAGCACCTGCAGGGTGGCGGCCGTCGGCGCGTCGTGCTCGGCCAGCTCGGCACCATCGGCGAGCCCGATGAGGGTGACGCGCAGCGACGTCCCCGTGACCAGCGTCCGGGCGGACCGGCGCGAGTGCTGGGCGCGCGCGTCGGCGAGAACCTGAGCTGCCAGGTCGTCGAGCGTGGTGACGGCCGGGTGCGGTGTCATCGGACCTCCTGTCGTCGTCATCCGGTCACGATGCCCCGACATCCGGCCGCGCGCCAGTGTGTACCCGGCCGGCGCCGGTCACGCGGCGCGGCGCTCCATCGAGCGTCCAGGTGTTGCCGTCCGGGACCGCTCACCTCGGCGACGGCCCCGCTACAGGTCGAGGATGAGGTCGGCGGTCGGGCGGGCGCTGCAGATCAGCGCCTCGCCGGGGCCGGGCGGTTCCAGCGGGACCGGGTCGTGGACGACGGTGCCGGAGAGCACCGGGGTCACGCACGTGTGGCACACGCCGGTGCGGCAGGACCACCGGGTCGGCACGTCGCACGCCTCGGCCAGCTCGAGCAGCGACCGCTCGTCGGCGCGGACGGTCAGCTCGCTGCGGACGAACGTGACGCTCGGGCCGGTGCCGGGCGGGCCGGCCGGCTGGTGCGGTGGCGTGGTGCGCGCGCCGACGACGCCCGGGTTGATCGCCGACCGGCTGCCGAACATCTCGGTATGCACGTCGGTCACCCCGAGCGTGGCGAGCGCCGCCCCGACGGCGTCCATGAATCCGGCCGGGCCGCAGATGTACGCGGTGGCGCCGGCGGGCAGGCCGAGCCCGGCAAGCGCGTCGCGGGTCAGCCGGTCCCCGGTCGCGGTGTAGAAGGTGTGCTCGTGGCTCGCCGGCAGCCCGGCGAGCAGCTCGTGGGCCTCGGCGGCGAACGCGTGGTGCTCGGCGTCGCGCGCGGTGTGCAGCCACCACACCTCGCGGTCCGGGTGCCGCGCCGCGAGCTCGTGCAGCATCGCGAGCACCGGGGTGACGCCGATGCCCGCGGAGACGAGCAGCACCGGGTTCGTGCCGGCGGCGAGGACGAACTCGCCGCGCGGGGCCGCGACGTCCAGGTCCACGCCCGGCCGGACCTTGGTGTGCAGGTAGCCGCTGACGAGGCCGTCCGGCTCCCGCTTGACGCTGATCCGGTAGGTGCCGGCGGCCGGGTCGGACGACAGCGAGTAGCTGCGCAGCGCGCCGGCCGCCCGCACGGTCAGGTACTGCCCGGCACCCGGCGGCGGCAGCGGCTCGTCGGCGGCCAGGTGCACCGACGCGACGGACGCGCTCTCCGCCACGATGTCCGTGACCCGCAGCCGGCGAAAGCCCTCCCACGCCGGGCCGGCCGGCGGCGCGGGCGTGTCGAGCAGCTCGCGGAACGACTGCTGCCAGCCGGGGCTCAGCGCGGGGATGTCGATCGCGGCGCGGAGCTTGTCCATGTCGCGGCCCGGCAGGTAGAGCAGCGCGTCGGTGTCGGCCACGGTCAGCGCGTGCCGGCCCGTCCGGGTGCGGACGATCTCGTCGCCGGCCTGGACGTGGCCCTCCCGGATGACGCGCAGGTAGAAGCCCGGCCGGTGGTGCGCGACGAGCAGTGCGGGCAGCGTCGGCTCGCCGAAGCGCATGCCGACGCGGAAGCAGGTGACGCGGGGCTGGGAGACCTCGAACTCGGCCTCGCCGATCCGGTAGCGGTCGCCGATGCACACCTCGTCGTCGGGCAGGCCGTCGACGGTGAAGTTCTCGCCGAACTGGCCGTGGTCCAGGTCGTCGCGGCCGAAATGCCTGCGCCAGTGCTCGTAGGACTGGACCTGGTAGACGAGGACCGCGCGCATCTCGCCGCCGTGGCCGCCGAGGTCGCCCTGGCCGTCGCCGTCGACGTTGAGCGTGCGCACCATGCGCGGCCCCCCGACCGGGTACTTCCACACTCCCGTGTGGACGGTCCGGCCCTGCCAGGCGACGTCCTTCGGCATGCCGACGTTGACCGAGAGCAACCGCGCCGCGCTAGGCATTGCGCACCCGCTCGTAGTGGCGGCGCGCCTTCATCCGGTTGCCGCACACGGCCATCGAGCACCAGCGGGCGTTGTTGGCCCTGCTGCGGTCGAGCAGGAACAGCGCGCACTCGTCGTTGGCGCACGGCCGCAGCCGGCCCGGGGCGTCGACGCGCAGCGCGTCCCATGCCAGCACGGCCCGCACCGCGACCGAGTCACCGTCGAGCCGCCATTCGAGGCCGTCGGCGGTGAGCTCCGGTCGCCGGACCACGCCGTCGAGCAGCGGCGCCAGCGACTCGGGCGACGCCTGGCCGCGGACGACCGCCTGCAGCGCCGCCCTGGCCTCCCGCAGGTCTGCGGCCGGGACGGGACCGGACCATGGCACGTGCGCGCCGAGCCAGGTGCCGGCCATCGCGTCGTCGGCGAGCTCGTCGGCCGGCACGCCGTCGACGAGCGGCGCGCTGTTGAGCAACGCCAGGAGGAGCGCCTCGTCGGCCACCGTCGCCATTTTCTAACCTCCCTGAACCTCTTGACGGGTTAGACAGTACTGTGCTTCAGTCCTAACCGCAATACCGACTTAAAGGGGTTAGAACGAGGGTTCGGTACCTCCCGAGGACAATGAGTTGAAAAGGACAAGACGATGGGACTCTCCTGGCAGCAAGGCCCACTCGCACTCAAGGGTGTCGGCCGGTTCCTGGTTCCCGATCCGCTGCCCGAGCGGCTGCTGTTCGCCGAACCGGCGCGGCGGCGGATGCGTGTGCGGCTCGGCGGCGAGTGGATCGCCGACAGCTCGGACGTCGTGCTGCTGCACGAGCCAGGCCGGTACCCGGTCGCGTACTTCCCGCTCGCGGACGTCGCCCCGGGGGCGCTCGCGCCGACCGACCGGGTCACCACCCACCGCGACCTCGGTGCGACGGCGTGGTTCACCGTCCGCGGCGGCGCGGCGGAGGCGCGGCGCGCGGCGTGGCGGCACGTGGAGCTGCCCGGCCACGCGAGCGAGCTGACCGACCGCGTCGCGTTCGCGTGGCGCGCGATGGACGCGTTCTACGAGGAGGACGAGCGGATCGTCGGCCATGCCGCGGATCTCTACCACCGCAACGACATCCGCACCACCTCCCGCCACCTCGTCGTGTACGACGGCGACCGGGTCGTCGCGGACACGAAGCGGCCGCTGGTGCTGTACGAGTCGGGTTTCGCGCCGCGCTGGTACGTCCCGCGCGACGACGTCGACGAGTCCGCGCTGACGCCGGTGGACGAGGCGACCTTCTGCCCGTACAAGGGAATCGCGAGCTACTACGACGTCGGCTCGCACCGCCAGGCGGCGTGGTCGTACCGCGAGGCGTGGCCGGAGGTGCGCCGCGTGTCGGGCATGATCTCGTTCCAGCCGGACAAGATCGACGTCTATTTGGACGGCGAGCGTCTGGAGCTGGAGCCCGGCCAGTCCGTCACCCCGCACGGCGTCGACCGGGGCCTCGGCGTCGACGAGATCCGCGCCCGCTGATCCGGGTCAGGCGGTGGTCGTCTGTGCTCTCGGCTCGGGTTCGAGGCCGGCCGGGACCGGTTCGGTGCCGCCCGGGTCCAGCCGGAAGGGCGGGTACTCGTCGGTCATCAGGGCGGCGTAGATGCTGACCCGGAAGACCCACCGGTTCATGCCGATCACGAAGTCGAAGATGCCCCGCGGGTAGCCGCCGGTGAACAGCAGCGTCACGGCCGCGAAGAACGTCAGGATCGTGATCAGGCCGCCGGTCGGGCCGGACCACGCGTCACCCCACTGCCAGAACAGGTAGCCGCCACCGCCGAGGAAGAAGGTGACGATCATGTAGTGCGGCAGTGCGAGCAGCCACCACTTGACGAGCACCAGCCCGCGGGACATCCGCTCCGGGTACTCGATGTCCACAGTGGCCGGATAGTCCGGGCGCGCGTCGAACGTGAAGGGTGGGTATTGATCGGTGCCGAGCGCGAAGTAGCCGTAGTACCAGACCCGCCACGACCACCGGATGACCGCGAGGTTGAAGTCGAACAGCGGGCGCGGGTAGCGGGCGGTGAACAAGATCGCGAAGAACACGACCACCCAGAGCAGGGCGGCGGCCGTCCACAGGAACGCGAGCACGATGTAGTGCGGGATGAGCAGCAGCCACTTGACCAACCACAGCGCGCGGCTGGGCTCGTCGAGCCGCGCCTCCAGGCGGATTGAACGAGACACGATCCCTCCTGAGATGAGAGCGCTACGACGAGCGCATCCGGGCGAGTGAGCGCAGGGACGTGTCGGGCAGGTAGGCCCGGGCCAGCGCGAAGCCGATGCGGGGCAGGTCGGCCTCGTCGCGGTAGGCGAGGTACATCGGTTCGTAGCGTGGCTTGAACTTCGTCTTGAACGAGTGCAGCGAGCGGAAGCCGTAGTACGGCTCCATGGCCGCGCCGAACGAGTCCAGCAACCGCTCGAGCGGTGCCGCCGGGACGCCGTCGCGGGCCAGCGGCGCGCCGGACAGCGACACGAACCGCGCGCCCTCCGCCTTGAACTCCAGGCAGCTCTCCGCGATGAGGTACTCCATGACCGGCTTGAACCCGTTGGTACGTCGCCGCATGAGGTCGAGCGTCCAGCCCTCGACCGCGCCGCCTCCACTGTGGACCGGAAGCCACGACGTCACGCCCTGGACCGAGCCGTCCGCGCCGAGCGCGAGGCCCACCCTCGTCCGCGGGTCGAGCGCCTCGTCCACGCCGCCGAGGGTGAAGCCCATCTCCGGCATGCCCTTGGAGCCGACCCATTCCTCGGACACGGCCCGCACCTGCGTCACGAGCGCCCACGACTGGTCGGCCAGGACGACCATCCGGAACTCCACGTCCTCCTTGGCCGCCCGGTTGATCGCCGAGCGCACGCTCTGCCACGACTTGCCGCGGAACTCCAGGCCCTCGAGGTCGATCAGGGTGTCCTCGGCGACCTGGAGGTGCAGCCAGCCCTGCTCGCGTACGGCGGCGAGGCCCACTTCCGTCACCGAGAACAGGCACGGCGTCAGCACGTTCTGGTCGCACATCGCGGTGAACTCGGCGATCGCGCGGCCCGCCGAGCCCGGCGGCCCGACCGGGTCGCCGAGCGCGATCGCCACCCCGGCGTGCGGGCGGTAGGCGATGAAGGCGTCCCCGTCCTCGGTGAAGAAGTGCGCGTTGTCCGGCCAAGTCGTCATCCATGACAGCGTGCTGCCGCCGCAGCGCTCGAGCAGCGAGGTCGCCGCGGGCACGTCGCTGGTGATGCCACCGGCCTTGCGCCGGCGCCGCCGGGTCGGCACCGCGAACGCCCCGCGTCCCATCACGAGCACGGTGAGCAAGGCCGCCCACAAGATGGAGTCGGCGACGAACAGCGGTACGCGCTCGACCGTCACGTCGAGCCCGAAGATGACAGCGGCCAGGGCGAGCAACCCGACGCCGGCGCCGACGAAGACGTAGAGGCCCGAGATCCCGACCGCCCAGCGCCACGCCGAGCGCTTTCCCTTGCGCAGCCCGTTGATCATCAGGCCGACCACGACGAGCACGATCGCGAGCTCGATCAGCGTGGTGTTGTCCTGCCGGGTCGAGCCGAGCGGGCCGTCCGCGGGCGCGATGTACACGACGACCTGGACGGCCGCGATGATCAGCAGGCCGGTGACCGCGAGGAGCCGCCACTCCCGGCGGTTCGGGTACCCCGTGCCGGCCGCCCGGCGAGGTCCGGCGAGCCACCCGCCAAGCGGCAGCGCCACCGCGACGGCCACGCCGTGCTCGAGGTCGGCGAGCGTGCCGACGTAGAGCAGCGACACGCCGACGTACACACCCAGCGCCAGGCGCAGCCGCAACCGCCACGGCATCCGGACGGCGGCGGCGACCGCGACGACGGCGACCAGCGCGCCGGCGGAGAAGCCGAGGTCGGTCTGCTGGGCGAGCCGCTCGGCCCAGTCCCAGCCGGTGCCGCGCAGGACCAGCAGCACGAGGGCGGCCCCGAGGACGCCGGCGAGCTGGCCGAACACGGTGACCGCAGCGGTCCGCGCAGTGCCCAGCCGCCACTCGGCGAGCCCCACCAGCAGGGCGAACCCGCCGGCGACCGGGATGTAGTAGAGCGGCTCCATCGCGAAGAACGCCCCGGTGACGACCGTCCACCACTTGCCGGCCTCGAACGCGGGCAGCCCGTAGGCGACCGCCGGGTACCAGTCGTGCTCGGCCGCGCTCGCCCACAACGCCCCGCTGGCCACCGCGGCCACGAGCATCACGGCCACGACGACCGTGGTGAACGGGACCCGCCGCCACAGCAGCGTCGCGACGGCGGCCACGCGGGAGGTGATCGCGTGCGCGGGCGGGGCGGGGGCGGGCGCGACGTGTCCGGCCATGGTTCACACCCGATCAGGTGCGCGGTTCCCGGACCGGTGGTGTCGTACCGGAAGGCGACGCGGGCTCGGCCGGCGACGGCTCGGCCGGCGACGGCTCGGCCGGCGCCGCGGGTGTCGCTCTCGGACCGGTGGCCGGCGACGGCTCGACGGGGGCCGCGGGAGTCGGCGTCGGTTCGGCGACTGGCGGCGGCCCGACCGGCGGCGCGGGCGCCGCTCCGGTGGCCGGCGGCTCGACGGGCGCCGTGCGGGTGGGCGCCGGCCCGGTGGGCACCGCGATTCCGGTGGGCGGTGTCGGGGTCCCGGCCGGCTCGCCGGCCGCGGGACCGGTGGGCGCCGGCGGCCATGCCGGCGCGGCGGTTCCGGCGGGCGGGGGCCATGCGGGGGCGGGACCGGTGGGCGCGGGACCGGTCCGCGGCGCGTACGGCGGTCCGGTCGGGAACTGGACCCGGCGCGGCCTGGTGGCCACCAGCAGGGCGATCGCCACGAGGATCAGCACGACCCCGCCGATCAGCAGGCCGAGCGACAGCCCGAACATGCCGCTGAGGCCGACACCGACGGACAGCTGCGAGTCCACCCCGGCCGCGCCGTCCGCGTTCATCAGGACCACGCGGTAGTTGCCGTCCTGCGCCGCCCAGCTCAGGTCGACCCCGCCGGTCCCGGTCGCGGACGCCACCCAGAAGTCCTGCTCGGTCGGCGGCGGGGCCGTCGTCCGGATGCCGTCGCGCCGCGCGAGGGTCAGCACGTACGGGTTCAGCTCGAAGTCCGTGGCCTGGTCGATCTCGACCCCGGCGAGGTAGCGGTCGACGTCGGCGACCCGCCCGATGCCGACGAAGAGCCCGCTCGCGTTCCCGCCGTCGGCCGAGAAGTTCACCTCCGGCGTGCCGAGCACGTCGGCCATCTCGGAGGTGGCCCGGATCGCCGCGACGTCGGTGATGACCGCCGCGGTGGGGCTTGCCACCGGGTGCTTCGCGGAGCTGACCTGGCCGTCGCTGCCGAACGTCACCATGAGCACGGTGCCGGCGAACGCCAGGCACGCACCGATGAGGATCAGGATCACCGCGGCCACGATGGCGAGGACCCGGCCCGGGCCGGCACCTCGCCGGCGGGGCGCCACGGCGGGTGGGTTGTTCGTGGTCATCGCGAGCTCCTCGATCCGCGGCACAGGTCGCTTCGCACGATGCGCCCGCCGCGACGGGACCGGCATCCGTGTGCTCACCGGTCGCCGGCTCACCGGTCGCCGGCTCACCGGTCGTCGAGGTCGAACCCGGCCAGCTCCGCGCGGGAGGCCAGGCCGAGCTTGGTGAACACCTTGTGCAGGTGGTACTCGACCGTGCGGCGGCTGAGGAACAGCCGCGCGGCGATCTCCGGGTTGCTCACGCCCTGCCCGGCGAAGGCGGCGATCTGGCGCTCCTGCGGGGTCAGCGTGCCGGGCGCGCCGACATCCCGGGTGTGCGCGGTCTCCCCGCTGGCCCGCAGCTCGGCCGCCGCACGCGCCGACCACGGCGCCGCGCCGGCCCGCTCGAAGCCCTCCAGCGCCGCGCGCAGGTGCACCCGCGACTCGCTGCGCCGCCGCGCCCGGCGCAGCGACTCCCCGAGCAGCAGCTCCGCCCGGGCGCGCTCCAGCGGCCGGTCGCCGCGCGGGTCGAGGTCCACCGCGGCGCGGAACGCCGTCGCCGGGTCCTCCCGGGCGAGCAGGCCGCGGCAGCGCAGCAGGGCCGCCTCCGGCACCGGCAGGCCACTGCCGGCGGCCCAGCGGGCGAGCACCGCCACCGCGGGCTCGCACTCCGCCGGCGCCCCCGCGCGCACCGCGGCCTCGACCAGGTCCGGGGTGGCCCACAGCCGGATCATCACGTGGTCGCCGCGGCCGCCGGGGCGAAGCGCGAGCAGGCGTTCGAACGCGTCGGCCGGGCGGCCCGCGCCGAGGTCGAGCAGGCCGAGCGCCCAGTCCGCGCCTGCCGCGACCACGCGCAGCCGCCGGGCCGCCGCGAGCTCGTGGGCGCGCTCTGCCGCGGACCGGCAGGCGTTCTCGTCGCCGGTCCACGCCGCCGCGAGCGCCAGGCTGATCAGCGCGATCCCGCTGTCCAGGCCGAGCGCGTCCGCGAGCCGCAACCCCTCGGTCGCGTGTGCCGTGGCGGCCGCCGGCCGGCCGCTGAGCATGTCGGCGAACGCGAGCCGGTCGAGCATCATCGGCAGCGCGCCGACCGCGCCCTCGGCTCTGGCCAGCGACACCGCGCGGCTGTAGCAGGCGTGCGCGGTGGCGACGTCGCCGAGATAGATCGCGGCCCGGCCCGCCCACAGCTGGTGTGTGGGGCTGTCCAGCGCGTGCACGCCCGTGACGGCGCCGGCGAGCAGGCGGGCGCCGGAGCTCCAGTCGTCCTGGCCGATGCGGGCCCAGCCGGACAGCAGCGCGAGCAGCTCCGGCACCTCCGCGCCGTCGCCGTTCCCCGTCTGCCGCCGCGCGAGCCGTTCCACTTCGGACGCCAGGGCAGGCTCGCCGAGGAGGGTGGCCGCCTCCCCCGCGTGCACCAGGGTCTCCAGCCGCGACCCGGGTTGCGCCGCGCTGCGCAGCAGCAGCCGGTACGCGGTGGCCGGCTGCCCGGAACGCAGCTCGACCATGCCGCGCAGGAACAGCAGCCGGGCGCGTACCTCCGCGGTCCCGGTGAACGGCTCGGCCTCGTCGAGCAGCGCGGGCACCCGGTGCCACTGCCCCGCCTGCCACGCGTCACCGGCGGCGGCGACGTACCGGGCGGCGCGGTCGGCGCCGACCGGGCTCAGCTCCGCCGCGCGCACCAGGGCGTCCGCCGCCGCGACCGCGCCGCCGCGCGCCCGGGCCCGGTTGGCCGAGGCCTCCAGCGCGCCGGCCAGCTCGGCGTCGGGTTCGATCGCGGCGGCGGCCAGGTGCCAGGCGCGCCGGTCGGCGTCGGCCGGGTCGGTCAGCACGTGTGCGAGCGCGGCGTGGACGGAGCGGCGGTCGAGGAAGGTGGCCCGGTGGTAGGTCGCCGAGCGGACCAGCGGATGCCGGAAGCGCAGCCGCCCGTCCCGCACCTGCACGAGGCCGGCCCGTTCGGTCTCGGCGAGCACGCCGTCCGCGATGTCGGCGAGCGCGGCCGCGCGCAGGACGGCCGCCAGGTCGCCGGTGCTCTCGGCCGCGGCGACGAGCAGGAAGTGCCGCGCGGGCGGGGAGAGCCGGTGCACGCGCGTGATGAACAGCTGCTCGACCTGGTCGCCGACAGCCAGCGGTACCGGCAGCGTCTCGCGGCCGGTCAGCTGCTCGCGGCTCAGCATCGCCGGCAGCTCCAGCAGGGCGAGCGGGTTGCCCGCCGTGCTGGCGACGAGGCTCGCGCAGACGTCGTCGGCGAGCCCGGGGGCGGTGTCCGCGAGCAGTGCGCGGGCGGCCGCCGCGTCCAGCCCCGGGACCCGCAGCTCCGCCAACCCGTCCGCACGGAACTCGCGGGTGTCGCCGTCGCGGGCCGCGAACACGAGGGCGACACCCTCGGCGTCGAGCCGGCGGGCGGCGAACACCAGTGCCTCGGCGGACGCGGCGTCGACCCAGTGCGCGTCGTCGACCACGCACAGCAGACCGGTGTCCGCCGCGACCTCGCCGAGCAGGGTGAGCAACGCGACCGCGACGAGGAACGGGTCGCTCCACCGGTCCGGGACGGTGCCGAACACGCCGCCCAGTGCGGCCGCCTGGGCCGGGGGCAGCATCGGCAGCCGGTCGCGCACGGGGTGGAGCAGCTGATGCAGTGTCGCGAACGGCACCGGAACCTCGGACTCGATGCCGGCGCACTGCAGCACCCGCATGCCGGTGGCCCGCCCGGCGGCGTATTCGCACAGGGCGGACTTGCCGACGCCCGGCTCCCCTCGAAGGACCAGCACTCCGCTCGACGAGCTGCGGGCCGCGGTCAGTAGGTCGTCCAACACGGCGCACTCGGCACCGCGGCCGTAGAGCACCAGGAGATCGTAACCCCGCGAAGGGCCCGGACCGGGCGCCAGCACTGTGGACCTCACGGATGTGCTCGTCGCGCGGACGGGAGGAGCGTGGTGCTCGCCGGACGGAGGACCGGGATGAAGGTCGCGCAGCTCGACGTCGTGGTCGTCGGCGCGGGTGTCGGCGGGATGGCGGCCGCGCTGCTGCTGGCACGCGCGGGCGCGTCGGTGACGTTGCTCGAGCGTGCCGTCGCCCCGGCCGCGGCCGGCGCCGGGATCCTGCTGCAACCCAACGGCCTCGCGGTGCTCACCGGCCTCGGCCTGGCCGACCCGCTCGAGCGCACCGGGCACCGAGTGCGGGCGAGCGTGGTGCACGGCGCGAACGGGTCGCCCGTCGCGACGCTCGCCGTGCCCGACTTCGGCGGCGGGCTCGACCACCTGCTGGCGCTCCGGCGCTCGCAGCTGTACGAGGTTCTGCTGACCGCCGTGTCGAAGACCCCCGCCATCGACTGCCGCCTCGGCGCGACCGCGAGGTCGGCCCGTCCCCACGGCTCCGTCGACCTGGAGTGGCTCGGCCGGCGGAGCACGATCGACGCGGACCTGGTCGTCGGCGCGGACGGCATCGGCTCGACGGTGCGCGCGGGCGGCGCGTTCGGCGCCCGCCCGGCCCGAACCGCCGGCACCTACCTTCGTGCCCTGGTACCACGGCGGGGCGCGGACATCGAGGGCGAGTACTGGACCACGCTGGGCCTGTTCGGCGGCGCGCCCGTCGACGCGGCCACCTGCTACTTCTACGGCTCGGTGTCGGCACCGCCGGTGGCGACCGCGATCGCCGCCGGCGACCTCGCCGCGTGCCGGGCCGCGTGGGCGCGCGTGCTGCCGGTCGCGGGCGAGCTCCTCGGCCGGGTCCACGCATTCTCCGACCTGCTGGTCAACCGCGCCGACCGGATCGACTGCCGCCGCTGGCACGACGGCCGGCTGGTGCTGCTCGGCGACGCGGCACACGCGATGGCACCGACGCTCGGGCAGGGGGCGAACAGCGCGCTGGTCGACGCCGCGGCGCTGACCGCGTCGCTCGCCGCGGCGGCCGCCGTGCCCGGCGCGCTCGATCGCTACACCCGGCGGCGGCGCCCGGCGGTCGTGCGGGTGCAGAACCGGGCGGAACGCCTCGCCCGGCTGTCGCGCCTGACCAACCCCGCGCTGACCGGCGTGCGGGACACGGGCCTGCGCACGCTGGGCCACCTGCCGGGCTCGGCGAGCCGCCTGGTGCGCGGCGCCCAGCAGGAGAACCCGGCCCGGCTGGCGGAGTTCGTCACGGCTCTGTCCGGTTAGGACCGAGTGCCGGCGTGCGCCGGGCCGGTTCCCATGGATCGTGCGCGGAGAGGACGGTGACGCCGTGCTCGTGGACGAGCGTGCGCAGCCGCGCCCGGGTCGCGAGCCGCGCGGGTTCGTCCGCCAGGGCGTCTCGCTGGACGAGGTCCAGCAGGGGGTGGCCGTGGGGCGCCACGCCGCCACCTGCCGGCACGAACTCCTCATCGAGTGCCCGGACTTCAAGCGCGCCGTTGGCCAGGCGCGGTCCTCAGTGGACAAAGGTCAGCCGGCGAGGCGGGCCGGCAGGCTCTCGTAGCCGCGCAGGATGCGGGTCTGCCGGTGCGTCGCGCCCGGAGTCAGGCGCAGCTTCGGGTAGCGGTCGAACAGCACCCGCAGGCCGACCTCGCCCTCCATGCGGGCAAGCGCGGCACCAAGGCAGTAGTGCCGGCCCGCGGAGAAGGAGATGTGCTCGCGCGCGTTCTCGCGGTGCACGTCGAACCGGCCGGGATCGGCGAAGACCTCCGGGTCGCGGTTGGCGCCCGCGAGGATCGTGGTCACCAGCGCGGCCTTCGGCACCGGCACGCCGGCCACCTCCGTGTCCCGCAGGCAGGTCCGGCCGGTCAGCAGCACCGGCGGGTCGGCGCGGAGGATCTCGTCGACCGCGTTCGGCCACAGCGACGGCTCGTCGGCGACCGCGCGCAGCTCGTCGGGATTGTCGTGCAGCAGGGCGATCCCGTTGCCCAGCAGGTTCACCGTCGTCTCGAAGCCGGCCGCGAGCACCAGGCCGGCCGTGGCACGCAGCTCGAGGTCCGTGAGACCGACGCCGTCCTCCCGCGCGGCGACGAGCCGGCTCAGCAGGTTGTCGCCCGGTTTCGACCGCAGCCGCTCGAGGTGTGCGGTGAGCCAGGCGTCGAACGCCACGAGCGCGCGCTCCACCGCGCGGAACTGCCGCCACGTCAGCCCCATGTCGAGGCTCGGCGCGGCGGCCGTGCCCAGCGTGAGCACCCGCCGCCGCTCCTGCGGCGGCACGCCGAGGATCTCCGCGATCACCGTGACGGGCAGCAGGCTGCAGTACGTCCGGGCGAGGTCGACCGGCTCGGCCGGGTCGAGGCCGTCGAGCAGCTCGTGCGCGATCTCCTCCGTGCGGGCACGGAGGTTCTCCACCGCCCGCACGGTGAACACCCGCGTCACGAGCTTGCGGTAGCGCGTGTGGTCCGGCGGCTCGGTGACCAAAAGGGACGGTGGCGCCATCGGGTGCAGCCCCTCGACCGACGACCACTCCGACAGGCGGCCCCACCACCCGGTGGCGTCCGGGACGATGCCGCTGCGGAAGTCGTTGCCGGTCAAGACTTCCCTGACCACGGCATGGCTCGCGGTCACGTAGGAGAACGCGCCCCTGACGAGCCGGCCCCGCCCGCGGATCTCGTCGAACAACCCGGTCAGCCCGACCGTCGGGGACACGCCTGCCTCGGCGAACAAGCGCGACTGCAGATCGCCCCGCCGCGCGGCGACGCGCAGCGCCGTGCGCGGCACCCCGTGCCCCAGCGCCCACCGGACCACCGGCTTCGCCCTGTCCTCGATGCGCATGCGGCCCCCTACCCGAGTGGTACTGGCACGTACCACACCATAGCCGCGGACGTCAGCGCTCGGCGCGTGGCTCGACGACGTCGACCACCTGCTCGCCGGCGACCAGCAACGTCGCGGCCGCGAGGCGAACCTTCGGCGACATGTTGGCCAGGGTCAGCCGCTCACCGCGCTCGCGCAGGAAGCCCGCGGTCACCTCGAAGGCACGCGTGCCGGCCGCGGACAGCACGGTCACCTCGCGGAGGTCCACCGTGCGCACGCCGTGCGCGGCGGCCGCGCTCAGCGCGGACCCGAACCGGACCGCGTTGCTCAAATCGATCTCGCCGCGCACGAGCAGCCGCTCGCCCGACAGGCGCGCGGACCACAGGACGTCGTCGACGCAGCGGTGGTGGACGCCGACGACCGCCTCGACCACGTCGGGCTGTTCCACCCGCAGGTCGTAGGAGCAGAGCACGTGCACACCGGGCTGCATGGCCAGCCGGTCCAGGTCGTGCTCGTGGGCTACGCGGTCGCCGGCCTCGGGGACCATGATCCGCTCGGCTTCCTCGTCCGCGGTGAGCACGATCTCGCGGTAACCGTCGTCGAACGCGCGCCCGACGAGGTCCTCGAACATCTGATGCAGGGCACGCGGCAGGCCGTCGGTCATCGTGCGGGCGCGGTGCGCGTCCACGATCTCGAGCTGCCCGGAGTCCTCGGCCGTGCCGGCGACCTCGCCGATGGCGTCGACGAGCCGGTTCGGATCGGCGGCCCGGTGGAGGACCTTGTCACCCCGGGACAGAGCGTCGACCACCCACGCGACCGTGTTCTCCCGGTGGCGAAGGCTCGACTGGTGCAGCACCAGCGCGTGCCGGGCGGGCGACCCGTCATCCATCGCGGACACGCTACTCGCCTCCGGACAGTCGCAGCGTGGCCCACACGACCTTGCCGCCGGCCGGTGTCGGGGCGCAGCCCCAGGCACGGGCGTAGGCGGCGACCAGTGCGAGGCCACCCCGGCGCTGTGCGGCCACGTCGCGCTCGACGAGCCGCACCGGCTCCGGGTCGTCGTCGTACACGGCAACGGTCAGCAGGTCGCGGCGCAGCTCCACCCGCAGCGACGGCGCGCAGTAGGTGTGCAGCAGGGTGTTCTCGACGAGCTCGGCGACGACGGCGACCGCCGTGTCGACATCCACGCGGACGCGCCACTCCGCGCAGATTTCACGCACGAAGTCGCGGGCGGCACCCGAGCTGGTGAGCGCGTTGGGCAGCCTGCGGCGGGCGATGCGCCGCAGCGGCGGATCGCCGATGGCCGCCACCGCCGCGCTCACCGACGTGTGCACGATGACGAAACGCGGCAGGTGGTACTCGCGGACCCGGGCCCGCTGGCCCTCGTTCTCGGCCGCGAGGAGCAGCGGTACGCCCGGCCACTGCGTGAGCTGGTCGCCGGCCGAGACGAACAGCGCGTACGCCGAGCCGTCCGGCACGTCGAGCCGGTCGAGGTCGACGATCACCGCCAGCGGCTCGTCGACCGCGATCTTCACGAGGGTGTCGCGCAGCGTGCGGTAGCTGCCCGCATCGAGCACGCCGCGCGGCTCGGCGACCACCGCGCCGAACAGGACGCGCTGGCCGATCTCGAGCCCTTGGCGGCGCACCAGCCGTGCTCCTCCTGCGACCCCACCGGCGTTGGTACCTCCAGTGTGTCACCCGGCTGGTGGGGCGACCAGTGGACTGTCCGACGCGGACCAACCGGCGTCCGCCACCGACCAGGCGCGGGAGCCGGCCGCGGCCGGTGCCCAGCTCGACGCCCGGCGCGCCGGCCCGCACCAGGTTTCACCCCGGCGGGTTCGGCACGACGACGTCGAGGGCGGCACCGCCGACGTCGACCGTCTGCACGTCGGCGAGGCCCGGCGGCGGCCCCGGGCGGAGCACCATCGCCTGCGCGGCGCCCGCGACCAGCCCGAGGGCCAGCACGGCGGCGCCGACGCGCGTGCTGATCGTGACCACCCGCCCTCGCGGGCGGGCGATGCCGAACCAGGCGATCGCGACCAGGCCGAGCACCACGCCGGTGTGCAGCTCCGTCGCGGTCCGCCCGGGCGGCGACGTGCCGAACCAGGCGGCGCCGAGCCGCAGCACCGCCACCACGGCCAGCGGCCAGAACACCCAGACGGCGCCCCGGCGGGCCGTCGCCACCCGTGGTGCGAACCGCGGGTCGCGGGAGAGTGCGAGGTACATCGGCAGCGCGAGCGCCGCCAGCAACACCGGCACGAGCTGTTCCCGCAGGTCCAGCCCACCGGAGAGCAGCAGCTCCAGTGTCGCCGCACCGGCCGCCGCGCCGACCACCCAGGCCACCGCCCGCCGGCTCGGCTCGGGCAGCGCCCACCGCAGCATCGCGAACCCGGCCACCGCCGGCACCGCGGCGAGCAGCGCGATCCGCAGCACGACCGGACCGATGTCGATGCCCAGGTCGAGATGACCGTGGTGCTCCCCCGCCGCGGGCCCGGCTCCGCCCCAGGTCACCGGCTCAGGCCGCGGCGGCGGCCGGTGCGGGCGTCACGCACGAGCACCGCATCAGGGCACGCTCCTCGGGGCGCGGCCGCAGGTGCAGGACCATCGCGACGACCATCGGCACGAAGACGATCGCGTTGTAGAACAGGTGCAGCTCGACCCGCGGGAACACGAGCTGGGCGATGCTGGTCGGCACCGGCTTGCCCAGCAGGTAGGCGCCGGTCATGGCCTGCACGAGCAGCAGCAGGTGCTCGAAGTGGTGCCAGACCTGGATCCACATCGCCGCGTTCCACCACGTCCGGCCGCGGCCGACGAACCCGTGTCGCAGCACGATGAAGGCCACCAGCATGACGATCGCGTACCCGTAGTGCAGCCACTCGGACTTGACCAGCCACGGGAAGGCCAGGCCCAGCAGGCCGCCCGCCTGCGGCCGTGGCCAGCCGAGTACGTAGATCTGGTAGGCCTGGACGAGGTGCTCCGCCCAGTGCCCGACCACCACGACCATGAACACCATCAGGGCCGCCTTGTGGTGGCGCGTGTTGAGCAGGCCGTCCGGGCCGAGCAGTCGCCGCGTACCGGCGGTCGTCGTCATGTGGGATGCGCTCCTCGGGAGTCAGGCCGCGACCGGCCTCGGCAGCTGCGGGAGGTGGAACATCTCGACGAAGTGGTCCAGCAGATCGGGGGAACCGGTGACGGTCACGTCGCCGGACTCGAGCGCGTCCGCCGGCGTGAGGTCCCCGTTCAGCAGCGCCTTCAGCTCGAGGCCGGCGTAGACGACGAGGTCCGCGTCCGATGTCGGCCCGCGGTGGAGCTCGAGGCGGCCGGCGTCGACGACGGTGTGCACGACGACGCCGCCGACGTGCAGCTCGACCGTCATCGTGACGTCCTTGGCGGCGTCTCGGTGGTACGTCGACTTCAGTGCGCTCAGCACGGCGTCCTCGGTGACGACGTCCTCCGGCCGCGGCGCGGCGAGCGCCATCGCCCCCCACCGGCCGAGCGCGAGCACGGTGTCCTCCAGGGCGCGCCCGTACTCGGTGAGCTCGTAGCGCCGCCCGGCACCCGATTCGCCGTGCGCGTCCGCGGCGTCCGCGCCGGCCGAACCGTCGACCGGCGTGATGACGCCGCTGAACGTCAGCTCCCTCAGGCGCATGGACAGCAAGCGGGCCGGAATCAACGGCAGCCCCCGGCTCAGTTCGGCCTCGGTCTTCGGACTCACGAGCAGGTCCCTGATGATCAGCAGGCCCCAGCGTTCGCCGACCATCTCGATAGCGCGGGAAAGACCACAGTACTGCCCATAGGTAGCCCGGGTCACGCTCTGCAACTCCGAAACGACGGTCTCCATGTTGCGTGGGTCCGAGCCGTTTGTGGTCAGACTGAACTGGTCACCGGAGATCGTGACGCCGTCCCCGTCCATGACGACCTTCCACGTCGACTCAGTCATTTGCGCAGCGTCCAATCTGTTCGCCTGGCACGAGCTCCTGCTGATACCGCGTGATCCGGACAGCGCCGCACGACTGGTTTCGAGGCCCGTGACGTCAGGATTCGACCGTGCGGACCCATCGTCGGACCGGACCCGCGCCCGGCGCATCTCCTGGTTTGCGCAAGGCCCGGCACGCTGCGATGAACCATTACAGCACGGCGGTTGCGAAGTGCCGTATTCGCCAGATCACGCCTGGTATTGCGCATTGTGAAACGCAATAGTCCATTCGCGCCATACCGGCTGGAACGTTGCGACGGTGTGGAACACTGAGCCGAGGCGGAACACAGAACCCGGCTGACCAGCCGGTGTGCAAGTTGCACGTGCGGGCGAGAGCGGCGCCGCAGTCTGGGGTCGTCGGGTTCCCGAGGACCCGCGAAGGGGAGAACTGTTGGCACTGCGTTTGTTGGGCCCTCTGGAACTTTCGGTCGACGGCAGAACGAGAGACCTCGGCGGGACCAGGCAACGCATCGTGATCGCCATGCTGGCGCTCAACGCCAATCGGGTTACTCCGGTCGAGCAGCTCATCGACGCCGTGTGGTACATCTCGCCGCCGACCACCGCCCGGGCACAGATCCAGATCTGCATCTCCGGGTTGCGCCGCGCGCTGGCCGGGGCACCGATGACGATCGCCACCCGGCCCCCCGGATACGTCCTGGAGGTGGCCGACGCCGAGCTGGACACGCATCAGTTCGCCAACCTGGTGCGGTCCGCGCGGACCCACGTCGACGAGGACCGCATCTCCGAGGCTGTCGCCACGCTGCGCAGCGCGCTCGGCCTGTGGCGCGGTCCGGCCCTGGCCGGGATCGAGAGCGAGCCGCTGCGGCGGGAGGCGGCGCAGCTGGAGGACGCCCGGCTCGCCGCGATCATGGAACGGGTGCGGCTCGACCTCGCGCTCGGCCGGCACGAGGAGGTCGTCGGCGAGCTGACCGTGCTGGTCAAGGAGCACCCGCTGCGGGAGCGGCTGTACGAGTACCTGATGCTCGCGCTGTACCGGTCGGGCCGGCAGGCCGAGGCGCTCGAGGCGTGCCGGCTGGCTCGCACCACGCTGGTCGACGAGCTCGGCATCGAACCTGGACAGAGCATCCGCCGCCTGGAGACGGCGATACTCAACCGCGACCCCGAGCTCGATCTCCCGTCGACCGGGCCGAGCGGCGGGATGCAGGGCGGGACCGCGGCCGGCCTCGCCCAGTCGGCGGTGCCGCGGCGATTACCGGCCACGATCGCGGACTTCACCGGCCGGGACGACCAGCTGGACGAGATCGTCCGGGCGCTGTCCGACGACTCCCCGCGCGAGCGCTACGGGATGCGGATCGTCGCCATCTCCGGCAAGGGTGGCGTGGGCAAGTCCACCATCGCCGTGCGGGCCGCGCACGAGCTGCGCGACGTGTACCCGGACGGTCACCTCTACGGCGACCTCGGGGCGGCCGAGGGCGAGGACCGCGTGCGGGGCGTGCTGAACAGGTTCCTGCGCGCGCTGGGCGTGGACGGTTCCGCACTGCCGGAGGACGACGACGAGCGCACCGACCTGTACCGCAGCCGGATGGCGAGCAAGCGGGTGCTGGTCGTGCTGGACGGCGCGACCAGCGAGGACCAGGTCATACCGCTGCTGCCGGCCGGTCCCGGCTGTGCGCTGATCGTCACCAGCCGGACGCCGCTGAGCGGGCTGCCGGGCGCCCACCCGGTCGACATCGACGTGTTCGACGTCGACGGCTCGCTGGAGATGCTGAGCAAGATCGTGGGCGCGCAACGGGTCGCCGGCGAGAAGGCCGCCGCGGTCGAGCTGGTCAGCCTGTGCGGCGGGCTGCCGCTCGCGATCCGCATCGCGGGGGCGCGGCTCGCCTCGCGCCCGCACTGGCGCATCGACGTCCTGGTCGCGCGCCTGCGCAACACCGTGCGCCGGCTCGACGAGCTGTCCTACCGGGGGCTCGGGCTGCGCTCCAACATCAACCTGAGCTACCGCGACCTCTCCGAGGTCGAGCAGGCCCTCTTCCGGCGTTTCGCCCTGATCAGCACGGCCGACTTCCCCGGCTGGACCGCCGCCGCCCTGCTGGACATGGACCCGTTCGACGCGGCCGAGGTCGTCGAAGGCCTGGTCGAGGCGCAGCTCGTGGACACGGTTCAGTACCCAGGCGAGCGGCTGCGCTACCGCATGCACGACCTGATCCGGGTGTTCGCGGCCGAGCGGCTGACCGAGGAGGAGCCTGCGGACGAGCGTGCCGATGCCGCCGAGCGCCTGCTCGGCGCCTGGATGGCGGGTGCGGAGCGGGCCCACCGCAAGGAGTTCGGCGGCGACTACACGATCCTGCACAGCTCGGTGCCGCGCTGGTCGTCGAGCGACGAGCTGGACGAGTTCGACGACTCGATCGAGTGGCTCGAGTCCGAACGCCGCTCGCTCGTGGCCGCCGTGCACCTCGCCGCGGAGACCGGCAACACCGAGCTGTGCTGGGACCTGGCACTGACGCTGGTCACGCTGTTCGAGGTGAAGGGCCACTTCGACGACTGGCGGGAGACCGCGCAAGTCGCGCTGGCCGCCACCGAGCAGGCCGGCGACCGGCGCGGCCAGGCGGCGATGCTGTACTCGCTGGGCTCGCTGCACATGAACCAGCGGCGGCTCGGCGAGGCGGCGCCGTGCTTCGCGCGGGCGCTGGAGCTTTTCGAGGCCGAGGGGGACGAGCACGGCGCGGCGCTGGTGCTGCGCAGCTCCGCGATGGTGAACCGGCTGCGCAACCGGAACGCGGAAATGCTGTCGCAGTACGAGGCGGCGCTGGCGAAGATGCGCGCCGTCGGCGACCACGTCGGCGAGGCGCACACCCTGCAGGGCCTCGCCAAGGCATGGATCGACGAGGGTGACGTCGAGCGGGCCAAGGGCATGCTGGAGGTCGCGCTGGAATGCTTCCGCCGGGTGGGCTGGCTGCGGGGTGAGGCGCAGGTGCTGAACCGCTTCGCCGAGCTGCACCTGCTCAGCAACCGGGTGGAGGAGGCGCACCGGGCGCTGAACCGGGTGCTGCTGATCGTGCGCGACATGGGCGACCACATCGGCGAGGCGCACGCGCTGTACCGGCTGGGCGTGGTCCGGCAGCGGACCGGCCGGCTGGACAACGCGGAGGTCACCCTGCAGCACGCGTTGTCCGTGGCGCGCCAGGCCGGCGAGCGCGTGATCGAGGGGCAGACGCTCCACGCGCTGGGCGAGATCGCGCTGGCCCGCGGCCAGACGGCGGCCGGTGCCGACCACGTCGAGGAGGCGCTGCGGCTGTTCACGGAGCTGGGCTCGACGGTCTGGCACGCGAAAACCCTGCTCCTGCGCTCCGACATCCACCAGGGCCGCGGAGCCACCGACCTGGCCGTCGACGACATCGAGCAGGGCATCGAGCTGCTCGGCGAGGTCGGCTCGGCGGAAGCGGCGCGCCTGCGCGAGGAGCTGGCAGCCAACCACCGCGCGCTGCTCGACGGCAACGCCGCGACCGGTGGCGACCGGCGCCGGTTCGACTGACGAAACGCGGCCGCCCGCCTGGGCTGCCTGAGGGCGGCCCGGCGGGCGACGAGGTGCAGTTGTCTCAACAGGCCCGGCGTATTCGTGCCTTTTGCCGGCAGAACCGTCCGACACGCTAGCCGGAAACCGCGCTGAACAACGGGCACACTCAATTCGCGGCCGTGGCGGAAACGACCGGGTTCGGCGAACCCCAGGGACCGTCGGCGAGGATATTGCTCGGCGAACCCCACGGACCGTCGGCGACGATATTGTTGTTCGGCGCGCCCCAGGGGCCGTCGGCGGCGGCATTTCCGGCCGGCACGGTGACGACGATTCCGACGATCCCGATGAACAGACCTGCGGCGGACACGACGAACTTGCGCATGGCGGACACGGCGATGCCTCCGTTGTTTCTTGGCTTTCGTTTCTGCGGGAACCCGCTCGAGAACGAGTCAACGATGGCTCGCCTTTAGTTGACCCTCGCGCGCTTTAATCGGCGCTATCCAAAGGCGATAGCGCCTGGATAGGGCGCCGGTAGGGAAAGCGGGGAACGTGACGCGCACAGCGCGCAGGTGAGTAAGGGGCAGCCATGAGCGAGCAGCTCATTCAGCTCGGGAGCGACGACGTACGACGGGCGATCGGTGCGATGGACCCCGTCGCCACGGTCGCCGAGGACCTCATCGGCCGGACCATCGCCCCCGCCGGTGCCGAGCGACGGTTACCGGGCCGGCTGGTGCCCTGGACCGGGACACCCCGCCACGAGCCCGACGCGCTGGCGTTGGAGCCGGCACCGGGCCTGATGACCTGCATCGTCCCGGCCGCCAGCCTGCGGCTGGTCCGGTCGGCCGCGCTCGCCGCGCTCGCCGCCCGTGAGCTCATGGTGCCGGGCGGTGTCACGGTGGCACTCGTCGGCATGGCCGCCGCGGTCCAGCCGCATCTCGCGGTGATCGCGCGGCACATGCCGGACATCAGCCACGTCGCCGTCCACCTCGCGGACGTGGACGAGGCCGGACACGCCGCCGCGATCCCGCCCGAGCAGGTCGACCAGCTGGAGCTCAGCGGTATCCGGCTCACGGTCGCCGGCTCGCCGGCCGACGCGGTGTTCGGGGCCAACCTGGTCATCGTCGCCGGCCACGGCCCCGCGCGGGAGTACCTGGACGCGCTGCGCCTTGGGCAGTTCGCCCGCGGGGCGGTGCTGGTCAACGCAACCGGCCACGACCTGCCGAGAGAGCTGGTCGACCGGGTCGACGACGTCTACGTCGACGACCTGGGCCTGCTCGCGGCCCACAGCGGCCGGTACGTGGTCGCCGCCCACGTCGCGGCGGCGAGCGAGGACCGCGGCGTGGCCTACGGCCGCGAGCCCCGCATCGTCGGCGACCTCGGCCTGCTGCTGACCGGCGGGATCGGTCAGCGGCGGCGCGTGGACGGAATCGTCCTGGTAGAACTACTAGGAGTCACCGAGCTCAGCACCGAGCTGGCCGATCGGATCTGCGAAGCCGCGAGGCAGGCCGGGCTCGGATCGCTACTGGGGAAGCAGGAGTGAGCACCATGCGGACAAGCGGACCCGAGCCGAGCCGCAACATGCTGCACTGCATGAGCCGGCGCCACGACGGCGAGCCGGTGCCCGCGCCGGTGGCGCCGGGCCTGCGGCTGTGCGCCACCTGCCGGGATCATGTGGAGGCGGAGCTGGTCGACCTGCCGGTTCTGTTCGAGGTGTGCGCCGACATGCTCGATCCCAGGCCGCACTGGATCCGCGAGCGGGTGAGCGGCAATGCCCCGCACGGCATCGTGCTGCGCGACGCGGTGGTCAAGGTCCGGTCGGAGATTCTCGGCGTGCTTGCCTCCTGGTGCGGGCTCGTGGCCGGCGAGCGTGGGGTCACCGGCCCCGACGTGCTCGACATCCGCACGCTGGCCCGGTTCCTCGCGGTACACGTGCAGTGGCTGTGCGCACATCCGGCGGCGCCCGACCTGGTGAACGAGCTGACCGACCTGGCGAAAGCCGTGGACGAGGCGCTGCGGCCAAGCGGCGGCTTCCGCGTGACGGTCGGCAGCTGCCCGCGGCCGGGTTGCGGCCGGCCGGTACACGCCGAGGCCCATCGCGAGGGCGGCGAGCCCTACGAGGTCTGCTGCGAGGCGGGACATCTCTGGACCCCGGACCAATGGTTGTTGTTGTGGGGCCAGCAAGCCGGCGGGGCACGCGACCGCGGCTCCTCGCCATCTTCCGCGGAGAGTGCGGAATGACCTGATTTCGCGCTCGAATATGCGCCGATTTTGCTCCCCGGGAAAATTCCCGACCGAGGAGCAAATTCGGCGTATTAGCATAGCGGAAATAAATCTTCTCGATTTGAGGTTGACAACCCCTAGATCAACTGTCACGCTTTTCTTGGGCCCAGTGCGCCCTTTTTAGGACGAGGGCGCCACCGAAGCCGGAATGCCCATCCGCGAATCTTCGCGGATGGGCATTTTTCCTGCACTCTCATCGAAAAGTGGTTATTACTCATGGACATCGAAATCAAGGTTCTCGGGCCCCTGGAAGTCTCCGTCGGCGGAGTGTCGATCGTGCCGACCGCGAACAAGCCGAGCCAGCTGCTCGCGATGCTGGCGATCAACGCCGGCCACGTGGTGACCGTCAACGCACTCACCGAGGAGATCTGGGACTACCGACCGCCCCGCAGCGGGGTGCCCACGCTGCACACCTACATCCTGAAGTTACGTCGCAAGCTGCAACAGGCGCTGGCCGGCCAGCCCGGGGTCAGCTCGAAGGACATCCTGCTCACCCGCCGCTCCGGCTACGTGCTCGACGTCGAGCCCGACATCGTCGACGCGGTGCGCTACGACCGGCTGTCCGCCGCGGGCCGGGCCGCGGTCAACGAGGGTGACTCGGAGACCGCCTCACGCATGCTCGGCGAGGCGCTGGAACTGTGGCGCGGGCCGGCTTTCGTCGACGTGCCGGCCGGCCCGCAGCTGGCCATCGAGTCGATGCGACTGGAGGAGAACCGGCTGTCCGACCTGCACCTGCGGATCGCCGCCGACCTGCGACTGGGCCGCCACTATCAGCTGCTCGGCGAGCTCGCCACGCTGTGCGCGCGTCACCCGCTGCTGGAGAACTTCTGCGCGCAGCACATGATGGCGCTCTACCGCTCGGGGCGGCAGAGCCAGGCTCTCGAGGCCTACCGCCGGCTGCGCGCGAGCATGGTGGAACAGCTGGGGGTCGAGCCGTCCGCGCGGGTGCGCCGGCTGCACAACGCGATCCTGACCGGCCACGCCGCGATGGACGACCCCAAGTTCGTCTACAGCGCGTAGCTGCCCACGACGGCCCACGGCGGCCCACTGCGGCTTACCGGCCGAACGTGGGCCGGGGCCGGCATGGGCTGATTGCAGCAATCGGCAACATTCCGTCGTGGGTTATTTACAGGCAGCTCCAGCGAAGGCACAGTGGAAGACTGGCCCGAAGACGGGGGGCAAACCGTGCTGGTGTTACGACTGCTCGGGCCACTTACTTTAGCCGTGGGCGGCGAGCAACGCGATCTCGGCGGCACCCGGCAGCGGGTGGTGCTCGCGATGCTCGCGCTCAACGCCAACCGCCTGGTTCCGATCGAGCAGTGCATCGACGCGATCTGGGCCACGGCGCCGCCGACCACGGCACGCGCGCAGATCCAGATCTGCGTGTCGGGGTTGCGCAGGGTGCTCGCCGATGCCGGCGGCACCGCACGGATCCGCACCTGCCCACCCGGATACGTGCTCGAGATCCCGGAGACCAGCCTCGACGTGGCCCAGTTCGACGGCCTGGTGGCCGCCGCACGGGTCCACGTCGCGGCGGGCCGCATCTCCGAGGCGGTCGCCACGCTGCGCAGTGCGCTGTCGCTGTGGCGCGGCGCGGCGCTGGCCGACATGGGGTCCGAGCTGCTTCGCCACGGTGCGGCCCGGCTCGAGGAGGCGCGGGTGGGCGCGATCATGGAACGGATCCGCCTCGACCTCGCGCTCGGCCGGCGCGCCGAGGTCGTCGACGAGCTGTTCGCACTGGTCAGGCAGCATCCATTACGGGAGCGGCTCTACGAGTACCTGATGCTCGCGCTGTACCGGTCCGGACGCCAGGCCGATGCGCTCGAGGTATGCCGGCAGGCGCGTGTCACGTTCCTGGCCGAGCTCGGGATCGAGCTCGGCCAGAGCGTGCGCCGGCTCGAGACCGCGATCCTCGACCAGGATCCCGAGCTCGACGTCGCGGTGGTCGGCATCGACGCCGTGGCCGCGGCGGGCATGGACGCGCAACAGTCCGTCGTGCCGCGCGGGCTGCCGGCGAGCATCGCGGACTTCACCGGCCGGCACTCGCAGCTGGCCGAGATCAAGCGTGCGCTCGACGGCGACGGCCGACGGCCGGGCGGCTACGGCGTGCGCATCGTCGCGATCTCCGGCAAGGGCGGCGTCGGCAAGTCGACCCTCGCCGTGCGGGCCGCGCACGAGCTGCGTGACGGCTACCCCGACGGCCACCTCTACGGCGATCTCGCGTCCCCCGACGGCGAGGACCGCACGCGCAACCTGCTCGCCCGCTTCCTGCACGCCTTCGGCATCGCGGGCAGCGCCCTGCCCGACGACGACGAGGAGCGCCGCGAGCTGTACCGCAGCCGCGTGGCCGACAAGAAGGTGCTGGTGGTGCTGGACGGCGCCACGGACGAGGACCAGGTGCTCCCCCTGCTGCCGGCCGGGCCGGAGTGCGCGGTGATCGTGACCAGCCGGGCGCGGCTGTCCGGCCTGCCCGGCGCACACCGGATCGACGTCGACGTGTTCGACGTGAACCGCTCCCTGGAGCTGCTCACGACGATCGTCGGCCCGGCCCGGCTGCAGGCCGAGCCGGAGGCGGCACTCGAGCTGGTCAACTTGTGTGGTGGGCTCCCCCTGGCCATCCGGATCGCCGGCGCCCGGCTCGCCTCGCGCCGGCACTGGCGCATCGACGTGCTGGTCGCCCGGCTGCGCAACACCGTGCGGCGGCTGGACGAGCTGTCCTACCGCGGCCTCGTGCTGCGGTCCACCTTCGGCCTGAGCTACCGGGCGCTGCCCGCCGTCGCGCAGCGGCTGTTCCGCCGGTGCGCACTGGTCACGTCCCCCGACTTCCCGGCGTGGACGGCCGCCGCGCTGCTCGACACGACACCCTTCGAGGCCATCGAGGTGGTGGAGAGCCTCGTCGAGGCGCAGTTGCTGGACACCGTGCAGTACCCGGGCGAACGGCTGCGCTACCGCTTCCACGACCTGATCCGGGTGTTCGCCGACGAGTGCCTGGCCGCCGAGGAGACCGAAGCCGAGCGCACCGCGACGGTCGAGCGGCTGGTTGGCGCCTGGCTGGCCCGGGCCGAGCACGCCCACCGCAAGGAGCTCGGCGGCGACTACACGATCCTGCACGGCACCGCGCCGCGCTGGCCCGCCGGACCGGAGCTGGAAGAGGCCGACGAGATGGGCGACCACATGGACTGGCTGGAGACCGAGCGCCGCTCGCTCGTGTCGGCCGTCCATCTCGCCGCCGACTACGGCATGGCCGAGGCATGCTGGGACCTCGCGCTCACCTCGGTGACGCTCTTCGAGGTGAAGGGCCAGTTCGACGACTGGCGGGACACCGCCGAACGCGCCCTCGCCGTCGCGGACACGGCCGGCAACATGCGTGGCCGCGCAGCGGTGCTGTACTCGCTCGGCGCGATGCACTCGCACCAGACCCGGCTCAACGAAGCCAGGTGTTGTTTCGCCGACGCGCTGGAGATCTTCGAGGCCGTGGGCGACGAGCACGGCTACGCGCTCGCGCTGCGCAACTCCGCGACCATCGACCGCCTGCTCGACGGCAACGCGACGATCATGGCGAAGTACGCCGTGGCGCTGCGGAAGATACGCGCGGTCGGCGACCACGTCGGCGAGGCCTACATCCTGCAGAACATGGCCAAGGTATGCCTCGACGAGGGAGACGCCGACCATGCACGGGTCCTGCTCGAGGCCGCGCTCGAGCGCTGCCGGCAGGTCGGTTACCTGCGCGGTGAGGCGCAGGTGCTGAACCGGTTCGCCGAGCTGCACCTGTTCGTCAACCAGGCGGAGCAGGCACACCAGGCGCTGAACCGGGTGCTGCTGACCGTCCGGGACATCGGCGACCGCATCGGCGAGGCGCACGCGCTCTTCCGGCTCGGCGTGGTACGCCAGCGCTCCGGGCGGCTGGACAACGCCGAGACCACCCTGCAGCACGCGCTTGCCCTCGCCCAGCAGGTCGGCGAACGCATGGTGGCGGGCAACGCGCACCACGCGCTGGCCGAGATCGCGCTGGCCCGCGGTCACGAAAGCGCCGGCGCGGACCACGTCGGCGCGGCCATCGAGCTGTTCGCCGAGCTCGGTTCGACCATGTGCCGGGCCAAGGCACTGATCCTCCGGTCGGACATCCACCTGGGCCGGGGCGAGGACGCGCCGGCCGCCCGCGACCTGGACGAGGCCATCGAGCTGCTCCACACGATGAACTCCGCGGCGGCCGTCCGGTTGCGCGGCGAGCTGCTGCGCGACCGCGGCGGCGCCGTCCTTCGCTGAACGCCGGCGGGCGGCAGGCCGTACTCCCCGCGGAACCGCCTGCCGCCCAGCCCCTCCAGCTACCGGCCGGCCATCAGGCGCACGGCACGTGCCAGTCGTTGTCGCACGTCACGACGGGCGCCTGGGCGCCGGCGGCCGCGGCGGCGGGCACGGACATCGCGGACAGCCCGACCAACAGGGCGATTACGGACACGGCAATTCTTCGCACGACGAACATTGGAAAGCCTCCGAGACATGGATTCGAGTTCGTTTGGCAGCGGGCCCCGCTCGAGTGCCAGTCAACAACGGCTTGCCTTCGGTTGACATTCGTTCGATCCGGGGCCGCTATCGTCCGGCGATAGCGAGTCGATAGAGCTTCGGTAGGGCGCTCCGCGAGATTGACGTAATGACTCGGACGGAACCACTCCCGATGACCGGAACGGTTCTGCAGCTGGGCTCCCGCGAGGTGTGGCGAGCGCTCGACGTGATCGACCCGGTCGCGACGATGGCCGAGTTCCTGATCGACCGCACCGTCGGCCGCGCGGGACACGACAGCCGCTCACGCGGCCGGCTCATCTCGTGGAGCGACACCGCAAGCAACGGCACCGGTCTCGTCCTGCTCGACCACCCCGACGTCACGGGCACCTGCGTCCTGCCGGCCGAGACCCTCCGTAGCTCACAGGCAGTCGTGCTGGCCGCCGTCGCCGCCCGCGAGATGCTGGTTTCCGGCGGTGTCACGATGGCCGTGATCGGCCCGCCCGCCGACACCGAGCCACAGCTCTCGGTGCTGGCCCGGCACGTGCCGGACATCAGCCATGTCGCCGTGTGCAGCGACCGTCCAGATCTCGACGAGGTGGGGGCGGAGACCGCCGAGCAGCTCGAGAAGTCCGGCATCGGCCTGTCGGTCGTATCCACCGTCGCAGACGCGGTGTTCGGGGCCAACCTCGTCGTCACCACCGACCACTCCCGTTTCGCGAAGGGCCTCGCCGGCCTGCGGATCGGCAACCTTGCTCGTGGTGCATTGCTGGTGAACGCGTCGGGCACCGACCTGCCGGCGGAGCTCGTCGACCACGTGGACGAGGTCTACGTCGACGACCTCGGACTGGTCGACCACCATCCCGACCGCCATGTCGTCGCCACCAGTCTCGCCGCCCGGGCCGCGGGCACCGCGACCGGACGCCTAGGCATCGAGCCCCGGATCGCTGGCGACCTCGTCCAGTTGCTGACCGGCCGGCACGCCGACCGGCGGCGCTCGGGCGACATCGTGCTGATGGAGCTGCTCGGGGGGCACGAGCTCAACGCCGACCTCGCCTACCGGATCTACGAGGTCGCCGCACACACCAGCCTCGGTGTCCGGATCGCCAACTGAACGGACCCACCTCGCACGCGACTGGAGCGATCGTCATGATGAGCCAGAGGAACGGCCGCGCCCGCCGGACGGTCCCCACGCAGCTGGCCGCAATGCTCGCCGGCGTCACCGAGCCCACCATCCGCAAGTGGGCGAGCCGGGGCAAGCTCACTCGCTACGGCCGGCCCGGCCGCGCCGAGTATGACATCGCCGAGCTCTACGAACTGGTCGTCGAATCGAGGAGCCCCGGCACCATGTGACGGTTCCGTCATTCTGCCGAATTCGAAACCGCCGCCACCCGGTGCGGCGCGTTGTTGCATTTCTCCGACAATTTTCCAGTCATTGTGCGCGCATTCGCCGCGGCGTCTCCATGCTCGCTCGAGCCCTGGTTGACATGGCCTTGAACATCTGTCACGCTTTTTCCGGGACTCGCGCGCCCAAAAACATCTGGCGCGAGCGATCTGCACAAGAATTGCCCATCCGGCCACAGCTGGATGGGCAATTCGTCATGTCACGAAGCACGGGAAAAGGTTCCGTCATGCGAGTTGAGATCAAGGTTCTCGGTCCGCTGGAGGTATCCGTCGGCGGTGTCCCGATCGTGCTCACGGCGAGCAAACCCAGCCAGGCGCTGGCCATGCTCGCGCTCAACGCCGGCCGTGTCGTCACCATGAACGCGCTCACCGAGGAGATCTGGGACCGCGAGCCGCCACGCAGCGGGTTGCCGACCCTGCACACGTACATCCTGAAGTTACGCAGAAAGCTGGACGCCGCCCTGGCCGGAAACGGGGCGCGCACCGCGAAGGACGTGCTCGTCACGCGCCGCTCGGGCTACCTGCTCGACCTCGAGCCCGGTGACGTCGACGCGGTCCGCTACGAGCAGCTGTCCGCGGCCGGGCGCCGGGCGGTCAACGCCGGTGACCACGAACGCGCGTCGGTGACGCTCGGCGAGGGCCTGAACCTGTGGCGCGGCGCAGCGCTCGCCGACGTGGCGACCGGCCCGCAGCTCGCCATCGAGGCCGTGCGGCTGAACGAGAACCGGCTCGGGGACCTGCACCTGCGGATCGAGGCCGACCTGCGCCTCGGCCGCCACCACCAGCTGCTCGGCGAGCTCGCGACACTGTGCGCGCGGCATCCGCTGCTGGAGAACTTCTGCGCCCAGCAGATGGTGGCGCTGTGCCGCTCGGGCCGGCAGAGCCAGGCGCTGGAGGCCTACCGGCGGCTGCGGGCGGACATGACCGACCAGCTGGGCGTCGAGCCGTCACACCGGTTGCGCCGCCTGCACCACGGGATCCTGACCGGGCAGGCCGTGATCGACGACCCGGAGTTCGTCTTCAACCGGTGAGCTACGCGTCCAGCAGGCGGTTCAGGCCGGCGTATCCGGTGTCCTTCAACCGCTGCCCGGACTTCGCGAAGTACTCCGGTCCCGCGGTGATGCCGTGCCCCTCGACCATCCGGTTCATGAAGTTGAACAGGGCGCACACCATGACCGCGAAGTGCAGCGCCTCCTCGTCCCAGCCGGCGGCGAGCACCTCCTCGGCGTCGGCCCGGGTGATCGCCGCCGGGGTGCGGGTGAGCTTGCCGGCGTAGCGCAGTACCGGCCGCATCCGCTCCGGCACCGGAGCGGTGTCCAGGTCGGCGACCGCCGCCGGCGCCGCACCCTCGGCGATGCCGCACACTTCGGCCGTCACCGCGTGCACGCCGTGGCAGTAGCCGCAGGAGTTGACGCCGGACACGTACGCCGCGATCAGCTCGCGCTCGGCGACCGTGAAGGGCGCCGGCCCGCGCATGACGACCTCGTGGTAGTCCAGCAGCGGCCGGGACGTCCGCGGGTGGAGCTTGAAGACGTCCATCAGGACGGCGTCGTCAGGAAGGGAGCTCAGGTAGGACAACGTGCGCCTCCGCGGTCTGGGTGATCTCCTCGGGCCGCAACCAGCATGCGGTCAGGTAGACCCGCTCCGCAGCGCCGTCCGTGCGCAGCTGCGGGGCCACGTCGGCACCCCCGGCGAGCGCGTGGGCGGCGTCCGCCCACAACCGGCGCAGCGCCGCCGAGCGCGGTCGCGGCCGCAGGTTCGCCGCGGCGAAACCCTGGCACGCGACCTGCCAGCGCCGCGCACCGGCGGCGACGGCGTCGCCGAAGGTGAGGTCCTGCCGCACGCCGTGGCGCAGCTGGTCGACGACCATCGTCACGGTGGCCGGATGCTCGGCGGGACCGCGGCAGGCCACGCCCAGCCCGGCGAGCAACCGGTCGGCGCCGAGCCCCATGAGCAGGATGCCGATCTCGGTGTCGGGATCGGCGTCGACCGCGGGCAGCGAGAAGACGGTGTCGAGCTCGTCAGACATGAGCCACCGCCTCGTCCCGGACGCGCGCGGCGATCGCCGAGGCGATCCGCGCGGTGGCGACCCGGTGCCCGTCGAGGTTGCGTCCCGCCGGGCCGAGCACCATGCCCGCGGCCGCACCGGCCGCGAACACCCGCGGCGCGCGGCTGTAGGTGAGCGTGCGCTCGTCGAGGTCCGGCCAGCCGTCACGAGCGCCGACCACCTCGCCCGGCAGCAGCCCCGCGCCGATCGACGGCACCGTGCCGAGCGCGAGCACGACATGGTCGCCGGCCACCGTCGCACCGTCCGCGAGCTCGACGCCCGCGCCGGACACCCCGCGGATCCCGGTCCCGCGGTGCACGGTGAGCCTGCCGTCGTCCTCGGCCGCGTGCAGCAGCGGACGGAACTCGAACATCACCGACGCCCGCCGCTCACGGGCCAGCAACGCGAGCCGGTCGGCCCACGACACCGGCTGCCGCCGGCTGTCGAAGCGGGCCCGGCCCTCGGCGCGGAAGAAGGAGGCGTTCACGTCCGAGCACTGGTACCGCTCGGCGGCCGCGCGCAGCACCCATGCCACGCGCGCACCACGCGAGAGCGCGCCGTGGACGAGATGCGCGGCGGTCAGCCCGGCGCCGACGACCACGACG
>NZ_DATBKY010000112.1:0-6614 GCF_036555685.1 Actinophytocola sp. | reverse complement strand
CTCCACCACGACGCCGCCCTCGTGGCCGGCGTTCACGGCGATCTGCTTGAGCGGACCCTCGACCGCCACCTTGACGATGTTGGCACCGGTCGCCTCGTCGCCGGTCAGCTTCAGGCCGGCGAAGGCCTCCTCGGCGGCGTGCAGCAGAGCCACACCACCACCGGCGACGATGCCCTCCTCGACGGCGGCCTTGGCGTTGCGCACCGCGTCCTCGATGCGGTGCTTGCGCTCCTTCAGCTCCACCTCGGTGGCGGCACCGGCCTTGATCACCGCAACACCGCCGGCCAGCTTGGCCAGGCGCTCCTGCAGCTTCTCCCGGTCGTAGTCGGAGTCGCTCTTCTCGATCTCGGCGCGGATCTGGTTGACGCGGCCCTGGATCTGGTCCGCGTCACCGGCACCCTCGACGATCGTCGTCTCGTCCTTGGTGACGACGACCTTGCGGGCGCGGCCGAGCAGCGAGATGTCGGCGTTCTCCAGCTTCAGGCCCACGTCCTCGCTGATGACCTGGCCACCGGTGAGGATCGCGATGTCCTGCAGGATCGCCTTGCGGCGGTCGCCGAAGCCCGGCGCCTTGACGGCGACGGACTTGAACGTGCCACGGATCTTGTTGACCACCAGGGTCGCCAGGGCCTCGCCCTCGACGTCCTCGGCGATGATCAGCAGCGGCTTGCTGGCCTGCATGACCTTCTCCAGCACCGGGAGCAGGTCCTTCACGGCCGAGATCTTCGAGCCGAACAGGAGGATGTAGGGGTCCTCCAGCACGGCCTCCTGACGCTCCGGGTCGGTCACGAAGTAACCGGCCAGGTAGCCCTTGTCGAAGCGCATGCCCTCGGTGAGCTCCAGCTCCATGCCGAGCGCGTTGCTCTCCTCGACGGTGACGACGCCTTCCTTGCCGACCTTGTCGAGCGCCTCGGCGATCAGCTCGCCGATCGTGCGGTCAGCGGCGGAAATCGAGGCGGTGGCAGCGATCTGCTCCTTGGTCTCGACCTCCTTGGCAGCCTTGTGCAGCTGCTCGGTGATCGCCTCGACGGCCTGCTCGATGCCGCGCTTGAGCGACAGCGGGTCGGCGCCGGCGGCGACGTTGCGCAGGCCCTCGCGCACGAGCGCCTGGGCGAGCACGGTCGCGGTGGTGGTCCCGTCACCCGCGACGTCGTCGGTCTTCTTGGCAACTTCCTTGACGAGCTCGGCCCCGATCTTCTCCCACGGGTCCTCGAGCTCGATCTCCTTCGCGATGGAGACACCGTCGTTGGTGATGGTCGGCGCGCCCCACTTCTTCTCGAGCACGACGTTGCGGCCCCTGGGGCCGAGAGTCACCTTGACGGCGTCGGCGAGGGTGTTCAAGCCGCGCTCGAGTCCGCGGCGGGCGTCCTCGTCGAACGCGATCAACTTGGCCATTGCGGTGTAAGTCCTCCGTTTGGACGTCACATTGCTAGGCCAGGCTCGGTGCCCGCGACGGACGGCTGGCGAGCCAGCCTCACCGTCCCGACCTCGTGTGTACTTGGCACTCGGTACAACCGACTGCTAGCACGTGTTTAGCACTCTACCCGGGCGAGTGCAAGAAGCACAGGTCAGCCCCCGCCAACGTTTCCGACCCGGACGGACGGGACCGAGTGCTCGGTCGTCGTGGTCTGCTGGCTCCCGCCGCCACCACTGCCCTCGTCGGACGAGGTGAAGAACAGCACCGCCGCGACGATCAACCCGATCGCCACGAGCCCGACGATCACCGGCGCGATCCAGCGGTTGCCGCCGCCGGAGTCGGTCGAGGTGAACGTGTTCGGCCCGATCGGCGAGGGCGGGCGCAGCCGCACCGGCTCGGCCGTCGACGAGTGCGTGCCGGCCGGCAGCCGGTGCGGGTACCCGCCCGGCGGCGTCGGCGCGGGCGGCCGGGGCTGGAATGGCCGCTGACCGGTCGAACCGTTGGTGCTCGGCCGGGGTCCGGCCGGCAGGGGCGGTCCGGTCGGCGGTCCGGGCAGTGCCGGGCCGACCGGCGCGACCGGGGCGGCGAGCGCCTGGCGGGCGGCGGCGATCAGCTCGCGGCAGTTCTTGTAGCGCTCGCCCTGGCTCTTCGCCATGCCGCGGCGGACGACCCCGTCGATGCCCTTCGGCAGCGACGCGTAGTCGGTCAGCGCGGGCACCTCGCGGTTGAGGTGGCCCTGGATCACGTCCGGCACCGCGCCCTTGAACGGCGCCCGCCCGGCGAGGCACGCGAACAGCACGCAGGCCAGCGAGTACTCGTCGGTGCGCCCGTCGACCGGCTCGCCGCGCAGGTGCTCGGGGGCGGCGTAGGTCGGCGAGCCGAGGAAGTCGCCGCCACGCGTGCGGTGTCCGGTGGCGCCACGGCGGGTGAGCCCGAAGTCGGCGAGGTAGATGTGCTCGGCGGCCGACTCGCGGCTGGTCACGAGCACGTTGGCCGGCTTGACGTCGAGGTGCACGAGGCCGCGCTCGTGCAGGTTGTCCAGCGCCTCGGCGACCTGGCCGAGCAGCGCCACCGCGCGGTCGGGCTCGAGCGGCCCGGTCTTGATCAGGCTGGCGAGGTCGGAGCCGTCGACCAGCCGCATGGCGATGTAGAGCAGCCCGTCGACCTCGCCGAAGTCGTACAGCGGCACGACGTTCGCGTGGTCGATGGCCGAGGTGTTGCGGGCCTCGTCGACGAACCGCTCGCGGAACTCGGGGTCCTCGGTCAGGTGCTCGGCGATGACCTTCAGCGCGACCTTGCGGCCCAGGCGGACGTCCGTGGCCTTGTACATCACGCTCATGCCGCCCTTGCCGAGCACACCGTCGATCCGGTAGTGCCCCAGGCGACGCCCGGTGAGGTCCTCCGCCACTACACATCCCATTCATTCGTCGGGGACGTTCGCGCCGGCCGAGCGCCCCGCAGCTCGGCCGGGCCGTTGCGCCCGTCCCTCGCCTCGGACGAGCCTAACGTTCGACCTGTCCGCCGTGCGCAGGGTTCGTCTCGATCCGGAACCTGGCCGTTACCGGCCGCCGCCGCTGCTCGCGAGCCAGGCGGCCATCGCGCGCGCGTTGCGGGTCTGTACGAGCAACTGACCCGGTCCGGCGAAGTCCAGCAGCAGCCCGTCCCCGGAGCGCACCGACTGCGGCAGCTGCGGGCTGACCGCGCGCAGCCGGCTCTGCGTGTGCGCGGTGTAGGCGAGCAGGTAGCTGGGATCGACGGTGAGGAGCTCGCCGGCCTCCAGCGGCAGCACGTCGAGCGAGCCGCAGCAGGCGAGCACGATGGCGCCGTCGCCGGAGACGTGCTCGAGGAAGCCGACGTCCGCGCCGAACAGGTCGCGGAAGCCGGGCCACTGCGGGTCCGGCCGCACGGTCGCCGCGGCCGCGAGCCAGCTGTTGCGGGCGACGCACCAGCCGGCCGTGCCATCGAGCTGGAGCGTGTGGACGTCGCCGGGAAGGGCCGGTGCCACGTCGACCCAGCCGCCCTCGGCCGGCGCGGTGAACACGGCCCGGCGGACCTTGCCGCGCGACCCGCCACGGGCCGGCGCGATCAGCACGCCGTAGCTGGTGGCGAGCATCGCCGCGAGGTCCGCCTGCACCGCCTCGCCCGGGGCCAGCAGCAAGCGGGCGACGCCGAACGCCGGTGTGTGCCGAGTCCGGACCTGCACGAGCCACCCTTCCGGTCGTGTCGCCGTGTCGTCGTCGTGTCGTCGTGTCGTCGTGTCGCCGTGTCGCCGTGTCGCCGTGTCGGTCGACGAGCCATGCGCAGTCTGGCACGCGGGTCCCGCGGGCAGCCGCCGTCGTGCAGGATGCAGGGCGTGACCACTTCGCTGTCGGTGGACGACTACCGCGCCCGGATCGCGTCGCTGGTGCCGCCCGCGCCGGTCGTGCTGCTGCCGACCGACGAGTGTCTCGGCCGGGTGCTCGGCGCGGATGTCGTGGCGCCGGTCGCGCTGCCCCCGTTCGACAACTCCGCGATGGACGGCTACGCGGTCCGCGCGGCCGACGTCGCCGGCGCCGAGCGGCACGCGGCGGTCGCGCTCCCCGTGCCCGTGGACATCCCGGCCGGGCGGACGGACATCGTGCCGCTGCTGCCGAGCACCGCGCACCGGATCATGACCGGCGCGCCGGTACCACCGGGCGCGGACGCGATCGTGAAGGTCGAGGACACCGACGGCGGCGTGGAGCGTGTGGCGGTGCGCGCGCCGGTCGAGCCGGGCACGCACATCCGGCGCGCGGGCGAGGACGTGGCCGAGGGCGCGACCGTGCTGCGCGCGGGGACGGTCCTGGGCGCGGCGCAGCTGAGCCTCGCGGCGGCTGTCGGCCGGGCGGAGCTGCCGGTGTACCGGCCGGTCCGGGTGCTGGTGCTCTCGACCGGCACGGAGCTGGTCGTGCCCGGGAATCCCTTGCTGCACGGGCAGATCTACGAGTCGAACAGCGTGCTGCTGGCCGCGGCCGTGCGCGAGATCGGCGGCACGGCGACGGTGCTGCGGGCCGTGCCCGACGACGTCGAGCAGTTCCACGCCGCGGTCAAGGCGCACCCGGACGCCGACGTGCTGGTCACGTCCGGCGGCGTCAGCGCGGGCGCGTACGAGGTCGTGAAGGACGCGCTGACCGGCCGGGGCGTGGAGTTCATGCGGGTCGCGATCCAGCCCGGCGGTCCGCAGGGGTCGGGTCGCTTCGGCGAGCTGCCCGTCGTCTCGCTGCCCGGGAACCCGGTGTCGACGGCGCTGACGTTCGAGCTGTTCCTGCGGCCCGCGCTGCTGTCGGCGATGGGGCACGCCGAGGTCGACCGACCGCGCACCCGGGCCGCGGTCACCGAGGACCTCCGGTCGCCGGCCGGCAAGCGGCAGTACCGGCGGGCGCGCCTGGACGGGTCGTCGGTGACGCCCGTCGGCGGGCCGGGGTCGCACCTGCTGGCGTCGTTCGCCGCGTCGGACTGCCTGATCGAGGTGCCCGAGGACGTCACCGAGGTGCCGGCGGGTGCCGACGTCGAGATCCTGCTCCTGCGTTGAGCCGGCGAACCGCCGCGTCGGGCGCGATCGTGCTGGTACGGCAGCCTGGCGTCGGCGACTGTCGGTGACAGGTCACGCACAGTTCGCCATTGCTTACCACACGCGCACGGTCGTACACTCACCGATGCCCGTAGGTCCACCGGCCGGCGGTGCATGTCGTCGGGGGATGCACGGCCGGCCGGAGTGCTAGCGACTCGGCTGCCGATGATCACCCTCTGCACAGGGCGTAGCGTGGTCCGTGTCCGACCGACCGCACACGTGCGAGGAATGTCCGGCCACAATGACCGAATCCCGTGAGCCGCTAGGCGGCGGCAGGCTCGCCCACATCATCGCGTTGACCAGGAGCGTCATCCCGCCCATGCATCCGGCCGGCCGGCCGTTCGTGTTCGGCGCGGCGGCCGCCACCCTGGTGCTGCGCCGCCTCTCCCGGCGGCTCGGCTTGCTGGGCGCGGTGCTCACCGGCGGTGTCGCCTGGTTCTTCCGCGAGCCCAAGCGGGTGACGCCGGCCCGCTCCGGCGTAGTCGTGTCCGCCGCCGACGGCACCGTCTCCCAGGTCGTGCTCGCGACGCCGCCGCCGGAGCTCGGGCTCGCCGGCCGGGAGTGGCTGCGGGTCAGCGTCTTCCTCTCCGTCTTCGACGTGCACGTCCAGCGCGTGCCCGTGGCCGGCGAGGTCCGCCGCGTCGAGTACCAACCCGGCAAGTTCCTCTCCGCCGACCTCGACAAGGCGAGCGAGGAGAACGAGCGCAACTCGATGCTGCTCGCGACGCCCGAGGGCCGGGAGGTCGCCGTGGTGCAGATCGCCGGGCTGGTCGCGCGGCGGATCGTCTGCCAGGCCGCGGCCGGCGACAAGGTCGCCGCCGGCGAGACCTACGGGCTGATCCGCTTCGGCTCCCGCGTCGACGTCTACGTGCCGACCGACGCTCGCGTGCTGGTCGAACCCGGTCAGCGCACGATCGGCGGCGAGACCGTGCTCGCCGAGCTCCCGGTGGTGGGCTGAGTGGTCGCCCGGTCGCCGGGCGTGCGGCTGCTACCGAACGCCATCACGGTCCTCGCGATGTGCGCGGGCCTGTCCGCCGCGCAGTTCGCCCTGTCCGGCAACTACCTCGCGGCCATCGCGGCCATCGCGGTGGCCGCCGTGCTCGACAGCCTCGACGGCCGGATCGCCCGGCTGCTCGACGCCACCAGCAAGATGGGTGCGGAGCTGGACTCGCTGGCCGACGCGATCTCGTTCGGCGTCTCCCCCGCGCTCGTGCTCTACATCTGGAAGTTCGAGGGCAACCGGCTCGGCTGGGTCGTCGCGCTGGTGTTCGCGGTCTGCATCATCCTGCGGCTCGCACGGTTCAACACGCTGCTCGACGACACCGAACAACCGCCGTACGCCAAGGAGTTCTTCGTCGGCGTGCCGGCGCCGGCCGGCGGGCTGCTCGCGCTGCTGCCGCTGATCCTGACGGTGCAGATCGGCCACGACGGCTGGTGGTCGTCGGTGCCGTTGGTGATGGTGTGGACGGTCGCGGTCGCGGCGCTGCTGATCAGCCGCATCCCGACGCTGTCCCTCAAGACGATCAGGGTGGCGCCAAAGCTCGTCGCGCCGCTGCTGGTGCTGGTCGGGCTGCTGGCCGCCGCGGTGATCACCTACCCGCTGGTGGC
>NZ_DATBKY010000111.1:0-66096 GCF_036555685.1 Actinophytocola sp. | reverse complement strand
GAGCCGTCGCGGCTCACCCACCACAGTCGTCTCTGCGCACGCGGATCACGGATCGAGATCGCGCTGGGTCAGGAAGCCGGGTCAGGTACTCGTCGCGACGAGCCCGCCGCGGCCCCGGGTCAGAACGGCATCTTGCCGCGGCCGCGGCGGCCGGCGTTCGCGCTCTTGCCCATCGCCCGCTGCGACGTGGAGAACGGCTTGCTCAGCCAGTGACCGAGCTTGCCCGGCGCCTTGCCGGCGGCGCGGCCACCGGCTCCGACGGTCCGCTCCGCACCGCGTTCGGGATGTCGCGAGAGCCGGGGCACCAGGAACGCGAGGATCAGCAGCAGCACGCAAACGCCGATGACGATTCCGAGAACCATGAGTTACCTCCATTCGGGGATCCAACGCAGGGTTACCCGACATGCGCGATCGTCATGCGCGGCTGGGCTGAACGGACGATCCCGCCCGGTGTTTGCGCAGCGTAGGTTGGGTCCATGCCGGACCTGCAGGACGTCGAGCGGCGGGTGGTCCGCCTCGACCGCGAGATCCAGCCGATCCTCGACCAGCCGCTGGACGTGCGCTCCCCGCAGGAGCGCGTGCAGCGGATGATGACCGGCCCGCCGCTGATCGACCAGGACACGGTGGTGCACGGTGAGATGCTGCTGCGCGCGCTGCTCGCCCACTACGCCGACGGTGACGACGCGACCCGGGTGACGATCCGGCGCATCCTCCGGGACAACCAGTCCTTCCTGTGGGCGGCGCACGTCCCGTGGGAGGCGACGACCGGCGGGGTCCGGCTCCAGGTGCTGTGGCTGTCCGCCCGCGACGGCGGCATGGACATGCGGGACGAGATCGTGAGCCTGGACCACCTGTGCACGCGGGCGGGCAACGCCGGCATCGAGATCGCCCCGATCCTGCGCGAGGTCGCCGAGCTCTCCGGCGACGAGGACCGGCAAGGCATGGGCTCGATGAAGGAGCTCCTCCTCAGCCGCGCACACCGGTACGCCGACTGACCACAGTAGACTGTCTACTTCAGAGCGAGCGCCCGGCGGTCCTGCCGACCCCGTCGCGGGCCGATGTCATGTCCCGGCGCGGCGACGGTTGACGCCGGGAGCGGCATGGTTGACGATTGGCGAGCACACTTACCTACTCGTGAGTAGTGTGCCGCCGTCACCGATGCCGGGAGATGCCATGCGCCGCCTGCTCGCGTCCGTCACCGCCGCCCTCGCACTTCTCAGCCTCACGACCGACGCGCAGGCTGCCGAGCCGCTGACCTACGTCGCGCTCGGCGACTCCTACAGCGCGGCCTCCGGCGTGCTGCCGCCGGACCCGGCCGCTCCCCCGCTCTGCCTGCGCTCGACCCGCAACTTCGCCCACGTGATCGCGCAGCGGACCGGCGCCCGGCTGACCGACGTGTCCTGCGGCGCCGCCGAGACCAGGCACTTCACCACCGCGCAGTACCCCGGCGTGCCACCGCAGCTCGCCGCCCTCGAGGCGGACGCCGGCCTCGTCACGATGACGATCGGCGGCAACGACGGCGGCGTTTTCATCGGCGCGCTGCTCGCGTGCGGCACGGCGGGGATCGCCACGCTCGGGCACGGCAGCCCGTGCGAGGACCTGTACGGCTCGCGCTTCGAGGACACGGTCCGCACCACGACCTACCCCGCGCTCGTATCCGCCCTGACCGCCGTCCGGAACAAGGCCCCGCAGGCGCGCATCGCGATCCTCGGCTACCCGTGGATCCTGCCGCCGGCCACGGGCTGCTTCGACAAGATGCCCGTCGCCAAGGGCGATGTGGCGTACCTGCGCTCGCTGCAGGCGACGCTCAACGACGCGGTCGCCCGCGCCGCGGCCGCGACCGGCGCCACCTACGTCGACATGGGCCAGGCGTCCGAGGGCCACGACGCGTGCCAGCCGCTCGGTGTCCGGTGGATCGAGCCGGTGCTGCAGACGACCAATCCCGTCGTCGTGCACCCGAATGCCTTGGGCGAGGCGAACATGGCCACCCAGGTGATGCGCGTACTCGGCCTCTGAGCGTCCTATCCGGACTGTCCAGGTAAGACGCCCGGGTAAGACAGCGGCAGGCGTGTGTCAGGTTCGACCGGACTGGGTATCCCGGGCGAATGGTCTGGAACGTCGTGTTGGTCCTTGTCAGCTTCGGGCTGCTGCTGGGCGGCGCGGTGCTGTTCACCAACGCGGTCGAATGGCTCGGTGCCCGGCTCGGGCTGGGCCACGGGCCGGTCGGCAGCGTGCTCGCCGCGGTGGCCACGGCGCTGCCGGAGTCGGTCATCCCCGTCGTCGCGATCCTCGCCGGACAGAGCGGCGGGCAGATCGCGATCGGCGCGATCATCGGCGCGCCGTTCCTGCTCGGGACGCTCGGCATGGCGGTCGTCGGGCTGTCCGCGCTGGGGTTTCGCCGCAGGCGCGCGCAGGGCACGCGGCTGCGCATCGACCAGCGCGCGACACGCCGGGACCTGTTCGTCTTCGTACCGGTACTCGCGACGGCCGTGCTGCTGGGGATCGTCGGCAACCGCGTGGTCCACATCGTCGCCGCGATCCTGTTCGTGCTCTGCTACGTCGCCTACGCGTGGCGCACGGTCGAGCGTGGCCGCGAGTCGACCGACGAGGAGAACCTCGGCGAGCTGTACTTCAACCCGCGCCGCGGGCACCCGCCCCGCACGGTGTGGATCGCGCTGCAGGTCGTGGTCGGCGTCGGGCTGATCGTGGGCGGCGCGCAGCTCTTCGTCACCGAGGTGGAGTCGCTCGGGCACGCCGTCGGCGTGCCGGCGCTGGTGCTCGCGCTCGTGCTGGCGCCGCTCGCGAGCGAGCTGCCCGAGAAGCTCAACAGCGTGCTGTGGGTGCGGCGCGACAAGGACGCGCTGGCCCTCGGCAACATCACCGGCGCCATGGTCTTCCAGGCGACCATCCCGGTCGCGTTCGGGCTGGCGTTCGTGAACTGGCAGCTCGAGACGCCGGCACTCGTGGCGGCGGGGTGCGGGCTCGCGGGCGCGCTGCTGTGCCTGGCGGTCGTCCGCCGCTCGCCGCGGTTCTCGGTCGGCCTGGTGCTCGCCTGGCTGGCGCTCTACCTCGGCGCGGTCGTCTTCATCGTGGTGACGGGTACCTGACCGCCGCGGATCCACGGGCAGAGTGGAAGAACCGCGGCCGGCCAGGTGTTGTCCACATGGAGGTGGTGGAGACGACCGAGGTGAGGCGCTGCGTCGAATGCGGCGACGAGCTGGCCCCGGAGCGGGCCGAGCTCGGGTACGCGTACTGCCTGAAGGAGACCTGCCAGGCGAAGCACCGCCAGGGCGTGGTCATCACGACCGTCGGCACGAACAAGGGCGCCGACACCGTCATCGTCGGCGACCCGGACGAGGTCAGGCGTCGCGGCGAGACCGGCGAGCTCGCGCGCAAGGACACCGGGCTCGGCCTGGGCTACGGGTCGGTCCGGGCAGGCGGCGCCGGCGCACCCCGCGGGCGCGGCACGCCGACGCCACCGCGTGCCCCGGCGCGGCGGCCCTGGACGCCCGAGCAGGAGAAACTCGTCCGGCTCTACCACGACATGGGCCTCGACCCGCGCGCGATCGCGGAGCGGGCCCGCCGGAACAACCCGCGGCTCGGCATCACCGAGCGGCTCGCGGTCCAGATCCTGTCCGCGCCGCCGTCACGCCGGTAGGCCGGTGAGCCGGTAGAAATGACGCATGGCGATCCCCCTGCGGCCGACCGACGTTCTCAACTGGACCGTGCGCACGGCATCCGACGCCGCGTCCGTGCCCGGCCGGGTGCTCAACCTGCTCAGCGCCGCCGAGGCGGTGGTGACGCGGGCCGACGAGCTGACGCGCCGCACCGAGCGCGTCGTCACCGAGGCGGAGGCGGCGGTGACGGCGGCCCGGAGGGTGACCGACGCCGCCGCCGAGCAGGTCGAGGCGGTCAGGCCGGTGATGCGGTTCGTCGAGGAGTTCAGCGCGCACGAGGTGAGCGCCGCGATCAAGCTGGTCGACGAGCTGCCCAAGCTGGCCAACCACATGAGCGAGGACATCATGCCGATCCTCGCCACGCTGGACCGGGTCGGCCCGGACATCCACGAGCTGCTCGAGGTCGCCAACGACGTCCGGCAGGCCGTCCTGGGCATCCCCGGGTTCAGCTTCCTGCGCCGCCGCGGCGAGGACAAGGACGACGACAGGGACCGGGACAGGGACCGGGACGACCGGGACTGAGCGCAGGCCATGATGGACCCATGGACTCGACCCGGGTGGACCGCTGGCTGTGGGCGGTGCGGCTGACCAAGACGCGCTCGGACGCCGCGGCGGCGTGCCGGGGCGGGCACGTGCGCGTCAACGACCGGCCCGCGAAGCCCGCCACCAGCGTCTCCGCCGGTGACGAGGTGCGCGCCCGGGTCGGCGGCACCACCCGGATCGTCGAGGTCGTGCGGGTGATCGAGAAGCGCGTGGGCGCGGCGATCGCCGTCGAGTGCTTCATCGACCGGACGCCCAAGCCGCCGCCGGAGGCCGAGGTCGCGGTGTACGCGCGGCGCGACCGTGGCGCCGGCCGGCCCACGAAGCGCGACCGCCGGATACTCGACAAGTTCCGCTCCGGCCACTGACTCCCACGATGTGAAAACGCGACGGACGACCGTCGGTGGTCTCGCGCAGGATGCGGTTATGACCCCGCTGCCAGCCGCACCCAAGGGGAACGGGACGCGACCCGGCCACAAGTACGCACCGAACCGGACAACATCAGCGCACGGCGACCAGAAGGCAAGATTCCGCATAGGCGTGACGGTGCCTCCGCCCGCGCAGGTGCTCGCCGGCATCCTGAGCGTCCAGATCGGCGCCGCGCTCGCGAAGCAGCTGTTCGGCGCGGTGGGCAGCGCGGGCGCGGTCGCCCTCCGCCTGTTCTTCGCCGCGCTGGTGCTGCTGGTGGTGTGGCGGCCGGCGCTGCGCCTGGACCGGCGCACCTGGGCGGTCGTCGCCGCCTACGGCGTGGTGCTCGGGGCGATGAACCTGTTCTTCTACATCGCGCTCGCGCAGGCACCGCTCGGCATCGTGGTCACGATCGAGTTCCTCGGCCCGCTCGCGGTGGCCATCGCCGGGTCCCGGCGGCTGCTCGACGGGCTGTGGGCGCTGCTCGCCGGCGGCGGCGTCGTGCTGCTGACGGAGAACCGCGGCGAGACCCACCTCGCGGGCATCCTGTTCGCGCTCGCCGCGGCCGCGTGCTGGGCGTCGTACATCCTGCTGAGCGCGGCGCTGGGCCGGCGCACGAGCGACGGCAAGGGCCTCGCTCTCGGTATGACGCTCGCGGCGCTCCTCGTGGCACCGGTGGGTTTCGTGGACACCGGCGTGGCGCTGTTCCAGCCGTGGGTGCTGGCCGCGGGCCTGGGGGTGGCGCTGCTGTCGTCGGTGGTCCCGTACTCGCTCGAGCTCGAGGCGCTGCGCACGATCCCGCCGAAGGTCTTCGGCGTGCTGATGAGCCTCGAACCGGCCGTCGCCGCGATCGTCGGCCTGCTCGTGCTTGGCGAGGTCCTCGGCCCGGCCCAGTGGGTGGCCATACTGCTCGTCGTCACGGCATCCGTCGGCGCGACGCGGATGGCCCGCCCGCAGACCTGACCCGGCGGGCGGACCTACCGGCTCTGGCCGGCCCCGACAGCCTCGGACTGGACGCGGAAGGTGTTGTGCAGCACCGCGAGCAGGGCGTCGCGGACCGACAGCTTGTTGCGGGCGTCGAACGTGATCAGCGGGACGTTCTCGCCCACGGCCAGGGCCCAGCGGACGTCCTCGAGGTGATGGGAGAGCACACCGTCGAACAGGTTGATCGCGACGACGAACGGCAGCCCCGCCTTCTCGAAGTAGTCGATCGCCGGGAAGCAGTCGTCGATGCGGCGGGTGTCCACGATGACGAGCGCGCCCAGCGCGCCGTGCACGATGTCGCGCCACATGAAGCCGAAGCGGTCCTGCCCGGGCGTGCCGAACAGGTACAGCTTGACCTCCTCGTCGATCGTGATGCAGCCGAAGTCCAGCGCCACGGTGGTCGTGGTCTTGTTCGGCGTGAGCTCGTTCTGGTCGACCTCGGCGCCTGCCGTCGTCATCGAGGCCTCCGTACGCAGAGGCTTGATCTCCGAGATGGCGCCGACCGCGGTCGTCTTGCCGACTCCGAACCCCCCGGCGATCACGATCTTCACCGGGGTCGGGGTGCGTTGCATACCCGGTTCAGCGAATTGTTTCGAGTCCACGAATGACCCTTTCGATCATGCCGAGATCCTGGTCGAGCGCGGCGGCCGGACGGCGCACCACGACGTAGCCCAGTGCCGCGAGGTCGGCCACCAATACGCGCGCCACCCCGATGTGCAGGCGGAGGAGCGCGGCGATCTCCGCCACCGACATCGTGGTGCGGCAGAGTTCGACGATGTCCCTGTGTTCAAAGGTGAGGTTGCCGGGCGCGGTGGCACCGTGCGAGCTGGTCGCCACCTGTGCCTCGATCTCCAGCGAGTCGTCCACCGGCTGCGCGCGCCCGGACGTGAGCAGGTAGGGCCGGATCCCCGAGACGTTCCCGGACTGCTCCTCGGACGGCGAATCTGGGCTGTTCATCTCTAGACCCCGGCGTGGGTCCTGAGCTCTTCGATGAGTTGCGGCGTCAGCACGGCACTCGCCCGGTTGGCGAACATCGCCATCTCGTAGGCGATCGTGCCGAGCCCGGCATCCTTCGACGCCAGCACCCCGAGCGAGGCGCCCATGCTGATCGTGCACACGAGCAGGTAGCCGCGCTCCATCTCGATGATGATCTTGTCGGGGTGGCCCATCGGGTGGCTGTCGGAGACTCCGTTGGCCAGGCCCAGCATCGCCGACGAGATCGCCGCGAGGCGGTCCGCGTTCTGGCGCGTGAGCTCCGAGGACATGGCGATCAGCAGCCCGTCCGCGGAGACGGTGATAGCCGCGATCGCGCCTGCCGTGTTCTGCGCGAAGCGCGCCACAAGCCAGTTGAAGTTCTGCGCCTCGACGCTGACTCCGGTAGCGGGCTTGGTCATCTGTTGCTCCCCAATCATTGGATCGGTCTCGCGGCGGGCGGCGCTCATCCGTCCACCTCCCGCTGGTGCGGCGCCGTGCCGGCGCGGGACAGGCCGCTGGTGAAATCATCCAGCTTCATGCGGTCCGCTTCGGGGTCCCGCTCACGCCACTCGGAGGTGACCCGGGACGGTGGCTTGCCGGGCTTGCCGACTCGCAGCCCCGGCGCCATGCTCTCGCCGGGCACCCGCCGCAAGAGCCCCGACCGCGTGCCGTCCGGCGAAGTCTCCTCGGCCGGCGACACGGCGTACTCGGAGGCCCGGGCGAACGCCGACTGGTAGCCGTCGAACGCGCCCCGGTCCGAGGCCGCGTCGCGCTTCGCGGACGCCGGCCGGACGGCCGGGCGGTTCGGGGCAGCGCGCGTCGGCGGCGGTGCGGCGGCCGAGCCGGGCAGCTGCGCACCGGCGACACGCCTGCGCAGCCCGCCCCGCTCCGCCACCGTGGTCTCCGAACTCTTCGGCGGCGTCTGCCCGTTGGGCGCGGCCGAGGACTCGGAAGACGACATCATTGGCTCCGTCGAGAGGTTGATCGGTGCGAACTGGCCCGAGTGCTCGGCCGGGGTCTCGGTGGCCTCCGGTGGGAACCAGGAGAAGTTCTCCGAGAACGCCGGCGGGATCGCGATGCCCTGGAACACCATCTGCCAGTTGACCTGGCCGTTCCCGGTCTGCGCGTATCCCGGGATGTGGTGCGGCGCGGTCTCCGGCTCGTCGTTGCGCCGGAACCGGTTCTCCGGGACGACGACGTCGACGGTGACGCCGCCGCCCTCGGTGGCGACCATCGCCACCGTCAGGTTGTGCCGGCGGGCGAGCCGGCCGACCACGAACAGGCCCAGCATGCTGGTCGGTGTGATGTCGAGGCGCTCGCGGGCGACCAGGCGGTGGTTCTCCTCCGCGAGCCGTTCCTGCGACATGCCGATGCCGTGGTCGATGACGGTCACCACGCACGAGCCGTTGACGAGGTACCGCGTGTCGATCTCGACCGACGTGTCCGGCGGCGAGTACGAGGTCGCGTTCTCCAGCAACTCGGCGAACACGAGGACCAGGTCCGGCCCGATGTCGCTGTCCAGCGTGATGTCGCAGACCTCGCCGAGGTGGACGCGCTGGTAGTCCTCGATCTCCGCGAGCGCCGAACGCAGCGCGGTGGACAGCTCGACCGGGCCGGACAGCTTGTCCTCGTTGCGGGTACCGGCCACGACGAGCAGGCTGTCCGCGGAACGGCGCAGGCGGGTGGAGAGGTGGTCGAGCCGGTAGAGGCTCTCCAGCAGCCGGGTGTCCTGCTCGTTGCGCTCGAGCTCGTCGACGAGGTTGAGCTGGCGGCCCACCAGGTTCTGGGTGCGCTGCGCGACGTTGGCGAACATGAGGCTGACGTTGCGGCGGGTGACCGCCTGCCGTTCCACCAGCATGGCCGCGGTCGCCTGCACCCTGTTGAACGCGTGCGCGAGCTCGCCGACCTCGTCGCGGGTGGTCACCTCGATCGCGGCGAGCCGGGGCACCTGCTCGCTCGCCACCTCGGTGTCCGCGACGCGGACCAGCTCGGTGTCGGCCAGGTTGGCCACGTCCGTCGCGGCCGCGGTGAGCCGCCGCATCGGGCTCGCGATCGACCGGCTGACGACCACCGCGAGGGCGAGGACCAGCCCGATCAGCAGCAGCACGCCGCCACCGACGAGCCAGGCCAGGGTGGCCGCGCCGTCCGCCCGGGCCTGGGCCGCGTCGGTGATCTGTGAGGTGACCTGGTCCTGCGCGACCTCGCGGAGCTTCGACTGCGCGCCGACGCTGTTGTAGGCCGACGCGGCGAACGAGTCGGCCTCGCTCGGGCTGCGGGTATCGGTCGCGCGCTCGACGAGCGTCTTGACGGCGCGGGCCTCGTCGCCCTGCTCCACCGCGACGACGAGGCCCGCCTCGTCGATGTCCGCCTGCTGGACGAACCGTTCCGTCGAGATCTGCGCCTCGGCCTGGGCGTCGTCCAGGATCGGCAGGCCGGTCTCCTTGTCGGCCGCGGCGATGAGCAGCGCCATGCCGGCCAAAGTGGACTGTTCGTTCGCGCGGAGCAGCGCCTCGAGAGCGGTGAGCTGGCGGGTGCCCTCGGCGTCGCTGTTGCGCTGGGGAACCAGTCGCAGCGCGTCGATGAGCGCGTCGTCAGTGGCGCGGTAGGTACGGGCCAGGCTTTCCTGCGTGGCCGCCTTGTCGAGGACGGACTGGCGCAGGCTGTTCAGCGACGCGAGACCCTCCAGGGCCTGCGTCACCTCTTCGGACGCGTCCGCACCCAGGTCGGCCCGCACCCGCTTGGCGAGGTCGTCGACGATCTTCGTCTGCCGGGTCACGCTCTCGCGTTCGGTCACGTTCGAGAGGTAGGCCGACATCACGAGCCGTTCCCGCTGCAGCTCGGAGATGAGCGCGCCGAGCTCACGGGTCTGCCCGGACAACCGGGCGGTGCCCGCCGCGGACCTCGCGTTGTCGATCTGGACTATCACGAACGGGACTGCGACCAGCAGGATCGCGGCCAGCGGCAGGGCGACCAGCAGGTTCAGCTTGCCGCGGATGCGAAGTCTGTTGAGGACACCGCGTGCTGCGCCGGTGTAGCGGGCCAGCACATGTCGTCCACTCATGTCCCACTTCCTTTGCTCGCGGTGCCATGGTGCTGGGCACGGGCGGCGCCCTCGAGCGACGCGGGCAGCTCGAGGAGGTCCTGGTCGTGCTTGATCGCCAGTGCACGCCGGTCGCGCAACGGCGCCGTCAGCCGGGCGGCGATCCGGCCGGGGCCCGACGCCGGCACGACGGCATGCTGGCCGAGGAACACGGCCTCCGCCACATCGCCGCCGACCACGGGGTCGGCAGCGCTGGGCACCTCGTGCTCGTCGACGGTCGATCTCATTGCGCCGCGGCCTCCTTGACGAACTGGTCGTCGAGCAGGTTGTCGGTCTCCGGACGGATCGTCGCGAGCCCGGACTCGGTGAGGAAGTCCGCGATGTCCGCGGCCTGGAAGTTGAGGTTCTTCGGCGTGGTGCCCGGGGTGAACGCGTCGATGTTCTGCTGCAGCGTGTACGTCGAGAGACCGGCCGCGTAGCTGTCGTAGTCCTTCGGCTCCACGCCGACCTGCTTGGCGAGGATCTCGGTCGCGGCCTTCTTGTGGTCCCGGATCCAGGCCAGCGTGTCGAACCAGGTGTTGACCAGCGCCTGCACGTCGTCGGGCCGGTTCTTGATCATGTCTGCGGAGACGACAAGGTGGTCGGAGCACGCGTTCGGGAACTCCGCGGTCGTCGCGATCGCGTGGGCACCCTTGCGCTCCAGCGCGGTCGTCGTGAACGGCGGGTAGTTGACCACGGCGTCCACCTGGCCGTTGACGAACGCGGCGGTGGCGGCGTCGGTGGTCAGCAGGTCCAGCTCGACGTCATCGAAGGTGAGGTCGACCTCCTCGAGCGCGAGGCGCAGCCAGTAGTGGTCCACGATGCCCTCCTCGACCGCGATCTTCTTGCCCTTGAGGTCGTTCAGGCTCGAGATGCCCGGCCGCGCGATGATCTGGTCGGCGCCGGTGGAGGTGTCGTTGATGGTGACGATCTTCTGCGGCTTCGCGCCACCGCTCAGCATCGAAAGCGTGTCGTTGAGCGACTGGTTGTTGGCGTCGAGCGCGCCGCTCGCCATCGCGTTGTTGCCATCGCTGATGCTCTCGAAGTACTTCAGGTCGACGGAGATCCCGTTTTCCTCGAAGATGCCCTGCTCCTCGGCGACCTTCCAGGGCAGCCAGCCCGGGAACGCGCCGTAGCCGAGGGTGATTCTCTCGCCGGACCCACCGCCCTCCGCCGTACAGCCCGCGGTCGCGGCGACGGCGGACAGCGCGAGGACGCAGAGGAGTGCGGTGAGAAGTCGCTTGGGGCGGCGATTGGTCACGGTTGCTCCAGAGGGTGGGAGGAGAACTCGCATATAGCGGTCGGCTCGATCCGGCGACCGGTGGCAACTGGCTTGTGTTCCTGCCTCACATCCTGACTCTGGAACCCGTGGGCCACAGCAACATCGATTCACCCGCCGACCAAGTGGTAGGTATCGGGATCCTCGCCGCGCGACGACCGCTGCCTCGGCCCTCTGTCGAGATGCACGAGACCGATTTCGTATGCGTGAATGGCGGCGCTCACCCGATTGCGAACGCCGAGCTTGTTGAGCAGGTTCTGCACGTGCGACTTCACCGTGCTCTCGCCGAGTTGCAGGCGCGCGGAGATCTCCGCGTTCGTACAGCCCTCCGCGAGCAGCCGGAGCACGTCGACCTCCCGCGGGGTGAGCGAGTCGACGACGGCCGCGATGCGCCCGTTGACCGCATTGGACGGTCCGGGTGCGATGCAGTGACCTGCCGCGATCAGCCGCGCTGCCGCGATGAAGTGCTTCTCCGCGGCGGACTGCGGCAGCCACCCCCAGCCGGCCGGTGCGTACCGGCGGCCCAGCGAGTCCGGGAACCCGTCGCCACCGATCATGAGCAGCCTGACCGGCCACTGCGGCAGGGCCTCCGCCAACCGGCTGCACAGGTGAGCGGGATCGGTGGCCCCGGTGAACACCAGGACGTCGGCGCTCACACCCGCCGAACCGAGCAGCGAGATCGCCTCGTCGCAGTCGGTCGCCTCGGCCGTGATCTCCAGGTCGGCGGCTTCGGCGAGTGCGTCCCGCAGCGCCGCGCGAGTGATCCAGTGCTCGTCAAGCAGGAGCACACGCGCGGGTCGCTCGTCTGAGGTCTTTCGCTTGCGATCCACTGCGTCAAGTCACCTCGCGATGGCGCTGTGTGCAGAGCGGGTGCAGACTGCACCAGAACGGACGGACCGCACAACCTACTTTCGGCTTGGTCGGATGAGGGGAACGACGCCGCCTGATGGCCGACACGCTCCCCCGAAATATGGGGGACACCTACTCCTTTCGGCGGAGAACCGGCAGTTAGATCGTTTCAATCCCTGACTATCAGCGGCGACACCACCGCGCTGGCGTCGTTCGACCAGGATCGGCCCGGAAATTTCCGGTCGATGATCTCGCGGGGCAGCGTACCGGCGATCCGCCCGATCGGCGGACGGGGATCCGCCGTTCGTACCCTCCGGCGTCCGGACCCGCGCCACGGTTCCGGTCGGTCCCGCCGATCGGCTCCCCCGGCCGTCGCGACCTCCGCCATCCGGCTGCCACCACATGTCCACATTGGTCAGCTGACGACGTCCCACACCACCCGCCACCCGGCTGCGGAGCGCCCCGCCATCGGCCGTTCAGGATCGTCGAGCCGGGACCGTCCGGCGCCTGGTCGCGGGCCAGAACGACGGGTCCGGGAAGCGGGCCGGGACCGGCCTTCCCCACCGGCCGGATCGGCCGGTAACCGGAAGGCTGGCCCTGCTCTCTGAAGGCCAGGGCCGCACCCGAACCGGCCACCTCGCGGCACGTCCTCGCTCGCAGCCTTCGGGCGAACCGCTGGCGACAGGCTACCGGTCCACGTCCATGGCCCCGCTATCCTGCTTTTGAACACGTTCAAAACAGGAGGTGCGGAGTGCGGATCGTGCTGCCCGGCGGTACGGGCCACATCGGGACGTTCCTGAGCTCCGCCCTGGTCGCGGACGGCCACGAGGTCGTGGTCGTGTCCCGCGGAGCCCCGCGGCTGCCGGCCGGCGTGCGGGGCGTGCGGTGGGACGGCCGCACGCTCGGCGCGTGGGCGGCCGAGCTGGACGGGTGCGACGCGGTGATCAACCTGGCGGGTCGCAGCGTGAGCTGCCGCTACACCGACGCGAACCTGCGGGAGATGCTGTCCTCTCGGGTGGCCACGACGCGGCTCGTCGGTACCGCCATCGCCCGTGCCGCGCAGCCGCCGCCGGTGTGGCTGCAGATGAGCACGGCGACGATCTACGCCCACACGTACGGCCCGCCGCACGACGAGTCCGGCGAGCTCGGCGGCGCCGAGCCGGACGCGCCCGCGTACTGGTCGTACAGCGTGCGGATCGCGCGCGAGTGGGAGGCGGCGCAGTCGGCGGCGGACGCGCCGGCCACCCGCAAGGTGGCCTTGCGGACCGCGATCGTGCTGAGCGCCGTGCCGGGCGGCGCGTTCACCTTGCTGAGCAGGCTCGCCCGGCTCGGCCTCGGCGGCCCGGTGGCGGGTGGGCGGCAGTACGTGTCGTGGCTGCACGAGTCCGACTTCGTCGCCGCGGTCCGGTTCCTGCTGGCCCGCCCCGACATCGCCGGCCCGGTGAACCTCGCGGCCCCGAACCCGTTGCCGCATCGGGACTTCATGCGCGCGCTGCGCCGGGCCTGGCACGTCCCGTTCGGCCTGCCCGCCACCCGCTGGATGGCGGAGCTGGGCGCGTTCGCCCTCCGGTCGGACACGGAGCTGCTGCTGAAAAGCCGCCGGGTGATCCCGCGCCGGCTACCCGAGGCGGGCTTCGACTTCGCCCACCCCGACTGGCCGGCGGCCGCACGGGAGCTGGTGGCACGCGCGCGCGTCTCACGCTGAGACATCCCGTGGCGCGAGACGCCGCACGCGTCGTAGCGTGCCTTGCAGGGGTTGCGGGGGCACGGCCGAGGAGGCGGACGCGGTGGTAGACGAGCTCGAGCACTTCGCCATGCTGATCGGCGGCAAGGCCGTCGGCGCGCGGTCGGGCCGCACGTTCGAGTCGCAGAATCCCTACACCGGAAAGGCGTGGGCCGTGCTGCCCGACGCCGGGCCCGAGGACGTCGACGACGCGGTCGGCGCGGCCCGGGCGGCGCTCGACGGCGAGTGGGGTGCCACCACCGGCTTCGCGCGGGCCGCCCTCATGCGCCGGTTCGGCGATCTCATCGCCGAGAACGCCGACCGGCTCGCGCGGCTCGAGGTCAACGACTCCGGCAAGCTGTACCGGGAGATGATCGGCCAGCTGAGCGGGCTCGGCGGCTGGTACCACTACTACGCGGGGCTCGCCGACAAGATCGAGGGCAGGCAGATCCCGGCGCCGAACCCGAACTACCTGGTCTACACGCGACGCGAGCCCGTGGGCGTGGTCGCCGCGATCACGCCGTGGAACTCGCCACTGCTGCTGCTGACCTGGAAGCTCGCCCCGGCGCTGGCGGCCGGCTGCACGGTCGTGGCCAAGCCGTCCGAGCACTCCCCCGCCTCCACGCTGGGCCTGGCCGAGCTGTTCGAGCGGGCCGGGTTCCCGCCCGGCGTGCTCAACGTCGTCACCAGCGACTCGCGCGAGACCGGCGCGGCGCTCGCCGGGCACTCCGGTGTGGACAAGGTCGCCTTCACCGGCTCGACCGCGACCGGCCGTGCGGTCGCGCACGCCGCCGCGGAGAACCTCAACAAGGTCACCCTCGAGCTCGGCGGCAAGTCGCCACAGGTGGTCTTCCCCGACGCGGACCTCGCCGCCGCCGCGAACGGCGTGATCGCCGGCGTGTTCGCCGCGACCGGCCAGACCTGCATGGCCGGGTCCCGGCTGATCGTGCACGCCGACGTGCACGACGAGCTCGTCCGGCTCGTCGCGCAGCGGGCCGCCGCGATCAGGCTCGGCGACCCGGTCGCGGCCGAGACCGAGATGGGCCCGGTCGCCAACGCGCCGCAGTACGCCAAGGTGCTGGGCCTGCTGGAGACCGCGAAGGCCGAGGGCGCGACCGTCGTCCACGGCGGCGCCGCGGCGGCCGGCCTGGGCGGGTTCTTCGTGCAGCCGACCGTGCTCACCGGCGTGACGCCGGAGTCCACGATCTACCGCGAGGAGGTGTTCGGCCCCGTCCTCGCGGCGGTCATGTTCACCGACGAGGACGAGGCCGTGAAGCTGGCCAACGACACGCCCTACGGCCTCGCCGGTGCGGTGTGGACGAAGGACGTCCACCGCGCGCACCGCATGGCGGCCCGGATCAAGGCCGGCACCGTGTGGATCAACGCCTACCGCACGGTCGCACCGTCGGTGCCGTTCGGCGGGTACAAGAACTCCGGCCTCGGCCGCGAGAACGGCGTGGCCGCGGTCGACGAGTACCTGGAGAGCAAGTCCGTGTGGGTCGAGCTCACCGGCGGCACCCGCGACCCGTTCACGCTGGGCTGACGAGCACGTTCTTGTAGAAGATGTTGGCGTAGCGGTTGAGCTCGCCGATCCCGTCGTCACGGGAGCCGAAGCCGAGGAACAGCCGGGTCTCCCCGGCCACCGTGCGGTAGACGGCCATGCCCTCCGGCTCGCGGTAGACCAGAGTGCTGCCGGCGTGGGTGAGGAAGCGGTCCTCCTGCGCGCCGGTGTTCATGTCGATCCGGGTCACGTACGAGTCGATGTCGGCCGGGTCTTCGTGGCCGGATCCGTCCAGCGTGTACAGGTACTGGCCGTAGATCGCGTAGCCCTGGAAGACGGGGCCCAGCGGCGGCTCGGCGAAGTGCACCAGCGGCGAGCCGAAGTCACCCGCGGCGGCGTCGGCGAGCGAGTACAGGCTGTAGTGCATCACGCCGCCCTCCTTGCGGCGCACCACGATCCGTTCGTTGACCGGGTCGGTCGCGCAGGTGATCGTGTCGCTGCCGGTGAGGAACTTCCGCACCGACGGCGTCCCGCCGTTCACGAACTTGAAGCGCGCGAGCGCGGTGCCGCGCGCCGTGGGCCCGGTGCCGTCCGAGTCGCACTCCATCCAGATGTAGGAGTCCGTGCCGACGGGTTCGACACCGATCGAGACGCCGTGCCCGGCGCTGTCGAGGTGCATCGAGCCGACCTGGTTGCCGGCGAAGTCGAGCTGGTTGACGCACAGGTCGTCGCCGGACGACCCGTTCTGGGTCTGCACGACGAACAGCCGCCGGTTCACGTTGTCGAACGTGAAGCCCTGCATCACGTGGTGCGACTCGTGCAGCATCTTGCCGCGGAACAGGTCGTGCGAGTCCTTGGTGATGTCGAAGTACTCCGACTCCGGCACCGTGGCCGAGGCCGGCCCGGCGAGCGCCGTCCCGGCGCCCGCCAAAGCGGCGGTCGCGGCAATTCCGCCGCCGGCGCGCAGCAAACTACGACGTGAAAGCATGAGCTCCCCCAATACCCCCGATGTCAGCATTACGGCGCACGGCAGGAATGCCGTGTCGCCGTCATCCTCTCACGAACCGGAGAAGCCGTCCGCGAATTTCCACCGTCGGCTGAAATCAGGCCTGGGCCGGCACGACGATGCCGTAGTCGTGGATCTTGCGGTAGATCGTCGCGCGGGACATCCCCAGGAGCTTCGCCGCCTGGACCTTGTTGCCGCGGGCGTCCTCGAGGCCGCGCACGATGGCGTCGCGCTCGACCGCCTCGATGCGGTTGAGCGGGCGGCGCGGCGCGGTGCGGAACTCGGCCGGCAGGTCGGCCGGCTGGATCGCGCCCGCCCGCCGGTGCTGGGTCACCTGCTTGAGCACCTCGTAGAGCTGCGCGGCGTTCCCCGGCCAGCGCGCGCGGGTGAGCAGGTGCATGGTGGCGGGCGAGCAGGTCAGCGCGGCGCCCGCGCACAGCCGGTTGAGCATCAGCGGGACGATCTCGTTGAGGTCCTCGATGTGCCGGCGCAGCGGCGGCACGTCCACGGTCAGCGGGAACAGCGCCCACAGGTCCTTCGGCAGCTCGGCGTCGCCGCTCATCGTCAGCGTCACCCACGGGCCGCCGGCGGCCGCCCGGTTGTCCCGCGCCTCGCGCAGCACGGCGGCCATCGCCCGCGTGGTCTCCTCGTCGAGGCGGTCCACGTGCCGGACGACCAGCGTGTCCACCGGGTCGTCGATGAGCTCGGTGCGTACCTCGTCCGCGAGCCGGTCCGCCGGGATGGCCGCGGCGTCGAGCACGTGGATGCGGCCGAGCGAGTTGCGCCGCTGGTGCACGCCGCGAGCGACGGTCAGCTTCCCGACCCCGGCCTCGCCGGTCAGGATCAGCCAGTCGCCGCGCTCGTAGCCGGCGTCGACCTGGTGGCAGCAGCGCAGCCACGTCGACGCGGAACCCACCGCACCCGGCAGGAACATCGGCAGCACCGGGCCGGCGCTCGCCACCCGCTCCTCGTCCGCGTCGAGCAGCTCGGCCTGGATGACGCCGCCGGCGACGTCGTCGGCGTCCTGGCCGGCGACCGGCCGCACCCGTAGCCGCACCTTGGTCCCGGTCGCCAGCGTGGCCGTCGCCCCGCGGCCGCGCTCGGTCAGGATCTGCGTCGCCTGGCCGATGATGACCGACTGGTCACCCGGGTCCAGCAGCTGGCGGGCGCGGTCGTTCATCATCACGAGGTCGCTGTTGAACGCGATGACGATGCCGGTGGTGCGCCGGCAGGCCTGCAGGTACGAGCGGAACAGCGTCAGCTCGCGCATGTCGCTGTAGGTGAGCAGCGCCTGGCGGATCTGCTCGGCCGTGCTGCGGGCCAGCGCGACGAGCAGCCGCCCGGCGTCGCGCCGCCAGCAGGTCAGGTCGATCGCGCCCAGGGTCTTGCCCGAGATGGGGTGCCGGATGGGCACGCCCGCGCACGCGAGGTTCTCGAGGTTCTCCGCGTAGTGCTCGTGCCCGAACACGTGCATCGGCCTGCCCTCGGCCAGCGCCGTGCCGATCCCGTTGGTGCCGACGAACTGCTCGCCGTAGCTGAAGCCGGGCGCGAGCTCGACGCGCTCGAGGTGGCGGTGCAGGTCCGGGTCGCCCGTGTACTGCATGAGCACGACGCCGGTCGGGTCGGTGAGGATGAGGCTGATGGGCTGGCCGTCCAGCTGGTCGGAGAGCCGGCGCAGCACCGGTGCGGCACTGTGTGTGAGCGGCGTGTCCAGGTGTGGCCGGCCGGTGTAGGGCAGGTCGATGCGGTCCGCCGGCACGTCCAGGCGCCGCGACCGCCACCAGGAGGCGAGGATCGACTGGCGCACCTCGTCGGGCGCCACCGACTCCTCGGTCAGGAAGCGAACTCTGGTGTCGGCGAGCCCCACATCGTCGGCCGGGATCGGGGCCCGGGTCAGCATCGAGTCCGGGGTGCTCGCCGTGTCCGCCACATCCAGCTCCCTTACCGCGCGGTGCCCCAGACCAGCGTAAGCGGGTTCGCCACCACCCGGTGTCTCACATTGAGACATCCCGCGGCCGGGGAGAGCGGTCTCATGGACCAAAACACCTCCGGCGAGGGGCGAGACGTGAACGAACAGCAACCTGACGAGACCTACAGCCCGTGGACCGTGGTCAACCTGATCTTCGGCCATCTCGTCGACGAGGGCCTGCACCCGACGCTCGGCGCCGCCGGCAACCCGGGCGAGCCGGCGGCCGAGCTGCTGCGCGCGCTCGGCATCCGACCGGCGCTGGAAGGCGACTCCCGAGTCGGCGAGGCGACCAAGGAAAAGCTCGCCGAACTGCGGGCGACGATGGACGACTGAGACACCGCGCTGTCCAAAATTGAGACTCGCGTCACCGCCGCGGGGCGTTGTAATTCGTCTATCGGACGTGTGCCTGCCGCCCAGTCGGTGAGACCCACCAAAAACGGCCGGGTGTAGGTGAATCTGCCACCGTCAACCTGAGCGGTCGGGTTAGGAGAAAACATGAGCCGCCAGAGTGTTGCCAAGGCCCACCAGAAAATCCAGGAATTGTCCTGGGAACCGGCTTACCACACACCAGTCTCCCAGTACGGGACGGACTACACATTCCAGAAGGCCAAGAAGAAGGACCCGCTCAAGCAGGTCCTGCGCTCCTACTTCCCGATGCAGGAGGAGAAGGACCACCGCGTGTACGGCGCGGAGGACGGCGCGATCCGCGGGAACATGTTCCGGCAGGTACAGGAACGCTGGCTGGAGTGGCAGAAGCTGTTCCTGTCGATCATTCCGTTGCCGGAGATCTCCGCGGCGCGGGCGATGCCGCTGCTGTTCCGCACGGTGCCCAACCCCGAGCTGCACAACGGCCAGGCGATCCAGATGATCGACGAGGTACGGCACTCGACGATCCAGCAGAACCTGAAGCGCCTGTACATGAACAACTACATCGACCCCGCTGGCTTCAACTCCAGCCTGCGCAACTTCCAGAACGACTACTGCGGCACAATCGGCCGCCAGTTCGCGGAAGGCTTCATCACCGGTGACGCGATCACCGCGGCGAGCATCTACCTGACGATCGTCGCCGAGACCGCGTTCACCAACACGCTGTTCGTCGCCATGCCGGCGGAGGCCGCCGCCAACGGCGACTACCTGCTGCCGACGGTGTTCCACTCGGTGCAGTCCGACGAGTCGCGCCACATCAGCAACGGCTACGCCACCCTGCTGATGGCGCTCTCCGACGAGGCCAACCACCAGCTGCTCGAGCGCGACCTGCGCTACGCGTGGTGGAACAACCACCGCGTGGTCGACGCGGCGATCGGCACGTTCATCGAGTACGGCACGAAGGACCGCCGCAAGGACCGGGAAAGCTACGCGGAGATGTGGCGCCGGTGGATCTACGACGACTACTACCGCAGCTACCTCGTACCGCTGGAGAAGTACGGCCTGGTCGTCCCCCACGACCTCATCGAGGAGGCGTGGAACCAGATCTGGAACAAGGGCTACGTGCACGAGGTGGCCCAGTTCTTCGCCACCGGGTGGCTCGCCAACTACTGGCGCATCGACCCGATGACCGACGCCGACTTCGAGTGGTTCGAGTACAAGTACCCGGGTTGGTACGACAAGTACGGGAAGTGGTGGGAGAACTACAACCGGCTGTCGATCCCGAACGGGCACAACCCGATCGCGCTCGAGGACGTCGACTACGTCTACCCGCACCGCTGCTGGACGTGCATGGTGCCGTGCCTGGTCCGCGAGGACATGGTCATGGAACAGGTCGACGGCCAGTGGCGGACGTACTGCCACGAGGCCTGCCGCTGGACCGACGCCGAGGCGTTCCGGCCGACGTTCCAGGGGCGCAGCACGCCGAACATGGGCCAGCTGATCGGCTCCCGCGAGTGGGAGACGCTCTACCACGGCTGGAACTGGGCGGACGTGGTGTCGGACATGGGCTACGTGCGTGACGACGGCAAGACGCTCGTCGCGCAGCCGCACCTCAACCTCGACCCGAAGAAGATGTGGACGCTCGACCACCTGCGCCGGTGCCCGCCGCTGCAGAGCCCGAACGTCCTGCTGAACGAGATGACCGACGAGGAGCGCGCGGCGTTCCAGGCCGACTACAACCGGCAGGGGCCGGCCGGCCGGCCCGCTCCCGCGAGCGCCTGACCGCCTGGGGGAGCACCGGGGAGGACTCCGTCCCGCCAACGGGGTCCTCCCCATGCCACCCCCATGCCACGAACGGATCGGTACGGATCGGTACAGCAGCGGCGATCGGGTGAGGAATCCATGGCAGACAAGCACGTGGTGCGCTTCGAGCCGGTGGGCGTCGAGATCGAGGTCGACGAGGACCAGACGATCCTGCGCGCGGCCGCGGAGCAGGGCATCATGCTCATGCACGGCTGCAAGGAAGGTCAGTGCGCCTCCTGCAAGTCGTTCATCCTCGACGGCGACGACGTGGAGCTCGAGCGGTACTCCACGTTCGCGTTGCCCGAGTTCGAGAAGGACGAGGGCTACACGCTGCTGTGCCGGGCGCACGCGTACGAGGACCTCACGATCGAGCTGCTCAACTACGACGAGGAGATGATCCACTCAGGACTGCCGCTGCAGCGGGCGGTCGTGGAGGTGGAGTCGAACGAGAACGTCACGCACGACATGCGCCACCTGGTCGTGCGCCTCGTGGAGCCGACCACGTTCAAGTACTTCCCCGGCCAGTACGTGGACTTCACGATCCCGGGGACGGACTGGACCCGGTCGTTCTCGATGGCCACCACGCCGAGCACCGACGGCGACAAGCTCGAGTTCGTGATCAAGGTGTACCCGGAGGGCCTCTTCTCCCACTTCCTGGACACCGAGGTCGCCGTCGGCGACCGGCTGGAGATCAACGGTCCGTACGGGATGTTCACCCTCCGGGACGCGCCGGACAAGCCGATCGTGTTCGTCGGGGGCGGAGCGGGGATGGCGCCGATCCTGTGCCTGCTGCGGTCCATGGCCGACCGCGGCATCGACCGGCCGGCGACCTACTTCTACGGCGCGCGCCGGCGCCGCGACCTCTGCTTCGAGAAGGAGCTGACCGCTCTCGAGGAGAAGCTGCCGTCCTTCCACTTCGTACCGGCGCTGTCCGAGCCCGACGGCGAGGACTGGGACGGCGAGACCGGGCTGATCACCGATGTGGTGCGCAGCCGCGCCGCGGACCTCGCGGGCGCCGACGCGTACGTGTGCGGGCCGCCGCCGATGGTTGAGGCGGCACTCGAGCTGCTGCCCGAGCTCGGTGTGGCCGAGAAGCGCATTTTCTACGACAAGTTCACGACGACCGGCGACCCGGACGGCCCGTAGCCGCCGGCAGGGATGGGAACGGCCTGAGAGAAGGAAGTGTCGATGACCACCACGACAGAACGCAGTGTGCCGAAGCCGGTCTTCACCGACGCCGAGGCGGGCGCCAAGGTGTTCCCGGACTCGACCTCGCGTACGTTCAACTACTTCAACCCGGCGAAGCGCAAGCAGAGCCACTACGAGGACGTCACCGTCGAGGTCCAGCCCGACCCGCGGCACTACCTCGCCCAGGGCTGGCTGTACGGCTTCTCCGACGGCAAGGGCGGCTACCCTCTCGAGTGGACCGCGCTCAAGGCGTGGGGCACCGACCGGCCGGAGCCCACGCGCGGTCCGGGGTCGGGCGGCAAGGGCTACGACTGGCCGGCACACGGCTGGCACGAGTTCCGGGACCCCAACGAGGAGTGGGAGCTCACGCTCTACCGCTACAACGCGAACGTGGTCCGCCAGCTCAACCAGAACGTCGAGGCCGCCCGCCAGGCCAAGGCGTTCGAGCAGTGGAACCGCAACTGGGTGCAGTTCGTGGCGCAGCACGTGGGCGCGTGGATGCACGTGGACCACGGGCTCGGCCTGTACCTGTTCGCCAACGCCAACCGCCGGGCGCCGACGAACATGCACAACAACGCGATCTCGGTGAACAGCATGCACCGCATCCGCGCGGCGCAGGACCTCGCGCTGTACAACCTCACGCTCAGCGAGGAGATCGAGGACTTCGACGGCGCCGCGCACCTGACCACCTGGGACTCCGACCCGGCATGGCAGGGCGTGCGGGAGACCGCCGAGCAGCTCACGGCGATCTGGGACTGGTGCGAGGCGATCTTCGCGGCGAACGTGGTCTTCGAGCCACTGGTCGGCGAGATGTTCCGCAGCAACCTGGTCCAGCAGGCCGCCCCCGCCAACGGCGACTTCGTCACCCCGACGCTGGTCGGCGCCGAGGAGTACGACTACGCCGAGCGCGACCTGCGCTACACCCGGCCCATGTTCCGGCTGCTCGTCGACGACAAGGAGTTCGCCGACCACAACAAGAAGATCCTGCAGCAGTGGCTCGCCGACTGGGTGCCCCGGTGCATCGCGGCCGTGCGCACGCTGCAGCCGCTGTGGTCGCAGCCCGACGCCAAGCCGCCTCGCTTCGAGGACGGCCTCGACCGGGCGAAGAGCCGTTTCGCCGGGATCCTGTCCGATCTGGGTCTGCAAGCACCGAAGGAGCTGAGCCAGTGACCTCCGTCAAGTCCTTCAAGACCGCCGAGAGTCCGTACAAACAGGACAACACGGCGTCCAACAAGTGCGGGTTCACGCTGATGAACAACCAGGTCGGCGCGATCGTCGCCGCGGTCATGGCGCGCGAGTCGAACGTGACGATCACCCCGCTCCCCTCGATGATCCGCGTCGACGCCGTCGGTCGCATGGACGTGGTCTACGCCGACGTCGACGAGGCGGCCGGGGAAGAGGAGGGCTGGTTCAACGCGGCCGAGTTCGAGGAGAGCATGTCCACCCACTACGGGCGCATGGTGCACCTCGACGACCGCACGATCATGTTCGCCAACCCGGAGGACGCCGCCGAGTACCTCGACTTCGACCTGAAGCCGGTCAAGTAGCCCAGCCGACCCGATTGCAGTGTGAGGGTCCGGTTCGCCGCCCGGCGGTCGCCGATCCGCCGGCGGTGCGCCGGACCGTCACCCGCGACACACGCAGTGGAGTTGAAACATGTACACGAAGGACGGCGAGAACTACTTCGTGGTCGACGGCCACACCCACTTCTGGGACGCGAGCCCCGCGAACTGGGTACCCGGCCAGGAGCAGTACGCCAAGGGCTGGATCGAGTGCTTCCACGCCTACCAGGGACTCGGCCCGGCGGACACGCACTGGCCGATCGAGAAGTTCCAGAAGTACTCCGAAGAGACGATGATGCGTGACCTGTTCGACGAGGGCCACGTGGACATCGCGATCTTCCAGCCGACCAGCCTGAAGCAGTGGTACACCAACGGGTTCAACACGACGGAGAAGAACGCAGAGCTGGCCGAACGCCACCCCGGCAAGTTCATCGTGAACACCAACTGGGACCCCCGCGAGGGCGATGAAGGCCTCAAGGCACTCGAGGAGCGGGTGGCGCGCTTCGGCTGCAAGGGCGTCAAGCTCTACACCGCCGAGTGGCGCGGCGACTCCCGCGGCTGGAGCCTGAAGTCGCCGGAGGCGGCGCGCTACCTGGAGAAGTGCCAGGAGCTCGGGGTCCGGAACATCCACGTCCACAAGGGACCGACGATCTGGCCGCTGGACAAGGACGCCTTCGACGTGTCCGACGTCGACTACGCCGCGACCAACTTCCCCGAGCTGAACTTCATCGTCGAGCACGTGGGCCTGCCCCGCATCGAGGACTTCTGCTTCATGGCCACCCAGGAGCCGAACGTCTACGCGGGCCTCGCCGTGGTGATCGGCGGCCTGATGCACGCCCGCCCGCGGTTCTTCGCGAAGGTCATGGGCGAGCTCATGTTCTGGCTCGGTGAGGACAAGCTGATCTTCGGTGCGGACTACGCGATCTGGGAACCGAAGTGGCAGGTCGAGGGCTTCGTCGACTGGCAGATGCCGGACGACGAGGAGATGGCCGACTACGCCCCGCTCACCGTGACGCAGAAGAAGAAGATCCTCGGCCTGAACGCCGCGCGCCTGTACGACATCAAGGTGCCCGGCGAGCTGGAGGCCGAGAAGGAGAAGACCACCGAGCCGGTGGGGGTGCCTGCCTCGTGACGACCCCCGCCACCCAGACCGCCGGCGACACCGCGGCGATCCGGTCGGCGGTCTGGTCGGCACTGGGCACGGTGCTGGACCCGGAACTGGACGAGCCACTCACCGACCTGGGTTTCGTCTCGCACTGCGAGGTGAACCCGGCCGGTGAGGCCCTCGTCCGGTTGCGGCTGCCGACCTACTTCTGCGCGCCCAACTTCGCGTTCCTGATGGTGGCCGACGCCTACGACGCCGTGTCGGCGGTGGAGGGCGTCGGGCGCACGGTCGTGGAGCTGGACGACCACTTCGCCGCGGACGCGATCAACCGCGGCGTCGCCGCCCGGGCCGGCTTCCTCGGCACGTTCGCCGGGGAGGCCGCCGACGAGCTGGACGGCCTGCGCGCCGACTTCCTGCGCAAGGCCGTGCTCGCCGGCACGGACCGGGTGTGCCGGGCGCTGGTCGCCGCCGGCGCCGACCCCGCGAGCCTCGCCGGGCTCGCGCTGGGGGACGCGCCACCCACCGCCGACCGCGAGCGGCTGCGCCACCGCCGCCGCGAGCTCGGCCTGCCCGACACCGACCGCGACCCGCTCGTCCTCGACCCGGCCACCGGCGCCGGCGTGGACGAGCCGGGCATGCGGCGCCATCTTGGCCTCGCCCGCCTGACGCGGGTGAGCCAGGAGGCCAACTCCGGGGTGTGCCGGGGCATGCTGCGCGCCCGGTATCCGGAGTCCGCCCGTGACACCGCGACACACGGACAGGAGCACCAATCATGAAAGCAGTGCGGTTGCACAAGTATCACCAGCAACCCGTGATCGAGGAGGTACCCGAACCACGGGCCACCGGACCGTTCGACGTGGTGGTCAAGATCGGCGGCGCCGGGGTGTGCCGGACCGATCTGCACATCATCGAGGAGCAGTGGGCGGAGAAGTCCGGCGTCACGCTGCCCTACACGATCGGCCACGAGAACGCCGGCTGGGTCCACGAGGTCGGCCCCGGCGTGACCAATGTGGACGTCGGCGACACCGTCATCCTGCATCCCACGCCCACCTGCGGACTCTGTCCGGCCTGCCGCGGCGGCGACGACATGCACTGCGAGAACTCGGCGTTCCCCGGCATCGACAGCGACGGCGGGATGGCCGAGTACCTGCTCACCTCCGCCCGCGCCTGCATCAAGCTCGACCCCGAGACCAGGCCCGAGGACGTGGCGGCGCTGGCCGACGCCGGCATCACCGCGTACCACGCGGTGCGCAAGGCGGCGCCCAGGCTGCACCCGGGCACGGTGTGCGTCGTCAACGGCGCGGGCGGGCTCGGCCACATCGGCATCCAGTCGCTGCGCGCGCTGACCGCGTGCACGGTGGTCGTGGTGGACCGCAACGCCGCGGCACTCGACCTCGCGGCCGAGATCGGCGCGCACCACACCGTGCTGGCCGACGGCAAGCACGTCGAGGCCGTGCTCGACCTGACCAACGGGAACGGCGCCGAGGTCGTGCTCGACTTCGTCGCCGAGCAGGGCGCGCAACAGGACGCCTTCGCGATGACCCGGCGCAACGGGTCGCAGTTCATCATCGGCTACGGCAGCAACATCGACGTGCCGACGATCGACATCATCTCGACCGAACGCAACATCATCGGCAACCTCGTCGGCACCTACAACGACCTGGCGGAGCTGATGGTGCTGGCGCAGAGCGGCCAGGTCACGTTGCACACCAAGAAGTACCCGCTGGAGTCCGCTCTCGACGCACTCGCGGACCTCGACGCGGGCAAGGTCCGCGGCCGGGCGATCCTCACCCCCTGACGAGACAGGAGCACACGATGGCTAAGGAACTGCGTTTCGGTCCGGAGGCCCGCGACCTGCTGCTGTCCGGAGTGGACAAGCTGGCGGAGGCGGTGAAGTCCACGCTCGGTCCCAAGGGCCGCAATGTGATCATCGAGAAGATCACCGGCTCGCCGGTCGTCACGAACGACGGCGTGACGATCGCGCGCGAGATCCACCTCAAGAACCAGTTCGAGAACATGGGCGCGCAGCTGGTGAAGGAGGCGGCGATCAAGACCAACGACGTGGTCGGCGACGGCACGACCACGGCGACGGTCCTCGCCCAGGCGATCATCCGCGAGGGCATGAAGGCGATCGGCGGGGGCGGCAACCCGGTGCTGATCAAGCGGGGCATCGACAAGGCGGTGGCGCTGCTCGTCGGCCACCTGGAGAAGGTGGCGCACCCGGTGACGTCCGAACAGGACTACGCGCGGGTGGCCGCGATCTCCGCCAACGACGACGACGAGGTCGGCGCCGCGATCGGCCGCGCGCTGCACACGGTCGGCGAGGGCGGCGTGGTCACCGTCGAGGAGTCGGCGGCCATCGGCATGTCGGTGGACTTCGTGGAGGGCTTCGAGTTCGACAACGGCTACCTCTCGCCGTACCTGGTCACCGACCCGGGCCGGCTCGAGGCGGTCCTCGACGACCCCTACATCCTGATGTGCAGCGAGAAGATCACGAAGGTCCAGGAGCTGATGCCGATCCTGGACAAGATCATGCGTGATCCGCGCCCGCTGGTGCTCATCGCCGAGAACGTGGAGGGCACGGCGCTGTCCATGCTCGTGCACAACCACGTCAACGGCGCGTTCCAGTCCGTCGCCGTGCGGGCGCCCGGGTTCGGCGACCGCCGGCTGCACAAGCTGGAGGATCTCGCCGCGGTGGTCGGTGGCGCCGTGCTGAGCAAGCACTCGTCGTTCTCGCTGGACAGCATGGGCGTCCAGCACCTCGGCCGCGCCAAGCAGGTGCGGGTCACCGAGAACATGACGACGATCGTGGGCGGTGCGGGGTCCGCCCAGGACGTCGAGTTCCGGGTCGGTCAGCTGCGGGCGGAGCGGGAGCGCGCACAGTTCGGCGTGGACGAGGACGTCCTGACCGAACGGATCGGCGCGCTGACGGGCAAGGTCGCGGTGATCAAGGTCGGCGCGGCGACGCCCGCCGAGCTCAAGGAGCTGCAGCACCGGGTGGAGGACGCGCTGTCGGCCACCCGCGCCGCGATCGCGGAAGGGATCGTGGCGGGCGGCGGCGCCGCGCTGCTGCACTCCGAGCACGTGCTGAGCGGGCTCGCCCTGACCGGTGACGACGAGATCGGGGCGGCCATCGTCCGCGCGGCACTGTCCGAGCCCGCGTGGCTGATCGCCAGCAACGCCGGGCATCCGGCCGCCGAGGTGCTCGCGAAGACCCGCGAGCTCGGCCCCGACGAGGGGTTCGACGCGCTGCACGGGCGCTACGTGAACCTCGTCGAGGCCGGCGTCATCGACCCGCTGCGGGTCTGCCGCTCCGCGCTGCAGAACGGCGCCTCGGTGGCGGGGCTGCTGCTCACGACCAACTCGCTGATCGCCGAGGAGCAGACCCCGTGGGGCGGCAGCCCCGCGCTGATGACCGAGTTCGGCCCGCTCGACGAGGGCCTGCACCAGCCGTCGCCCGACGCCAGCACACCGCAGTCGCTGGGGCTCGGACCGTCGGTCGGCTGACGGATCCGCCTACCGGAATTTCATGCGGTGGTCTCGTCCCAGCGAACGATGCGGCAATCCGGTTGATTGTGGCTGGGTGCCGTCACGGTCCCCCTGAGGTTCCGGTGATCGGTACAAGACCTTCGCATGATGATCCACGAGGGAGACCTGAACCCTCAACACGACAACGGACGGACGCGGGGAGGTCGCGGCGGTGCTGAAGCGCAACCCGGTTGGTGACGTGACCTTCCTGCGTCCGGCGCCCAGGCCGCGCCGGACGGGGCTGGTGGTGTACGGCCCCGCCGTCGTGGCGAGCGTCGCGTACATCGACCCGGGCAACTTCGCCACGAACATCACCGCGGGCGCCCAGTTCGGCTACACGCTCGTGTGGGTCATCGTCATGGCGAACGCCATGGCGATCCTGGTGCAGTACCTGTCGGCGAAGCTCGGCATCGCCACCGGCCGCGACCTGCCGGAGATGTGCCGCGAGCACATGTCCCGGCCGGTGTCGGTCGCGCTGTGGATCCAGGCCGAGCTGGTCGCCATGGCGACCGACCTCGCCGAGTTCGTCGGCGCCGCCATCGGGCTCAACCTCCTGTTCGGAGTGCCGATGGCGGCGGCCGGCGTGATCACCGGCGTGGTCGCGTTCGCCCTGCTCGCCCTGGAGCAGCGCGGCTACCGGCGCTTCGAGCTCGCGATCGCCGGGCTGTTCGGAGTGGTGTTCCTGGGCTTCGCGTACAACGTCATCTGGGTCGGCGCGGACAGCGCCGGCATCGCGGCCGGCCTCGTGCCGAGCTTCGCCGGCACGGACAGCGTGCTGCTCGCGGTCGGCATCATCGGCGCGACCGTCATGCCCCACGTGATCTACCTGCACTCGGCGCTGACCAAGAACCGCGCGCGCTGGCACGACGAGCCGTCCCGGCGCCGGCTCCTGCGCTCGCAGCGGGTCGACGTGGCGGTGGCCCTCGGCGCGGCCGGCGTGACCAACCTGCTGATCCTCGTCCTCGCCGCGTCGCTGCTGCACGACGGGAACAGCGGGGCCGGCCTCGGCGACCACGACCCGATCGAGTTCGCGCACTCCGAGCTCGGCCGGGTGGTCGGGGGTGGTGCGGCGCTGGCGTTCGCGGCGGCGTTGCTCGCGTCCGGACTGTCGTCGTCGAGCGTCGGCACTTACGCGGGTCAGATCGTCATGCAGGGGTTCATCAAGCGCCGGGTGCCGCTGCTCGTGCGGCGCGGCGTGACGATGCTGCCCGCGCTGCTCGTGCTCACGCTGGGCCTGCCCGCGACGCAGGTGCTGGTGATCTCCCAGGTGACGCTGTCCTTCGGCATCCCCTTCGCCCTGGTGCCGTTGCTGCTGCTCACCAGGCGCAAGGACCTCATGGGCGTGTTCGTGAACAGGCCGCTGACCACCGCCACCGCGGCCTCCTGTGCGGCGTTGATCATTGGGCTCAACACGTTCCTCATCGTGGGGACGTTCGGCTCATGACCGCGCGCCGCACCCTCCCTCGACCGACGCCGGTTCCCGTCCGGCAGCGGTCGGCCCGGTCGCGGGCGGGGCGAGTCGCGGCGCCCGTCCCGCGGCCGGGCGCAGTTCCGCCCTGTTCCGCCTCCCCGGAATTCAGACTTTTGGTGACCGTGGGCAGGTGCCGTCCGGTTCGGTGCGTACCGGTGGCCGGGTTGCGTCCCGGTCCCCTTAGGTGCCGGTTGACAAGCAGTCAGGCTGTGTCATGGATGTAGAGGTTGCCCGGGAGGTCGCGGCCGCGCTCGTTCTGTTCGGGGCGACCGGGACCGTGTCGATGACCGTTTACCAGCTCGCGCTGAAGTCGTTCGACGTCGACCTCCTGCCGGCCGCGCTGGCCGGCCGCGTGCGGTGGTGGCGGGGCCACCGGCTCGCCGCGACCGCGTTCAGCGCGTGCCTGCTGGTGCTGGGCCTGCTCGGCCTGCTCGTTCTCTGATCTGCCGGCCGTGCTGTCTCAGCTGGACGGTTGCGCGACCGGGTGGCGGCCCTCGGCGAACTCCTCGACGACCTTGGCGCAGAACGCCGGCAGGTCGTCGGGTTTGCGGCTGGTGACCAGGCCGTTGTCGGTGACGACCTCCTGGTCCACGACGTTGCCGCCGGCGTTGCGGATGTCCGTGCGCACGCTCGGCCAGGACGTCAGCGTGCGGCCACGCACCACGTCGGCCTCGACCAGCATCCACGGGCCATGGCAGATGGCGGCGACGGGCTTGCCGGACTCCACGAACGTCCGCACGAACGACACCGCACTCGTGTTCATCCGCAGCCGGTCCGGGTTGCACGTGCCGCCCGGAAGGATCAGCGCGTCGTAGTCGCCGGGGTGCACGTCCGCCACCTGCGCCTCGACCGCGAACCGGTCGCCCTTCTCGGTGTCGTGGTTCATCGCCTGGATCTCGCCGTCGTGCGTCGAGATCAGCGTCGCCTGCGCGCCGGCCCGCTCGACCGCCTCGCGCGGCTGCTCGTACTCGACCTGCTCGACCCCGTCGGTGGCCAGGATCGCCACCCGGCGCCCATGTAGTTCGTCGGCCATCGGGACAACACCTCTCCGCTCGTTGGTTCGATGGGCTCAAGGCGCGGCTACCCGGCCGTACGCCGGTGAAACGCGGGCTCCGTTCGGGCACGCGCGTTGCGCCGGACGGGTCAGCCACGGCTGCCTGTCGAGGGCGAACGGAATTGATCGGCGGTCGACCCGTTGCGCGCCGTGGACCTCTACCGATCCACGTGCGCATGTCGGGAGGAACCGGCGCCGGGATTCGCCCCTCGGCGCCGGCTCGCCGGATCTAGGTCCCCCCGCCGCCACGGGCGGGCCTCGGCCCGACGAGCCCGTGGCGTCCTTCCCGGTGCGGGACCGGGAAGGACGCCACGCGGGGCATGCCAGCGGAACGTTCCGCTCACCTCACCGCAGCCGCGCCGCGCGACCTCGGAAAACGGCCGCCTCCGGATTTCTTCGAACGCCATACCCGCACGTCGGAAATCCGCCTCGTACAGCACCTAATTGGGTGAATGTGGTTGCGGTAACATCGCCGGGCCCACCGCCTCGTCCCGCGGGAAGCTGCCGACGCCGCACGGCTCGCACGCGTCACTCCCCGCCGGTCCGCTGGTACGGAAAGGACCAGATGTCTGACTTGCCCCGCACCGAGCCCTCTACCGAGCCTCGCGGGTTGCGACTGCCCTACGGCCCCATCGCACCGGCGCACGACGCTGCCGAGCAGATCGGCAGGCTCAGAAACCAGCTCGTGAACACGGCGATCATCGCGGGGTGCGTGATCGTGTTACTGGCCGCGGCCGGGTTCGGCGCGATCGCGGCGGGGTGGTACCCGACGACGAACGTCGCCTTCGGGCTCGCCGCCGGCACGGTCGTGGTCGGCATCGCCGCGGCGCTGCGCGTGTTCTTCGTTTTCCGCGCCCTGCAACAACAACCGCTGCCGGCGCCGATGCCGGCACCCGCGCCGCCGCCACGCGAGACCACCTATGTGGAGCCCGAGCCGTGGTCGCCGCCACCGGTGAAGGTCGAGCGCCCGCCGCCGCCGCTGTCGCCACCGGCCGCGATCGCCGTGCCGACGTTCGCCGCCGACGGCATCGAGCAGTGGGGCGACGTCTTCGGCAAGCTCTCCCGCCGGCTGCAGTCGCTGGTCAACCGGCTGATCCGCAGCATCGACAAGATGGAGCACGAGCTCGAGGATCCGGACCTGCTCGACATGCTCTGGGGCATCGACCACCTCGCCACCCTCGTGCGGCGCCAGGCGGAGAACATCGCCGTCCTCGGCGGGGAGACCCTCGAGCGGCGCTCCGACAACCCGGTCGACGTCAACGCCGTGCTGCGCTCGGCGGTCGCGGAGATCCAGCGCTACCGCCAGGTCGTCACGATCCCCATCCGTGACGCCCGTATCCACGGCCACGTGGTCGCCGAGATCATCCACCTGCTCTCCGAGCTGCTCGACAACGCCACGACGTTCAGCCCCGACGACGCGCCCAAGGTCGCCTTCCGCGCCCAGTACGTCACCGCGGGCCTCGCGATCCAGGTGCAGGACCGCGGCATCGGCATGAACAGCGAGGACCTGCGGCGCATCAACCACCTGCTCGACCGCGCCACGCACCTCGACGTCGGCGAGCTGTTCAAGGACGGCCGTATCGGCCTCGCCGTGGTGAAGGAGCTCGCGCGGCGGCACAACGTCGGCGTCGAGCTGCAGCCGAACATCTACGGCGGCATCGACGCGTCGATCGTCGTGCCACACAAGCTGCTGGACTCGCGGATGATCGACGGCCCGGCCACGCGCCGGCCCGCCGCCGCACTGCAGGAGCCGGCGCAGAGCCAGCCCGCGCGGACCGCCGTGGCGGAGAAGCCGTCGCTGGCCCCGGCCGCCCCGCCGGCACCGCAACGCCCGCCGCAGCCGGTGGCGCAGGCGGCGCCGGCCGCAGCCCAGCCGGCGGCACCCGCACCGCAATCCGCACCGCAACCGGCACCGCAACCGGCACCGCGACCGGCGCCGCAGCCGGTCGCCGTACCGGCGGCACAACCGGTCGCGCAGACGCAGGCGGCCCAGCCGGTCGCGGCCGCCCAGCCCGCGAGCTCCTCGTTCACCCCGCAGCAGCCCGAGGAGGCGCCGCCGAGCCGCGAGCGGGGCACGGCGTACGCCGCGATGCGTGCGGGACACAAGGCTGGCGCCGCGGGCGCGGCGACCACGTCCACGCCCACCACGACGGCTACCACGACGACCGCGGCCGGGGGGCAGGGTCCGCTCCCCGACCAGCCGGCGCCCACCGCCGGCGAACGTCCGGCCCTGCCGCAGCGCCGGACGCAGCCCTCGCACCTGCGCCCGGAGCTTCGCCAGGCACCCGTGCTGACCCGCCCGATCCCCGGGCACAGCCCGAACCTCCTGGCGGACCTCCAGCTCGGCCGCGTCGCGGGACAGCAGGAGATCGCGCAGCAGGAGGAGGCGAGCGGGTCGGCAGCCGACCAGGACGAGCAGCAGCAACGTGCGGACGAGCGCAACACCGAAGGAGACAAAGGCTCATGGCCGACGATCTGACCTGGCTACTCCGCCGTCTCGTGGAGGCGGTGCCCGGTGCGCAGAGCGCCGTGCTGTTGTCGGTCGACGGGATCGCCAAGTACTCGCACGGCCTTTCGCCGGAAGGCGCGGACACGCTCGCCGCGCTGTCGTGCGGGATGCTGTCGCTCGCGCAGCAGGTGGGGAAGAACTTCGGCAAGGGTGAGACCGACGGCGTGCGCCAGGTCGCCACGGAGCTCGACCACACCATCCTGTTCGTCACGTCGGCCAGCCTCGGCAGCCTGCTCGCGGTGGTGGCCAGCCGGGAGGTCGACGCCCGCGTGCTCAGCTTCGAGATGACCAAGCTGTGCCACCAGGTTCCGGCCTTCCTCGCCACGCCGAGCCGCCAGCAGAGCTCGACCGTCGGCAACGGTTCCCGGTGAGCATGACCGGCGACCAACCCGAGCAACGGACCGACCACCCGGCCGAACCCAGGACCGAACAGGACAGCCCCGCGAGCCACGACATGTGGGTCCGCCCCTACACCGCGACCTACGGGCGGACCCAGCCGAGCACCACGCTCGACCTCATGTCGCTGGTGAAGGCGACCGGCCGCAGCCGGATCTCGCTCGACCGCCTCGGCTACGAGCACGCGCAGGCGCTTCGGCTGTGCCGCGTGCCCATCGCCGTCGCCGAGGTGGCCGCGCACCTGCACCAGCCGGCGAACGTCGCCAAGGTCCTGCTCTCCGACCTCATCGACGCGGGCGCGGTGATCACCAAGCCGCCCGCGCACGACTCCTACACCAACAACCCGGAAATCCTGGAGGCATTGCTTGTTGGTCTCCGAAATCTCTGACGCCGACTTCCCGCGCCAGATAAAGATCCTCGTCGCGGGCGGCTTCGGCGTCGGGAAGACCACGTTCGTGGGCTCGGTGAGCGAGATCGAACCGCTCACCACCGAGGCCGCGCTGACGACCGCGAGCGTCGACTCCGACAGCGTGAGCGGTGTCGAGGGCAAGACCACGACGACCGTCGCGATGGACTTCGGCCGCATCACCTTTCCCGGCCCCAACCTGATGCTGTACCTCTTCGGCACCCCGGGCCAGGACCGGTTCTGGTTCATGTGGGACGAGCTGTCCCGCGGCGCGCTGGGAGCGGTGGTGCTGGCCGACACCCGCCGGCTCGCGGACTGCTTCGCCGCGGTCGAGTTCTTCGAACGGCGCGGCATCCGTTTCCTGGTGGCGCTCAACGAGTTCGACGGTGCCATCCGGTACGACACCGACGAGGTGCGGACCGCGCTCGACCTCAAACCCGAGATTCCACTGGTGCGCTGCGACGCGCGGGACAAGCACACCTCGTGCGCCGCGCTCATCGAACTCGTGGAACACGTCCTCGCCACCACGCGGGCCCGCTCCGCGAACGGTGACCACGCACAACCGATCCGGAGCAACCGATGATTGACGAGCACACCGACCGACGACTGCTCACCGCGCCGCTGGACCCGGAGGTCCACCAGCGCATGGCGCGCCTGCAGCAGCTCGGGCTGGGCAACCGTCCGGTCCGGGAGTTCGACGAGTTCGCCGCCCGCCTGGCGAGCTGGGCCCGCACCCCGCTGGCGATGGTCAACTTCATCGGCGAGGACCAGCAGTACTTCGCCGGTCTCTACGCGGGGAACAGCACCAACCAGGGCGTGCTCGAGGCGGCACAGTCGTCCTCGAACGCTTCGGTCAGCCGCGTCATGGCACGCGACCACGGCTGGTGTCCGTACGTCGTGGTGCGGCGCAAGGCTTTGGTGCTCGACGACGTCTGCGCGTACCCGCGCTTCAGCGGCAACCCCGTGGTGGACGAGATCGGCATCCGGTCTTACATCGGAGCGCCGCTGATCGACAGCACCGGCGTCGCGCTCGGCACGATCTGCGCGGTGGCCGACCACACGAGCGACTGGGGCAGGCCGGGGCTGGAGACAATCAAGTCGATGGCCGCCGAGCTCGTCGACATGATTCAGCGCCGGCGGTAGCCGCCCGCGCCCGCGGCCGAGGTCGCCCGCAGCGCCGCGCTGCTCGATCTGAGCCGTTCGGACAGTCGGTCCGACCACTGGCGCTTCGTGTCGCCCAGCGCGACCTCGGCGAGCCGGAGGCGCTGGATGTCGGAAGTGCCGGCCGGTGCGTAGATGTGGTGCGCATCGCGCAACAGGCGCTCGAGCTTGCGGCCCGCGGACAGCCCGTGCGCGGCGTGCACCTCCATCGCGGTGCGCGCCGCGTTGAGCGACAGCTCCACATTGACCAGCTTCGCGTTCATGAGCTCCGCGTCGCAGGGCAAACCCTCGTCGAGCATGTGCACGGCGTGGTAGAGGTTGATGCGCGCGGTCATCAGGTCCGACTGCAACTGGCCCAGCTTCTGCGTGATGGTGGGCATCTCGCTCAGCGGCCGGCCGTTGCGCACCCGCCGTTGTGCGAACTCGACAGTCTCCTCGACGATCGCCTGGTGCAGGCCGAGCGACACCGCGGCGAGGTTGGGCCGGCCGTAGAGGACGCTCGACGAGTAGGCGACCTCGAGCCCGTGCCCCTCAATGCCGAGGAGATTTTCGGCTGGGACACGGCAATTGTCGAAAATGAGCTCGCCGAAACTGAAGCCGGCCAGCCCCATAGACGGTTCGTGCTCGGCGAGCGCGAGCCCGGACGTGTTCGACTCCACCAGGAACGCGGAAAGGCCCGTGGAGCCGAGCCCGGTGCGGGCCACTACCCCGTGCAGGTCACCGATGTGGCTGTTGCCGACGAATACCTTGCGTCCGTTGAGCACGTAGTGGTCACCGTCGCGGGTCGCGGTGGAGGTCATGCCGAGGACATGACCGCCCGTCTCCCGTTCGGTGACGGCGATGGTGGGCAGGCAACGGCCGTCGCTGACGGCCGGCAGCCAGCGGCATTTCTGCTGTTCAGTGCCATAGTGCAGGATCTTTGCCGTACCGAGCTGCGAGGCCTGGACCATGGCGCCCATCGCGCCGCTGACCCGGGAAATCTCCTCGATGACGATCGTCTTCGCCAGGTGACCGAGACCCATCCCGCCGTACTCGGGGTCGACGGTGATACCGATCCATCCTTGCGCTGCGATCATCCGCGCGAGCTCGACCTCCACCGACCGGGACTTCTCCATGGCTGGTACCCGGGGTGCAATCTCTGATTCGGCGAAGGTGCGGACCTCGTCACGGAGTCGATGGTGGAGTTTGGTCATGAAATAGCCGTCCGAGACTATCCCCGTATGCAATTCGACGCCCCAATTTCGTCAATGACCAACACGATCTCCGGACTGATGTGCGACCTTTCCACTTTGCCAGTGACAGACAGGAAAGTGGTACCGCCTACATGGTGATGCAGACCACGTTGTGGATCACCATCGTCACTGCGCGCGACGAGAGGGGTTGCGCCCGGACGGTCAGAGACGGGACGGCTGTTCGACACGCAGCCGGCGATGTGCGGCCATGCGCACCGGCGAGTTGAGCACACCGTAGCCGGTGTAGCCAGCGATCCGTTGCACCACCTCGAAAAACACCCGGCCACCGAGGATCGCGGTGTAGAAGTGCAGGTACTCACCGTGCTCGTCCCGGTCGTACAGGACCGAGCCCACGCGCAGCTCGTCGAGCCGGGACGGCGCGAGCCGGGCGTCGAGGTCATCGTAGTAGTTGTCGGGGATGTCCAGCAGGGGCACACCGTTGTCCCGCATGCAACCGGCGGTCGCGATCGCATCCACCGTCGTGAAAGCGATGTGCTGCGGGTCGGGGACCGCCGGCGCCCACTCGCCGCGGCGCAGCATGGCCACGTTGTGCGCAATGCGAACGCGCTTGTCCGGGTCGCTCGCGGACAGTCCACGGACGAGCCCGAACGGCGCCGCGAACTCGACGTCCGGCTCCGGCTCGAGGCCGAGCACGCTGCGGTAGAACAGCGCGGTCTGGTCCACGTCGTCGTACGGGGCGGCGAGCGAGAGGTGGTCGATGCCGGTCAGCAGGCCGGGTTCGCCTTCCTCATGCCCCACGGTGAAGGCGATGGCCGTCCCGTCGGGAGCCGCGACCGTGCCGTCCGGCCGGGACCGGGCGAGCAGCCGCTCGGCCCGCCCGCGCGCGACGGCCGGGTCCGCACTGTCCACTTGGAACGCCGCGACGCGGGCCGTGTCCTCGTCCGTCGCGCGCACCAGCACCGACGCGGCGCCCTGCGTCCACAGCTTTGCGTCCGTCCCGGCGTCCCGGGCGCGGAAACCCATGGCCCGCAACGTGTTCGCGACCTCGGCCGGCTCCGGCGCCGCGACCACTGTGGACGCAAAGCCCGACAGCGGCGGGGCCGGCGGCAGGTCGCGCACCCGCACCCGCTCCCGCACCGCCGGCGGGCCGCTCGCGGCCGTGCGCTCGCGCAGCACGACGAGCGAGCGCATCGCGTCCACGGCCGTGCGGTACGGATCCGCCTGGCGGAACACGTCGTTGAAGACCTCGAGCGACAGCGGGCCGGCGTACCCGGTGGACAGCACGTGCCCGACGAACGCCGGCAGGTCGAACGCGCCCTGGCTCGGGAAGAGCCGGTGGTGGCGGCTCCATTGCAGGACGTCCATGCGCAACCGCGGCGCGTCCGCCAGCTGCACGAAGAAGAGCTTCTCGCCGGGGATGACCCGGATCGTGGCGGGGTCGCTGTCGCGGGAGAGGATGTGGAAGCTGTCCAGGCACAACCCGAGCGCCGCGTGGCCGGCCCGCCGCACGATGCGCCACGAGTGGTCGAAGGTGTCCACGAACCGGCCCCACGCAAGGGCTTCGTAGGCGATCCGCATCCCCCGCCGCGCGGCCCGTTCGGCGAGCGTGTGCAGCTGCTCCGCGGCGAGGTCGTCGTCGTCCACGGCGTCCGGCGAGACCGACGAGCACACCAGCATCGTGTCCGCGCCGAGCCGCTCCATCACGTCGAACTTGTGCTCCGCGCGCCGCAGGTTCGCCGCGAGCACGTCCGGCGGGACCGCCTCGAAGTCCCGGAACGGCTGGTACAGGTCGATCGTGAGGCCGAGCCCGGCGCAGCGCCCGCGGACCTGCTCCGGCGACCACGGCGAGACCACGAGGTCGTTCTCGAAGATCTCCACGCCGTCGAACCCGGCCGCGGCGACCGCGGCGAGCTTGTCGTCGAGCGTCCCGGACAGGCAGACGGTCGCGATGCCGAGCCGCGGGCTCACGGGGCCGGGCACGGCGCCTCCAGCGTGGCGAAGTGCGCGAGCATCCGGTCCGCGTCCGGCGTGTGGCCGGTGAACAGGCGGAACGAGTCGGCGGCCTGGAAGACCGCCATCCGCCCGCCGTCGAGCACCCGGCAGCCCCGCGCGCGGGCCGCCGCCACGAGCGGCGTGTTGAGCGGGCGGTAGACGATGTCGGCCACCCACAGCCGCCGGTCCAGCGCCGCGGCGGGCAGCGGCAGGCCGGGCTGGGCGTCCATGCCGGTCGGGGTCGCGTGGACGAGCCCGTCGGCGGCGGCCAGCGCGTCGTCGAGGTCCCGGATCGCGACCACCCGGTCCGCGCCGAGCCGGTCGGCGAGCGCGGCGGCCACCTCCGGCTTGCGGTCGAACACGTCGACCCGTTGTGCGCCAAGGGAGAGCAGCGCGTGCGCGCACGCCGCGCCCGCGCCGCCGGCACCGAGCAGGACGACGCGGTCGAGCGGGACGCCGGGCAATCCCACCTCGACCGCCCGCGCGAACCCGGTCGTGTCGGTGTTGTGGCCGATCGCGCGGTCGCCGGCGAACACCACGGTGTTGACCGCGCCGAGCGCCGCGGCCGTGGGGTGGACGTCGTCGAGGTGGGCGAGGACGAGCTGCTTGCACGGGTGGGTCACGTTGAGCCCGTCGTAGCCGGCGAGGCGGGCCGCGGCGAGGACCTCGCCGACGCGTTCCGCGGGCAGTCCGAGCTCGTCGAGGTCGAGCCGGCGGTAGAGGTAGCGCAGACCCAGCCGGCCGGCCTCGCGCTCGTGCAGGGCGGGACTCAGCGACGGACCGATGCCCGTCCCGACGAGGCCGACGAGAAAGCTGTCCACGCGAATTAACGTACCAGATAGTTAGTAAGCGCCGCGCTACATTTGCGGAGTGGCACAGCCCGACCGGACCCGCGACGCCGAGCGCACCCGCGCAGAGATCATCGAGGTGGCCACGCGCGAGTTCGCCGACAACGGCTACACGGGTGCCCGGGTGGACGAGATCGCCGCGAAGATGAGCACCACCAAGCGGATGATCTACTACTACTTCGGCAACAAGGAGCAGCTCTACGTCGAGGTGCTGGAGCACGCCTACGCGGGAATCCGCGCCATCGAACGGGGTCTGGACGTCGAGCACCTCGACCCCGTCGAGGCGATCCGGCAGCTGGCCGAGCTGACCTTCGACCACCACGAGTCGCACCCGGACTTCATCCGGCTCGTCAGCATCGAGAACATCCACCGCGCCGAGCACATCTCCCGCTCGACCGTCCTATCCGGACTCGCGAACCCGGCGCTGGACGTGCTGGCCCGCATCCTCGACCGCGGCCGGGAGGCCGGCGTGTTCCGCGACGGGGTGGACCCGCTCGACGTCCACATGGTGATCAGCTCCTACTGCGTCTTCCGCATCGCGAACCGGCACACGTTCAACGCCATCTTCAAGCGGGACATGCTCGATCCCGCCCGCCGCGGCCACCACCGCCAGCTGCTCGGCGACCTGGTGGTGGACTACCTGACCGCCGGCTGACCCGGGCGAGCCGCCACCCGCCCTCTTGACAACCCGGTGCCGACCCTCGTATTAACTATCCAGTTCGTTCGTACGCCTCCCGGTCCGCGACGCCGTACGACGAGAGGAGCCACCGTGAGCACCGAACCGGCCGAGTCCCCCACCGTCCACGGAAAGCCACGGCAGGCCGCGGTCGCCGCGTGGATCGGCAGCGCGCTGGAGTACTACGACTTCTTCATCTACGGCACCGCCGCCGCGCTCGTCTTCAACAAGGTCTTCTTCCCCGACTCCGACCCCGCGACCGGCACGCTGCTCGCGGTCGCCACGTACGGCGTCGGCTACGCGGCGCGCCCGATCGGGGCGTTCTTCCTGGGCCATGTCGGCGACCGGTTCGGGCGCAAGAAGGTCCTGGTCTTCACGGTGGTGCTGATGGGGATCGCGACGTTCCTCGTCGGCTGCCTGCCCACCTACGCGCAGGCCGGCGTGCTCGCCCCGGTGCTGCTCGTCGTGCTCCGGCTGCTGCAGGGCCTGTCCGCGTCCGGCGAGCAGGCGGGCGCGAACTCCATGAGCCTGGAGCACGCGCCGCCGAACCGCCGCGCGTACTACACGAGCTACACGCTGAGCGGCACCCAGGCCGGCCAGATCCTCGGCACCGCCGCGTTCCTGCCCGTCGCGGCCCTGCCCGAGGACGCGCTGCTGTCGTGGGGCTGGCGGATCCCGTTCTGGGCCAGCGCGATCGTCGTGGTCGTCGGCTACGTGATCCGGCGGCGGCTCGACGAGACACCCGTGTTCGCACGGCAGGCCGCGACCGCGGGCCTCGCCCGGCTGCCGGTCGTCGAGCTGTTCCGGGACCACTGGCGCGCGGTGCTGCGGGTCATCTGCGCGTCGTTGATCGCGACGGTCAGCACGATCTTCACCGTCTACGCGCTGAGCTTCGCGGTGAACACGGTCGGGCTGGACCGCACGCCGATGCTGTGGGTGGGGGTCCTGGCGAACGTCGTCGCGCTCGCCGCGCTGCCGCTGTGCGCCACGCTCGCCGACCGCGTCGGTCGCAAGCCGGTGTTCATCACCGGCTCGCTCGGCTGCGCGGTGCTGATGTTCGGCTACCTCGGCGCGATCGCGGCCGGCAACTACGTGCTGATCTTCGTGGTCGGGATCGTCATGTTCGGCGTCGTCTACAGCGCGACCAACGGCATCTGGCCGGCCTTCTACGGCGAGATGTTCTCGACCCAGGTGCGGCTGTCGGGGATGGCGATCGGCACGCAGATCGGCTTCGCGATCGCCGGCTTCTCCCCCACGATCGCCGCCGCGCTCGACGGCGAGGACGGCACGAGCTGGGTGCCGGTCGCGGTCCTCACCGCGGTGTTCTGCCTCGTGAACGTGCTGGCCGTGGCGTCCGGACGGGAGACCTACCGGGTGCCGACCGAGCAGCTCGGCAGCGAGCCGGCGGCTCCGTCCGCCGCCAGGCCCGTGACCGCCTGACGCGTTCCGCGCCACATTCGCGTCCGGCCCGTTTCGATCGCGGGCACATTGGGTAGCCGACCGGGCACCAGCCTTGAGCAGACAGGGCGTTGCGGAAGGGGACCTCGATGACGGCCGGTCTCGACCAGGAGAGGCGACCTTCCGAACTGGGTTTGCTGCCCGCTCAACCGCCACCACTCGCCGACGTGCGCACCTGGCTGTCCGCGGAGCTGGCCCGCCTCGGCGAGGACCACCTGTCGGTCGTGCTGCTCGTGGCCAACGAGCTCGTCACCAACGCCTACGAGCACGCCCGCTCCCCGCTGCGCATCGGCGTGCACCACCTGGACGGCCCCTGCCGCGTCCGGGTCGAGATCGTCGACGGCTCGGACGAGAACCTGACGCCCGGCCGGTCCCGTTTCGGCGACAACCGCGGCCGCGGCCTGGTCCTCGTGGACCGGCTCGCGCACGCGTGGGACGTCGACTTCCACCACGTGGGCAAGACCGTCTGGGCCGAGATCGACTGCGGCGAGGGCGGCATCGACCGCTGCTGAGAGATCAGTTCTCCGGCTGGTGACGGGCGGCGAGCAGCGCGATGTCGTCGGTCGCCGCCCGGGTGCCGACCATCGCCGACATGATCCGTGCGCACGCCACCTCCGGCGGTTCGGGCGCGACCGTGGCGAGCAGCCGGTCGAGCCGTTCGTCGAGGTCCTCGCCGCGGCGCTCGACCAGGCCGTCGGTGAACAGGGCGACGAGCGCGCCCGGCGGCACCTCGATCCGGCCGCTTCGCCTGCCCTCGATCGCGAGCCACTGCCCGACCGGCGGGCCGACCGGCACGTCGACGTAGACGGCGGGGCGACCCGGGACGGCGAGGACGGGCGGCAGGTGGCCGGCCAGCGCGAGGCGCAGGTGCTGCAGGTCGGTGTCGATCATCGCGTAGCCCACGGTGGCCATCGTGTTGTGCTCGAAGTGGCTGGCCTTGCGGTCGAGCCGGCCGAGCACCTCGGCCGGGTCGTCCAACTCCAGCGCGTAGGCACGAAGCGCGCTGCGCAGCCGGCCCATCACGACCGCCGCGGCGAGCCCGCTGCCGACGACGTCGCCGATGACCACCCCGAGCCGGCCGTCGGGCAGCGGGAAGACGTCGTACCAGTCGCCGCCCACCCCGCTGTCCGTGCCGGACACGTAGCGGGCGGCGAGCTCCCAGCCGGGCACCGTCGGCAGGTGCGCCGGCAGCAGGCTCGCCTGCAGCATCGTCGCGGCCGCCCGCTCGGAACGGGAGCGGTACGCGTTCGCGGCCAGCGCCAGGCGGTCGGCCACGAGCTGCAGCGAGCCGATGTCGGAGTCGGTGAACCGGCGCGGGACCGTGCTGCCGATGTGCAGCACACCGATGACCTGTCCGCCGACCACCATGGGCACGCCGAGCAGCACCTGCAGGCCACGCTCCCACAGCAGCGGGTTGACCACCGTCGACGGCCCGACCTGCTCGATCACCAGCGGCTCGCGACGGGCGGCGACCCGGCCGGCGAACCCGGAGCCGACGGGGACCCGGACGCCCTGGTAGACCTCCTCCTCCAAGCCGGCGGCGGCGGTGGCCACCAGGCGCTCGCGGGCGTCGTCGAGGAGCAGCACGGTCACGGTGTCGACGCCGAAGAGGTCGCGGACACGGCGCAGCAGGACGTCGAGGAGCTTCTCGAGCTCCAGCTCCGTCAGCGCGTTGTCGGTGACCGCGTCGAGCACCTGCCGACGGATCTCCGTGTCTCTGTCCCCGACCACGGATCCACCCTATCCGGGCGGCCGCGCCATCATGCGACACGACTCAGCGACGGCGCGCCCGCCGCAGCCGCGGCGGCCACGCTCGCCGGGTGCGGCGCTGCTCCACCAGGCGCTTCACGGCGCGCCGCTGCCGCTCGGTGATCGGCGTCGGCCGCCAGGTCTCGTCGGAGTGGCGCGCCGCCGACTCGATCTCCACGCGAAGCCGGTCGACCGCCGTCAGCAGCGCGCCGTGCTGCTGCCAGGCGCCCGGGTCGGCGTGCGGGTCGACCATGAGCAGGGCGGCGAGCCGGTCGCGGCGTCGTTCGAGCTCGGCAAGGTGGTCACCGACTCGCTCCCGCTCGCCGGCCACCGGCGTCGCCCCGGCCAGCTCGCCGACCGTGTCGGTCGCGTCGGCGGTGGCCTCGAGAAAGCCGGCGAGCGCGGCGCGGACCTCCTCGCTGTAGGCGGCGGTCAGCTCCTCCTCCGGGACGAAGTAGGTGCGATCGAGCAGCGCGCGGGTGACCTCGCGCAGCGACAGCTGGCAGCGTTCGAGGCCGGTCAGCGCCGTGCGCAGGCGCGGCTGCTGGCGCTTGATCGGCGCGGCGCGCGGGTTGAGCCGGGCGCTGGCCTCGGCCCGGGCGACGACCCGGTCGGCGCGGGCGACGTCGTCGTTCAGCGCCCGGGCCTCGTTGAGCCAGCGGTCGGCGTCGGCGCGCGACCACGGCCCCTCGAGCAGCGCTGCGGCCACGTTCCGGCTGAGGCTCGCCATCCGCGCGGCGAGGTCGCGCACCGCGTCCCCGGCCGGCTGCAGGTACAGCGGCGGCGCGACGACGAAGTTGACCAGTACCCCGACCGCGGCGCCGACCAGCGTCTCGTAGATGCGGCTGTCGGCCACGTCCTGGTCGCCGCCGACCGCGAGGATCAGCATCGCGGAGATCGGCATCTCCAGCAGCTGCGGGCCCAGCCGCAGCAGCGTGCCGGTCAGGAGGGAGACGCCGACGACCGCGCCGAGGCTCCACCAGGTGAGCCCGACGACGGCGGCCACCGCGACCGCGACGAGCACCCCGGCGACGACGCTCGCGACGCGCTGCAGGCTCTCGCGGACGGTGTCGTACATGGTCACCTGGATGACCAGCAGGGCGGTCAGCGGCGCGAGCACGGGCGCGTTGCTGGTCCCGATCCAGTCGGCGACCGCGTAGGACAGCATCGCCGCGAGGGTGGTCTTGGCCATCCGCAGCCCGGTGGTGCGGCCGCGCCGGCCCAGGTCGGTGACCCGTTCGGAGAGGACGCGATACGTCGATGCCATCGGGGCATGGTCTGCCCAATCCGCCCGTTCGCGAAACCGTGACTACCGTTGCGCCGTGACCTTCGACGGGACCTCCGCCGGGACCTTCGACGGGACCTCCGACGCGGCCCGTCGCCGGGCCGGGTGGCCGCTCTACGCGGCCGGGTTCACCACCGCTTTCGCGGCGCACGGGGTCGCCGCGAGTCTGGGTGCGGGCAGCGCCGACGCGGTCACCTCGCTGCTCGTCCTCGGTGGCCTGCTCGCGCTGTACGACGGCGCGGAGGTCGTGCTCAAGCCGGTCTTCGGCGCACTCGCCGACCGGATCGGCGCGCGGCCGGTGCTGCTCGGCGGGCTCGTCGCGTTCGCCGCCGCGTCGGCCCTGTACGCGGTCGGCGACGCGCCCGGCTGGCTCTGGGCGGCGCGGCTGGGCCAGGGCATGGCGGCGTCCGCGTTCTCGCCGGCCGCGTCCGCGCTGCTGGCCCGGCTGAACCCGGCCGGGCGGCACGGGCGGGTGTTCGGTGGGTACGGCTTCTACAAGAGCGTCGGCTACACGCTCGGCCCGCTGCTCGGCGGTGTGCTGGTGTGGGCGGGCGGGCTGGCGCTGCTGTTCGCGGTGCTGGCCGGTGTCGCGGTGGTGGTCGTGGTCTGGGCCGCGCTCGCGGTGCCGCGCGTGCCGCCGCTGCCCCGGGCCCGGCAGAGCGTGCTGGACCTGGCGAAGCGGCTCGCCGCGCCGGAGTTCTGGCAGCCGACCGCGGCGCTCGCCGGGGCGACCGCCGCGCTGTCGGTGGGTGTCGGGTTCCTGCCGGTCCGCGGCGCCGCGGCCGGCCTCGGCACGATCGCCACCGGCGCGGCGGTGTCGGTCCTGGCGGCGACGGCCGCGGTCGCGCAGCCGCTCGCCGGCCGCGCCCGCGACGCCGGCCGCATCGGTACCCGTGCCGGGCTCGTCGGCGGCCTGGCGGTCACCGCGGCCGGCCTGGGGTGCGCGATGCTGCCCGGCCTGGCCGGGATACTGGCCGCCGCGGTCCTGGTCGGGGCGGGTACCGGCCTGATCACGCCGCTGGGCTTCGCGGCGCTGGCGTCGTCGACGCCGCCCGAACGCCTCGGCCAGACCATGGGCGCGGCCGAGGTGGGCCGCGAGCTCGGCGACGCGGGCGGCCCGTTGCTGGTGGCCGCCGTCGCCACGGCCGCGAGCCTGCCCTACGGGTTCGCCGCGCTCGCCGTGGTGTTGCTCGCCGGCCCGGCCGTCGCGGCCGTCCGCCGGCCCGGCGAACGCGCCGCCAAGACGTGAGCGGCCACTGCTACCGGCCGGCCCGGCGGGCCAGCTCGTCGCGGGTCGCGCGCAGCCGGTCGGCCGGCTCGCCCAGCGAGGGCGCGATGGCCCGGCGCACGGCCGCGCGGTGCGCCGTCTTCGGGAAGGCGAGCCGCAGGGCGTAGTGCAGCAGCTGGCAGTGCTGCATGAGCAGCAGGGCGAGCAGCTCGCGCAGGGAGTCCCCGTCGGGGAGGTGGTCGGCGTCGGCGGCCCAGCCGTGCAGCCGGTGGTACTCGCCGGCGAGGTAGCCGCCCTCGCGGGCGAGCGCGGGTCCGGGCGGGTCCGCGGTGGCGCAGCGGCGGAGCACGGCCTCGGACCGCTCCTGCAGCTCACACCCGCGATCGGCTACCGCGAGCAACCCGAGCAGCCGCAGCTCCGCGCTGTCGGCTGGACTGTCGCTCCGGGAACCCGGCATCACCGGATTCTACGGCCGCCCGGACCATGCGACGGGCACTCGACTGAATCGCAACATTGCCTGGTCACGGCACGAAACGTGCGCATTTTCGACTCACGAGAACACGACAGAAAGTTGACGCCGTACCGATGTCGGACAATTCGCGGGCCAGGCACAGTAGTGTCGTGGGGTGCGCGGCGTGTGGGAGCGTCCGCGCCGATGGGGATTTGGGGAGGAACCATGTCCGACCGCGGTGTCACGACCACACCCATCTTCGACGAGCTCGCCCGGGAGATCGGCATCGAGATCGCCGGCACGGACGAGCCCGCGAAGGAGCCGGCCGAGGCCGCCGAGGAGGTCCGGAAGGCCGGCTGAGCCGGGGCCCAGGACGACAGGCCAGGACGGCGGCGTCAGAACAGCGGCGTCAGGACAGCTTCAGTACCGGCGAGTACATGTCCAGCCACACCGCCAGGTTCAGCACGCGCTCCAGGCCGAACCGCGCCCGCATGTCCAGCGACTCGACCTCGACGGTCCGGGCGAGCCAGTCGCGGCGGATCAGGTCGAACACCGGGTGAGCGGGTTCGGCCAGGTACTCGCGCGCCTGCCGCTGGAGGGCCACGACGTAGTTCGCGTCCTGTGTGGACGGATACGGCGACTTGACCCGGTCGGCCACCGACTGGGGCAGCACGTCCCGGGTCGCGCCGCGCAGCAGGGACTTCTCGCGGCCGTCGTAGTTCTTGAACGACCACGGCGTGTTGTACACGTACTCGACGAGCCGGTGGTCGCAGAACGGCACCCGCACCTCGAGCCCGACCGCCATCGACATGCGGTCCTTGCGGTCGAGCAGGATCCGCACGAAGTGGGTCAGGTGCAAAAAGCAGATCCGGCGCATGCGCCACTCGAGGTCGGACTCACCGTCGAGCCGCTGGATGTGCGCGACCGACGTGGCGTACGCGTCGCGCACGTAGCGCTCGAGGTCGAGTGACGCGGCGAAGCCCGGCGTGAAAAAGCCGTCCTCCTCGCCCGCGTGGCGCTGGAACTGGACCAGCCAGGGGAACGTGTCCGCCCGCCGCGCCTCGGGATCGAAGAACTGCCGGTACCCGCCGAACACCTCGTCGGCCGACTCCCCGGACAACGCCACCGTCGACTGCCCGCGGATGGCCTTGAACAGCAGGTACAGCGACGCGTCCAGGTCGCCGAGCCCGGCCGGCAGGTCGCGGGCCCGGATCACGGCCTCGCGCACGGCCGGGTCGGCGAGCTCGTCCGCGTTCAGCACGATGTCGCGGTGGTCCGTGCGCGACTTCGAAGCGACGTCGTGCACGAACGGGGCGTCGGGCGTGGGGCGGAACTCGTCGGCCACGAAGTTCTCGGTCTGGCCCACGAAGTCGACCGCGAAGCTGCGCACGGTCTCGCCGACCGCGCCGAGCTGCCGGGCGGCGATCGCGGTCATCGCGGAGGAGTCGAGGCCGCCGGAGAGCAGCGTGCACCGCGGCACGTCGGCGACGAGCTGGCGGCGCACGATGTCCTCGAGCAGCTCGCGCACGCGCGCGACGGTCGTGTCCTGGTCGTCGGTGTGCTCGCGGGTCTCGAGCGTCCAGTAGCGGGTGGTCCGCGGCCCCGACCGGTCGACGGTGACGACGGTGCCCGGCTCCACCTCGCGCATGCCGTCCCAGACGGCGTGCCCGGGCGTCTTGACGAACGCGAACAGCTCGCGGAACCCGTCGAGCGTGACGGTGGGCTCTACGGCCGGGTTCGCCAGGATCGCCTTCGGCTCGCTGCCGAACAGCACGCCGTCGGCGGTCTCGGTGAAGTAGAAGGGCTTGATGCCCATGCGGTCGCGGACCATGACGAGCCGCTCGGCGCGGCCGTCCCAGATCGCGAACGCGTACATGCCGTTGAGACGTTCCGCGAGCGCGGTGCCCCACTCGAGGTAGGCGTGCAGCACCACCTCGGTGTCCGACTCGGTGGTGAACGCGTGCCCGCGGCCGGCGAGCTCCGCGCGCAGCTCGGCGAAGTTGTAGGTCTCACCGGAGTAGACGATGGCGACCGGCCCGTCCGGCGTCGGCACGCTCATCGGCTGCCGCCCGCCCGGCAGGTCGATGATGGCGAGCCGCCGGTGACCGAGCGCCGCGTGCTCGGCGGAGAACGTGCCGACGTCGTCCGGCCCGCGGCAGGTCATCGTCGCCGTCATCGCGTCCACGGTCTCGCGCTCCGCGCGCAGGTCGCGCCGGAACGCGACCCAGCCCGTGATGCCGCACATCTGCCCTCCCGACTCGTGCGCATGCCGTCACGCAACGTGCACGTCCATTCAACGCCTATGTAAATCCGGCGGGCCGGTGGTGTTGCGGCGAGATGCCGGGAATGCCGCAAAGGCCGGACCCGGAAAGTCGGCGTTTACGCATGTCAGCCCGACTGCGACGAATAGTGTGAGGTGCGCCACCGGCGCCGCGGCCGAAGGATTCACGTGGACGGTGAGATCGGGATCAACTCGTTGCTGGCTGTCTCGGTCGTGTCGTTGCTGGCGCCGATACTGCTCGGCCTGCTCCCGGCTCGCTTCCGGGTGCCGCAGGTGGTGGTCCTGCTGGCGGGCGGCGTGCTCATCGGGCCGCAGGTGCTCGGCCTCGGGTCGCCGGGCGACGTGCGGCTGCTGGCGGAGGTCGGGCTCGGGTTCGTGTTCCTGCTCGCGGGCTACGAGGTGGACCTGCGGCTGTTCTGGCAGGACGCGGGCAAGCGCGCGATCGTCGGGTGGCTGATCTCGGTGGTGCTCGCGCTCGGCGTGATCGGGGTCCTCGCGCTGAGCGGGCTGGTGCGCGCCTACGTGCCGGTCGCGCTCGGGATGACCACGACCGCGCTCGGCACGCTGCTGCCGGTACTGCGCGAACGCGACATGCTCAGCGGGCGGCTCGGGCGGTGCCTGCTCGCGGCCGGCGCCGTCGGTGAGCTGTTCCCGATCATCGCGATCGCGATCTTCCTGGGCACGCAGAACCGGTTCGTCGCGCTCGCGTCGCTCGGCACCGTCGCGGTGCTGGCGGTCGTGCTGAGCTTCACCCCGCAGTTCGTGCGCCGCAGCCGGCGGCTGGCCGACGTCATCGAGCACGGCCACCACGAGACGTCGCAGATCATCCTGCGGGCCACCGTGCTGCTGCTGATCCTGCTGATCGCCGTGACGAACGAGTTCCACCTCGACGCCGTCCTCGGCGCGTTCCTCGCCGGCATGGTGCTCCGCCGCTGGGAGGGCGCCTCGGCACCGACGCTCGAGTTCAAGCTGGACGCGGTCGGCTACGGCTTCTTCGTGCCGGTCTTCTTCGTCTACTCCGGCATGGGCCTGAACATCCACTCGATCGCGGAGGCGCCGCTTCGGGTGCTGCTGTTCTTCGCGCTCATGCTCCTCATCCGCGGCGTGCCCGCCCTGCTGGTCTACCGCCGTGTGCTGAGCCTGCGCGAGCGCACGGAGGCCGTGCTGATCACCGCGACGACGCTGCCGCTCCTGGTCGCGCTGGCCGAGATCGGGCTGCGCAACGGCACGATGCTGTCCGAGAACGCCGCGGCGCTCGTCGGCGCCGGCGTGCTCACCGTCCTCGTCCTGCCCGCGATCGCGACGGCCCTGCACCGCCCGGAGGAGCTCGGCTCGTGGCATCCTTCCGAGGAGCAGCCAGAACGGTGACCGGTCGGGGGGCGGGACATGACCGCGGACATGACCGCAGTGTGCGCGGTGTCCAGTGTGGACCAAGGTTGGGAGCTGCGCGGGTTCCTCGGGGACGACTGGCAGCTGCACCGCGCGCAGCTGCACGCCCGCCGCGACGACGGCGCGGAGTGGGTGCCCGCGCGCGTGCCCGGCTCGGTGCTCGCGGACCTGGTCCGGGCCGGCCGGGTACCCGATCCGTACGTCGGGCGGCAGAGCCTGCTCAGCGAGTGGGTGCCGCAGCGGACGTGGGTCCACCGGACCCGGCTGGTGGCGCCGGCGGGTGGCGAGCGCTCCTTCCTCGAGTTCGACGGCATCGACCACGCCGCCTCGGTGTACCTGGACGGCGAGCGGATCGCGCGCCACGAGGGGATGTTCGTGCCGCTCGTGGTCGAGGTGAGCGGGCGGCTCGGGCGGGGCGAGCACAGCCTGTCGGTGGTGGTCGACCCGGCGCCGGTGAGCGAGCCGCAGGTCGGCTACACGGCGGCGGTGACTGTCCACAAGAGCCGGATGGGCTACGGGTGGGACTTCTGCCCGCGGCTGGTGCACCAGGGCCTCTGGGGCCCGGTCCGCCTGCGCACCACGGGCCCGCTGCGCCTCGCGGACGTGTGGGCGCGCACCGGCCCGTCGGGCCGGGTCACGGTGTCGGTGACAGTGGACGGTGGCGCGGACGGTGGCGCGGACGGTGACGTGGCCGGGGCGACCCTGGCGTGCACGCTGCTCGACGCGGACGGCACGGTGGCCGCGTCGGCACGCGGGCCCGCGACGGAGGTCGTGGTCGAGGTGCGCGACCCGAAACCCTGGTGCCCCAACGGTTCCGGTTCACCGCATCTGTACACACTGCACACCACGCTGCGCGACGCGCTCGGACGGGTCAGCGACGAGCATCGCGTGCGCGTGGGGATCCGCGACGTCCGGTTCACCCGGGACGCGGGCGCGCCCGCGGGGTCGCTGCCCTACCGGCTGACCGTCGGCGGGCGGCCCCGGGTCGTGCAGGGCTGGAACTGGGTACCGGCGGACGCGCTGTACGGCGCGGTCGGCGCGGATCGGCTGCGGCACCTGCTCACGCTCGCGCGCGACGCCGGGGTCAACATGCTGCGGGTGTGGGGCGGCGGGCTCGTCGAGTCCACGGCGTTCTACGACCTGTGCGACGAGCTCGGCATCCTCGTGTGGCAGGAGTTCGCGCAGTCGAGCTCGGGCATGCGCAGCGTGCCCAGCTCGGCGCCGGCGTTCGTGGCGCGGATGGCCGCCGAGGCGGAGCGGATCGTGCCGGCGCGGCGCAACCACCCGAGCCTCGCGATCTGGTGCGGCGGCAACGAGCTGCAGCGAGCCGACGGCGTGCCGCTGACCGACGGCGACTCACCGGTGCTCGCCGCGCTGCACGAGGTGGTGGCACGCCTCGATCCCGGCCGGCAGTGGCTGCCGACCTCGCCGTCGGGGCCGGTGTTCGGCAACACGCTCGACGACGTCGCGGCGGGCGCCGAACAGCACGACGTGCACGGGCCGTGGGAGCACCAGGGCCTCGACGACCACTACCGCCTGTACGACTCCGGGCGTGCGCTGCTGCAGAGCGAGTTCGGCGTGGAGGGCATGACGAACCTGCGGGCGATCGCCTCGGTGGTGCCCGTGGCGGACCAGGTGCTGCCGACCAAGGGCAACCCGGTGTGGGACCACCTGGGCCGGTGGTGGAACAACGAGCCGCTGGTGCGCGCGGCGTTCGGCGTCGACGACCTCGAGGGGCTGTCCCGCGCGAGCCAGTTCCTCCAGGCCGACGGGCTGCGCTACGCGGTCGAGGCGAGCAGGCGGCGGCCGGCGAGCTGCGGGGTGCTGCCGTGGCAGTTCAACGAGTCCTTCCCGAACGGCTGGTGCACGGCGGCGGTCGACTACTTCGGCGAGCCGAAGGCGGCGTACCACTACGTGCGCCGGGCGTACCGGCCCGGGCACGTCTGCGCCGAGCTGCCCGCGCCCCGGATCCGCGGCGACCTCGTGGCAGTGGTGTGGGCGTGGGCGGAGCCGGCCACCGAGCCGGCCACCGAGTCGCCCGCCGGCGTCACCGCCCGCGTCGTCCTGCTCGACGGCCGGGAGCTGGCTCGTGAGCGGTGGACATGCGCGCCCGGTGCGCCGCGCGCGGTCGGCGAGATCCGTTGTGCGGCAGGCGATCTCGCCGGGCGGGTGTTCGTGCTGGACCTCGCGGCCGGTCCGTGGACCAACCGCTACTTGCTCACGGCCGGCGCGGACTTCGCCGAGCTGACGACGCTGACACCGGCCCGCGTGGCGGCCGAGGCGCGCACCGACGGTCCGGAGTGGACCGTCTACCTGCGACACGAGGCCGGCCCGGTCGCCCCGTACGTCCGGCTGCTCGACGACCGCCCGGCCGCCGACCCGGGCCGGCTCCGCTGGAGCGACAACGCGATCGACCTGCTCCCCGGCGAGACGCGAACGCTGCGTGCCACGTGGGACGGCGTCCCGCCCGGACGCCGCCGGGTCCGGTTGGACGGCTGGAACGTCGAGCCGCGGGTGCTCACCGGCCCGTGACCAGCTCGCTCAGCGCGGGCGCCACGTCCCGGTGCGCGCGGATCCGGAACACGCGCCCACGACCCGCCGCCGCGAGCTCACGTGCGAGCGCCACAGCACGAGGTCGAGCTCGTGCCGCCGGCCGACCAGATGCCTCCGACGTCGCGGACCTCGGCCAGCGTGCCTGCCACCAACCCGCCTTCCCGGAACTCTCGATCTCTGGTCAGGTGGCCTGCTCACGGCACGTTTCCCCTCCCTACTTCTTGTTCGTGAAGCCGGCGTCGACGGGCAGCGTCACGCCGGTGACGTAGCGCGCGTCGTCGGAGACCAGCCAGAGGATCGCGTTGGAGATGTCCACCGGCTCGACCATGTCGACCGGCAGCGCGTTGGACATCGCCTGGGACAGCTGCGGGTCGGCCGCGAGGAACTCCTGCATCACGTCGTTGACGATCATGGGCGTGTTCACGCCGGTCGGGTGCACGGTGTTGACGCGGATCCGGTGCTGCGCGAGGAGGTTCGCGTACGAGCGCATCAAGCCGACCACGCCGTGCTTGGCCGCGGTGTAGCCGAGCCCGCCCGGCGCGCCGCCGCCGATGCCGTTGATGCCGGCGGTGGAGCTGGTCAGCACGATCGCGCCACCCTGCCCGCGTTCGATCATCGAGGGCGTGGCCACCTCGACCGTGTGGAAGACGCCGGTGAGGTTGACGTCGATGACGTCCTGCCACTCGTTCGGCTTGACCTCCATGGACATCGGCGCGATGCCGGCGTTCGCGAGCACGATGTCGGCGACGCCCAGCTCGGCGACCCCGGCGTCGTACGCGGCCTGCAGCGCGGCCCGGTCGCGCACGTCGGCCTCGGTGGCGACGATGCGCCGGTCGAGCGCCTCGACCTCCTTGACGGTCTGGGCGAGGTCCTCCGAAGTCGCCATCGGGTAGCTCACGCTCGCGATCTGCCCGCAGATGTCGACGGCGATGACGTTCGCGCCCTCCTGGGCCAGGCGGATGGCGTGGCTACGCCCCTGGCCGCGGGCCGCACCGGTGATGAACGCGACCTTCCCGTCCAGCTTTCCCATGTCTTCGTCCTCCTCGTCGAAGTCCTGTCAGTGTTGAAGTCCTGTCAGTACTGGGTGTTGCCCGCGTCGACGGTCATGGTCAGCGCGGTGACGTAGCGGGCCTCGTCGGAGGCGAGGAAGAGCACGGCGTTGCTGATGTCGGCGGGCTGGGTCACCTCGACCGGCAGGCTGTTGACGAACATCCCGCCGAGCCGCGGGTGCTCGCCGATCCACCGCTGGAGCAGCTCGCCGCCGTCGCCCGCGCCCATCGGGGTGTCCACACCGGTCGGGTGCACGGAGTTGACGCGGATGTCGTGCTCGGCGAGCTCGTGCGCGAACGCGCGCATCAGCCCGACCATGCCGTGCTTGGCGGCGACGTACGGGGAGAGGAACGGCAGGCCCTTGAGGCCCGCGGCGGAGCTGGTGAGCACGATCGACCCGCCGCCGGCGGCGACGAGGTGCGGCGCGGCAAGCTGCACGGTGTGCCACGCCCCGGTGAGGTTGATGTCGATCGTCTGCTGCCAGACCTCCGGGGTGACCTCGTCCCAGGGCGCCATTATGCAGATGCCCGCGTTGGCCACCACGACGTCGAGATGGCCGAGCTGCGCCACGGCGTCGTCGAGGACTCCCTTGAGCGCGTCGCGGTCGCGGACGTCGGCCTCGGCGGCGACGATCCGGCGGTCGAGCGCCTCGACCTCCTTAACCGTCTGCGCCAGGTCTTCCGGCATGGCGTGCGGGTACTGCAGGTTCGGGATCGGGCCGCAGATGTCGACCGCGATGATGTCCGCGCCCTCCTGCGCGAGCCGGACGGCGTGGCTGCGGCCCTGCCCGCGCGCCGCCCCGGTGATGAACGCGACCTTGCCATCGACACGCCCCATCGCGTGCCTCCTCCCGTGTGCTCGACCGGTGACGTAGAGTTTCGGCACTGAGTGCATCTTTGCGCTGCCCACGCTAATGGCACCCAGTGCCAGAAGGAAGACCTCGGGAGGGGCGAATTGCCGGACGACGGTGCGCGCAACGGTACGGCCGGGACGGCCGCGCCCGGTGCGCCTCGGCCCGGCCGGCGGCCGGCGACGACCCGGGACGAGCTGACCCACCTCGCCCTGGAGCTCTTCGCCGCCAAGGGGTTCGATGCGACCACCGTGGACGACATCGCGGCCGCGGCCGGCATCGGCAGGCGGACGTTCTTCCGCTACTTCGCGTCCAAGAACGACCTGCCCTGGGGCGACTTCGACGAGCGGCTCGAGGACATGCGCAAGCACTTCGCGCGGATCCCCGACGGCACGCCGCTGATGGAGGCGGTGCGGATCGCGACGATCGAGTTCAACCGCATGCCGCCGGCAGAGGTCCGCTACCACCGCGAGCGGATGGCGCTGCTGCTGCGCGTGCCCACCCTGCTCGCCCACTCGACGCTGCGGTTCGCCGCCTGGCGCCAGGTGGTGGCCGAGTTCGCCGGACACCGGCTCGGGCTGCCCGAGGGCGACCTGCAGCCGCAGGCGATCGCGTGGGCCGCGCTGGGTATCGCGCTGTCGGCCTACGAGCAGTGGCTCGACCACGAGGACAGCGATCTGTCCGAACTGCTCGATCGGTCGCTGTGCATGCTCAACAGCGGTTTCTCGTCGCGCTGACCCGGGTTCGTTCGCACTTGTAACGGTCTTGCGCCGACGACCAGCAATTTTTGAACGCTGGGCCAACCGGTTCCGTATTCGGGTGTGCTACCGGTGTCACCGCCCTCGGCGGCTCCGGCGGCACCCAGGCATGCGCGCCTCCGCTCCGCGGGCTCTCCCTGTTGCCCGCACCGGTGGGGACGCGTTCACGAGGGCTGTTCGTGGGACTGACAAGGAGAGTCATGGCCAGCAGGTTCAAGTTAGCCCGTGCGGGTGCGGGAGTCACTGGCGCCGCGGTGGTGCTGATGATGTCCGCGGCCATACCGGCGTCCGCCGACCCGGTCACCGGCACCGTCGACGGCGGCGCACTGGGGTTGAACGTCGACGTGGGCGACGGCTTCAAGAACGACCTCTCGACGCAGCTGATCGGGCTGACCCTCGATGACGGCACGAAGCTCGGCACGTACTGCGTCGAGATCGACACCGGGCTCGACCGCGCGCAGCCGCTCGTCGAGAAGGACTGGTCCGACTACCCCGACCAGCGCTCGCCGTTCAACGAGAACAAGGAAATGATCAACTGGATCCTGCACAACGGGTTCCCGGAGAAGAACACCACGGAGCTCGGGCAGGTCCTCACCAGCCGCGGCACCGCGCTGAACGACGGCGCGCTGTCCGTCCAGGAGGCCGTGGCCGGCACGCAGGCCGCGATCTGGCACTTCAGCGACCGGACCGACCTGAACCAGACCGACCCGGTGCCCGGTGACGCACGCTCCGGCGCCGACGTGCTGGCGCTGTACGAGTTCCTGATCGGCCCGGACAACGTCGGCCTGCGCGACGAGCCGACCGCGGCGCTGCAGATCGACCCGAAGTCGAAGTCCGGTACGGCCGGCGAGCGCATCGGGCCGTTCACGGTGAAGACCACCGGCACGATCTCGAAGCTCTCCACCGCCCTGCCCCCCGGCGTGCGGATCACCGACGCCGACGGCAAGCAGGTCAAGGCCGCGCAGATCAAGAACGACTCGCAGCTGTTCTTCGACGTGCCGGCGGAGATGGAGGACGGCGGGGCGGCCTTCCGCCTGACCGCGGCGGCGAACGTCGACACCGGTCGCCTGTTCGTCGGCCAGGACTACCTGGAGGGCAAGCCGACCCAGTCGCTGATCGTCGCGCAGTCGGACAAGACGACGCTGACGGCGAAGGCGGAAGCCACGTGGCAGGAAGTGGACGCGGCACAGGGCTCGCCGCCCATCGCGCAGGGCAGCAACGGGGTCGACGAGGACGTCGACGGCAACCTCGCCGAGACCGGCGCCTCGATCCTGGTCCCGTCGGTCATCGGCGGCGTCCTGATCCTCGGCGGCCTCGGCGCGCTGATCTACCTGCGCCGCACGCGGGGTCGGGCTGACACCAGGTAGGTAATCCCCTCATCGACGGTCGCCCTCGCCCTCACGGGTGAGGGCGACCGCCTTCTTACCAGGCTCAGGCAACGGCCCTCATGCATTTGCATGAGGGCCTTTGCGCCGCCGTCGGGCACAGTCCTGCAGGTGGGAGCGAGTGAGCTGAGCCTCTTCGCCGACGGCGCGCGGGTATGCGCATGATGGTCGCCGGCCTCGTCGCGCTCATCGTCATCGGGCCCAGCCTCCTCGTCCACGGCATGGTCTGGCTGGCCCGCCGCCGGCGCCGCCCCGCCCCCGCACGCCCCGTCGATCCCGCGACCGCGGGCGTCGCGATCCTGGTCGTCGCGCACGACGAGGAGGACCGGATCCTCGACGCGCTCGCCACGGCGCGTGCGGTCGTGCCGGCGGAGAACGTGCACCTGGTGTCCAACGGCTCGACCGACGGCACCGCCGGGCTCGCGCACCGGCTCGGCGCCGAGGTCGTCGAGACGCTCGGCACGCTCACCACGGCCGGCGCCGTCGCGGCCGGCGTGCACGCCTTCCACCTGCTCGACCGGTTCTCCTATGTCCTCGTCCTCGACGTCGGCATCCGGCTCGCGCCCGGGCATCTCGAGCGCGCGCTGCCGCTGTTCGCCGACCCCGGCGTGGCGGCCGTCGACGCCCGGGTCGCGCCGGACTGGCTGCCGCCGCGCCGGATCCTCGCCGCGTACCGGGCCCGCCGGTACGTGCTCACCCAGTCGTTCGGCCGGGGACCGAAGGGCCCGCCGGCGACCGTGGCGCGCGGGCTGCCCGCGGTCGGCCGGATCTACCGGACCGCGGTCCTGGCCGAGCTGGAGCTGGACCCGCCGGGGCTCGTCGAGCCGGACCTCGACCTGACGCTGCAGGTCTACCGCCGCCGCCTCGGCCGGGTGACGCTGTGCCCGGGCGCACCCGCGGTCACCGCCACCTCGCTGCGGCTGCGCGACCACCGCAGGCTCACCCGCCGCGCGGTCGCCGGGCTCTGGCAGACCGCGCATCGCGGGCGGGTCGGCCCGGCACTCGCCGCGCAGCTGCTCGAGCTCTTCGTCGCGGCCCTGGTCACGACGCTCGTGCCGCTCGCGGTCCTGCTGCTCGCCCTGCCGCTGGACTGGGCCCCGCTCGACGCGGCGCGGTCGGCCGGCACGCCGGTGGAGCTCGCCGGCGGCCTCGTCGCGGCCGACGTCCTGCTGACCCTCGCGGCCGCGGTCGCCGCCCGCCAGCCGCGCTACCTCCTCGCCGGCCCGCTCTTCCCGCTGCTGCGGATCGTCGACGCGGTCGGCGTGCTGCGGGCCACGCTCGCCCGCCACCCGACGACCGCCGGGCGGATCGAGGCGCCCGCCGCCACCGTGCCCGAACCGCGCGCGGCACCCGACGACGAACCGGCCCGCGAGCGCCGGGCGGTCCGCTGGTCGGTGCCGCTGGGCTGGGCGTTGTGGACGGCCGCCGCGGTGGCGCTGGTCGCCCGGGTCGTGGCCGTACTGCCGGTACTGCCCGCCTCGGCCGCGGAGGTCACGCTCAGCCGGTCCGGCTACGAGCGCTTCGCCGGCCTCGGTGGCGGCGTGCCCGGTCCGCTCGCCGCCACCGACCGCCAGCTCGCCGCGTACGCGTGGCTGACCGACCCGTTCGGCCGCCACGGCAGCGTGCTCACCAGCGCCCGCGAGCTGTCCGTGGTCGCGCTCGTGGTACTCCTCGCCGCGCTGCTCGTGCTCACGGTCCTGCTGCGGCTGCACCCGCTGGTCAGCGCGGCCGCGCTCGCCGTGCTCGCGGCCGTCGGGCCGTCGGTCGCGGTGCTCGGCCCGATCGGTCCGGGACTGGTGGCCGCCGCGTGGCTCGGCCTCGCCGCGGTCGGGGCGCTCCTGCTCGCGCGGGCGTTCGCCCGCGACCGGCTGCTGCTCGTCGCGGTCGCCGCGCTGCTGACGCTCGCCACCGGGCTCGCCGCGGCCGCGACCGCACCGCTGCTGATCATCCCCGCCGGCGTCGCCGTCACCACGTGGCTGTGGTTCCTCGACGTCGAGCGGTACGAGCCGGACGCCACCTGGCGCGGGCACGCCGCGGTCGTGCTGTTCGCGACCGCCAGCATCGCGGCGCTGCTGTGGCGGGCGGACCTGATGCTCGCGCCGACCGGCGGCGTGCTCACCGGCATCCAGCGGCCCGCGCTGCTGGCCGCGGTCACGATCACCGCGGGCGCCGGGCTCGTCGTACCCCGCATCCGGCCGCTGTCGGTCGGCACGCTGACCGGCGTCGGCCTCGCGGCGGGCGTCGGCGCGCAGGCCGGCGTGCTCCTGCCGGCGCTCGTGGCCGCCGCGGCCGTCATCGCGGCGCTGCTGCTCGACGCGGCCGTGCGCTCCCCCGCGCCGGCCCTCGCGGGTGGGGTGGCCGCCGCGCTCACCGCCGCGGCGGCCGTCGCCGGCCTGCTGATCGCGCCCCCGGCCGCGCCGCCCGCCGACCACCTCGCGCTCGCCCGGTGGGTCGGCCGCCAGCTGGAGGCGAGCAGCACGCTGACCGTGCCCCCCGACGTGTGGGCCGACCTGCACCGCGACTTCGCGCGGACGCATCCGCGGACCGCGGTGCGGCGGGCCGGCGACGAGCCCGCCGAGGGTCTGGTCGTCCTGCACGGGAAGCCGTCGGGCGGGCACATGCTCGGCCGCTTCGGCGGGCTGACGCTCGTCACGACGCTGCTCGACGAGAGCTACCTCGACCCCGCGCCACGCGTGCGGGCGGGTGCGCAGCTCGTGCGCAACGAGCACCTGACGCCGTCCTCGCAGGCGCGTGCGGCGCTGGTCGCGGGCCGGGTCGACCTGCGTGCCATGGCCGTGCTCGCCGGCCTGTGCGCCGAGTACGACATCAGGCTCGTCCGGACCGGCAACTCGCCGCACGAGCGCGGCTCGGGGCTGCCCGACCGCACGATCGTCGTATCCACATCGGACGGACAGGCGGGGAGCGAGGCCGTGCTGAGCTGGCTCGCCGCGCAGGAGTCGCCGTTCGCGCCGGACGTCGCCCGGCCCACACCGGAGGGGATCGCGATCGGGTGGCGCGTGCCGGAGTCGCTGGAGGGGGCTACTGGATGAAGGGCTGGTCCCATGAGGAAGTTCCAACCGAAGACGTGGGGCGCGGTGGCGCTCGCCGGCGCGCTGACCGCCGCCCTCATCGGCGTGCCGCCGGCATCGGCCGCGGCCGGTGAGTCGTACCTGCGCCTCGCGCACCTGTCGCCGGACACGCCACGCGTCGACGTGTACCTGACCGCGTTCGGCAGACCCGACTTCCACCTGCGCGTGAACGGTGTCGGGTACGGCGACGTGTCGGACTACCAGACGATCCAGCCGGGCGAGTACACGATCGCGATGCGGCCGGCCGGCGCACCCCCGTCGACCAAGCCGGCGATCTCGACCACGCTGTCCGCCCGGAACGGCCGGGCGTACACGGTGGCCGGCCTCGGCTCGTTCGCCGACCTCGCGCTGAAGGTCCTCGACGACGAGATCTCCCTGCCGCCGGCCGGCCAGGCACGCATGCGCGTGGTGAACGCCGCGCCGCACGCGGGCGACCTCAGCATCAAGCGCGCGGGCACCGCGGTCATCGAGCACGTGGCGTTCGGCGACGCGAGCTCCTACGTGTACGTCCCGGGTGGACCGACCTCGCTCACGGTGCAGCCGGTCCAGGCCGAGCCGACGAGCCTGCCGGTCACGCTGGCGACCGGCAGCGTCTACACGGTGCTGGTGCTGGAGAAGAACGGCGCGCTGTCCGCCGGGGTCCGGCAGGACGCCAGCGGCGCCAAGGTCGTGCCGCACGGCGCCGTCGAGACCGGCCTGGGTGGACCGTCCGGTTCGGACACCGGGCTGCGGCTCGTGCTGCTCGTGGCCGCCGCGGCCGCGGGCGGTGCGCTGGTGCTGACCAGGCGGCGCAACCGGATCACCAGCCGGGCCGCGTGAGCGGCCGGCACCGCAGGACCAGCGTGGCGGTGGGCCGTACCGCCACGCTGGCCGGCGCGGTGACCGCCCTGCTCGTGACGGGCGTGGGCGCGCTCGGCGCGGACCAGCCCGCCGTCGTGGCCCAGGCCCGGCCGGTCGCCGCCGCTGCCCTGCCCGCGCCCCCGGCCCCGCCGCCGGTAAGGAAGTCGGCGCCGAACTGGGCACCGGTCCCCACGCCGACGACGACTCCCACGTGGACGGACGCGCCCGCGGCACCCGCGGCGAGCGCCGCCCGGCCGGTCCGGCTGCGGATCCCGGCGATCGGTGTGGACAGCCGGATCGCCGACATCGGCGTGGCCGCGAGCGGCGCGCTCGTGCCGCCGCGGGCGACCGACGTGGCCGGATGGTTCAGCGCCGGTCCGGCACCGGGGGACAACGGGCCAGCGCTGCTCGCCGGGCACGTCGACTCCTACACCGGGCCCGGCGTGTTCTTCCGGCTCACCGAGCTGCGGCGGGGCGATCAGGTCGTCGTGGCGCGGGCCGACCACAGCTCGGTGACGTTCGTGGTCGACTCGGCGAGGCGGGTGTCGAAGGCGGCGTTCCCGACCGAGCTCGTCTACTCGCCGAAGCCCGTCGCGATGCTGCGGTTGGTCACGTGTGGGGGTGCGTTCGACCCCGCCGCCCGAAGTTACCGGGACAACATCATTGTCAACGCCACGATCAGGTGAAACGGTTTCGCCTCCCACGCGATGAACGGGCGGGGCAGTAGGGCCGGGCGGGGTGGACCGCCGCTGACCTGCGAGCGTTTGGGGTGGTCGGGATGGACAGGCACGCCACGGGACACCGGGGCGGCGACGCCCCCCACGCGACCGTGCTGAGGACCGTGGGCAGCGACATCGCGCTGCTGTGCCGGCAGGTCGAGTCGATCCGGACCGACGAGGGCGTCCCGCGCGACGTGCGCGAGCGGCTTGCGATGATCGACAACGAGCTCTCCCGGATCGCCCGGCTGACCGGCAGCGCAGCCGTGGCGCCGCCCGTCCCGCGGCTGCCGGACGACGCCGAGAGCGCCCACCGGCTGGCCGGACACCTGACCGAGCGCGAGTGGCAGTGCCTGGAGCTGCTGGTCCGGGGGCTGAACACGCGGGCGATGGCGCGGGCACTGAGCGTCTCGGTCACGACCGTGCGCACCCACGTGCAGTCGCTGCTGGCCAAGCTCGGCGTCAACTCGCGGCTGCAGGCGGTGGCGCTCACCGTGCGGACCGGGCTGCTCGACCAGCCGCTACGCCGGGGCGGGTGACCGGCGCCACGGCGGTTCGGGGGTCCGGTGGGGGTTTCCCCGACGCGTGGACCGGCCCGGGTTCCTAAGGTGGTGACATGGCTTCTGGGCGTCCTCTACACGAGCTGCTGTCCGACCTCGTCGGCGACGCGGATGCCGCGCGGGCGCACGGCGCCCCGGAGGCGTACCTGGCCGCGAACGGCCATCCCGACCTGCCGCCCGACCTGGTGGCGGAGGCGGTGGTGAGCTATGCCGACACCGCACCGGTGGACGTGGCCGAGCACCTGGCCCCGTACGTGATGACGCATTCGGCCGTCCCGGCGGAGCCGGCGGACGAGCCGCCGGCGCAGGACTGGTTCGGCCTGCTCACGACGGCGCCGGAAGGTCCGCCGGAGCTCGACGACATGTCCGGCGACCTGTCCGCCGGCCCCGACGACGGGGCGGGTCCGTGGTCTCCGGACTCCGGCTCCGCCCACCACGACCCGGCGGCCCTCGACTTCGGCTCCGGCTCGGTCGACGACGGCGGCGCACCCGCCGACGACTCCCCTGACGGCTCGCCCGACGACTCCGCCGACGACTCCGGACCGTCCTCGGCGGCGGACGACGCCGACGGGCAGGAGGACGCGGCCTGGAACGACCTGGAGCCGGAGAACGTGGACCTGGACGTCGTCCCGGCCGACGACGCCGACGAGACCGGCGACCTCGACGATCTGGACTGACTGCCGCACACACGACGAAAGGCCGGGCACTCGCCCGGCCGTTCGTCGTGAACCAACCGCCGCTCGAAGGCCGGGCCATCGCCCGGCCTTCGCCGTCTTCGGTTACGGAGCCGACGGCGGCGCGTCGGGCGGGGTGTCGTCGGTCGTCGGTGGTGTGGTGGTCGTCGTCGGTGGTGTCGTCGTGGTCGGCTCATCGGTGCGCGGCGCGTTGTTGCCGTTCCCGTTCCCGTTGCCGTTCCCGTTGCCGTTCTGCTCCTGCGACGTCTCGGTGGAATCGGTCCGGCTGATCGGGACGCAGTTGCCGGTCACGTACTTGCCCTTCTTGTCCCGCACGAGCATGTGGTCGGCGTTGGCGATGCGGGCGCAGACCTTCTTCGCGTCCCCGATCGCGGAGACGAAGTGCCTGTCCGTCACGTCGAGGACGACCGGCTTGTCGGCCGTGTTGTACCACTCGCCCTGCTCGCTCTCCGGGACCTGCGCGCCCATGATGCCGGCGGGCGGGTTCTTGCCGTCGCTGCCGTAGATGTGGATGTGGATCGCGTCCATGCTGAACGGCTTGCCGTCGTTGCGGTAGTCGATGATGATCTTCCCGTCGGCGATGACGGCCGACGTGAGGCAGACCCAGCGCGGGTTGGCCTTGATCGCGTCGGTGCACCGCTCGTCGGGAGGCAGCGAGTCCTGCGGCGTGCTGGAGGCCGGCTGCTGACCGGCCGCGGTGGTCCGCGGGTTCTCGTTGTTGCCGCCGAAGACGTTGAGCGCCAGGGCGACCACGGCCAGCACGACGAGCACGATGACGGCCGACGCGCCGATGAGCACGCGCCGCCGCTTGTCCCCCGTCTCCGGCGGGGGCCCGATGGGCTCGCGCTCGGTCTCGAGAGGCGAGGTCGCCTGCGCGCCGCCCCGCCCGGTCGGTATCCCCCCGGCCGGCGTCCGCGGCCCGCCACCTGCCGGCGGCCGTGGTCCGCCACCGGCAGGCATCCCGCCGGGTGGCGTGCGGGTGCCACCCGGCGGGATCCGCTGAGTCCCGGCCGCGGCGCGGAAGGCCGCCTCCGGCCCGGCGGGAAGACCACCCGGCGGCGTCCCCGGTCCGGCATCCGGTCCGCGCACCCCGGTTCCCGGCCCGCGCCCACCGGCGAAGCCGCCGGGCGGCGTCGCCGGGCCGCCGAGCCCCGCGGCGGGCGCCGCACCGAACTCCCCCGGCGCGCCGGCACCCTGGCCACGGCCGATCCGGCCGCCACCCGGCGCCGTGCCGTCGCCCGCTCCCGGTCCGGCACCCTGCGCTGCAGGACCGCTTCCCGGTCCGGCCGGACCGGCGCCGCGGCCGGCCGGTCCCGAGCCGGCGGTCGGCCGGGCGGCCGGCGCGGTCCCCTGCCCCGCGCCGGCCGCGAGGCCCGCCCCGAGCCCGGCCCCTGCGGCCAGCCCCGCGGCGGCACCCACACCGGGCCCTCCCGCCCGGCCCGGCCCACCGGCAGCGGACCCGCCACCCGGTCCGCCCGGTGCACCTGAGCCAACCCCGGGGGCCACGCCACCCCCGAGCCCGCCGATCGCGCCGCCCGCGAGCCACGCCGCTCCCAGCGCGACCGCGTGCTTCGGATGCGTGTCCACCGCCACGGGCGGGCCGAGCTCGGCCGACACCAGCTGCCCCACGATCGGCATCCGCGACGAGCCGCCGACCAGCAGCACGGAGTGCAGCTGGTCGGGCTCCAGCCCCGCCGACCGCACCGCGCGCTGCAGCGCCTCGATCGAGCCGTGCAGCGACGGCCGCACCATCGCCTCCAGCTCGGCACGCGTCAGCCGAACCTCCGTCGTCACCGACGGCAGCAGCACCGGGATCGCCGTGTCCGTGTCGGCCGAGAGCGCCTCCTTCGCCGCCACGCACTCCTCGCGCAGCCGCGCCACCGCCGAGATCGCGGCCGGGTCGTCCTCGTCGAGGTCGTCGAGCTTCGAACCCAGCGACGTCCGGACGTGGTTGAACACCGCCGCGTCGAAGTCGATGCCGCCCAGCCGCTCGATGCCCTCCGGCTCACCGAGAATCGCGAACCCGGTGGGCGTGCGCCGCAGCACGGCCGCGTCGAACGTGCCGCCGCCGAGGTCGTACACCGCGACCACCGCGCCGACGCCGAGCCGCTGCTCCTGCGCGTAGTTCACCGCCGCGGCCTCGGGCTCCGTGGCGAAGGTGACCGACGGCAGGTCAGCCATGCGCACGGCCTGCCGCAGCAGGTCGATCTTGTACGGGCCCCAGTTCGCCGGGTGCGACACGCACACCGAGGACGGCGCCCCGCCCTCGCGAGAGACCACTTCGGCCACGACGGCCCGCAGCAGCTGGGACATCAGCGACTCGGCCGAGTGCGGGGTGCCGCCCAGCAGGATCGGGGTCGTGTCGCCGAGGCGCCGCTTGAACTCGCGCGCCACGCGGTTGGGCTCGGTCAGCCCGCGTCTGTTCGCCGCCTCGCCGGTCAGGAACGTCTCGTCCTCGCGCAGCAGCACGACCGACGGGATCGCGGCGCCGCGACCACCCAGCGACACGATCTGCGTGCGACCGTCACGCCATACCGCCGCGGCGGTGAACGTGGTGCCGAGGTCGATGCCGAGTGCGTACATGGGGAAGCTCCGGATTGGGTTCAGGGACGGGACAGGTCTGCCAACATGCCTTCGCACGAGCGGACGGCCACCCGGGCGGCGACCGCGAGCTCGTAGGTGGTGAGCGGGTTCTCCGCGCGGCGCTGCCACCGCGACAGCGCCTCGGACGCCGCCGCGGTGAGGTCCGGGGCGGCGGCGTCGGCGGGCAGCCGCAGCCGCTGGTGGGTCGCGCCTCCGGCGCCGCCGATGACCCGCTCCAGCTCGGCGACGACATCGTCCTTTCCGGACACCCAGCCCGACCGCAGCCCGGACAGCACGCGCAGCTCGTTGAACGGGTGCGCGGACGCGACGACCGACTCGACCTCCGCGGCGAGCGAGTCCGAGCCGGGCAGCGACAGCGTCCGCACGACCTCGGCCACCGCGAGCAGCGCCGAGCGGCACTTGAGCACGTCGCGCCGTTCGAAGAACAGCGACGACAGCAGCTCCTGCAGATCGCCCAGCCCGCTGCGCTCGGCCAGCTCGCGCGCCAGGTCGGTCGCGGTGGCCGCCGCCTTGCGGCGCAGCATCGTGCTCGCGAGCCGCACGCCGAACAGGCCGAACCGGTCGAGCAGCGCATTGCGCTCGATCTCGGTGAGGCCCAGCTCCGGGCGGCTCGAGACGAACCGGTCGGCCGACAGCAGCAGCTCCTCGGCGTCGGCCACCTCGAGGTCGGCGATCTTGCGCAGCTGCCCGACCTCATCCTCGGTTAGCGTCACCGCAGTCTCGGCGAGCAGCCCGGCCACCGGCAGCACCGACTGCACGAGCCGGCGCACGTTCGGGTCCGCGCCGAGCCGGGCCGCCACCCGCCGCGCGGAGGCCATCGAGTCGAGCCGGCCCACGGCGATCTCGTCGGCCCGCGACAGCACGCCGATCGCGTTGACCGGGCTGGGCCGCGAGACCTCCGAGTCGTGGAACGCGCGCAGGAACTCGACGTCGCCGGCGTGCAGGTGGCGCATCAGGTAGACGACCGCGTCGGCCGGCGTCTCCTCCTCGTCGGGCACCAGCAGGTCCCACGTGCGCCGCGACGCGGACTCGGTCAGCGAGCCGATGCCGGGCGTGTCGACGAGGGTCACCGCGCGCAGCGCCTGCGCCGGCCAGGTCACCACGAGCTCCGACACGTCGTCGGCCGCGAGCCCGCCGAGGTCGATGTCGAGCTGCCCGTTCTCCCGGGTGAAGCGCAGCTGCCGCGGCGGCTGCCGGTCGAGGCTGGCCTGCACCTGGTAGGTGTGGCCGTCCTGGTACCAGGTGACGATGCGGGTGCACTCGCCGGCGTCGGTCGGCGCGAGCCGCTCGCCGACGAGCGCGTTGAGCAGCGTCGACTTGCCCGCCTTGACCCGGCCGGCGACGGCCACCCGCAGCGGCTGGTCCAGCCGGGCACGCAACCCGGCCAGCCGCTGCGCGTGCGGGGTGCCGCGGTAGACCTCGCACGCGTGCGAGAGCACGGTCCGGGTCCGGTCGACGAGGGTGGTCACTTGGCCACCGCCCGCGCCAGGTCGCGCAGCTGGCCGATGCGGGTCAGCTCGGCTTCGACGTCCTTGAGCCGCTTGTCGCGGTCCGCCTGGGACTTCTTCGCCGCCTCGGTCGCCGCGGTCAGCGCCTTCGCGTTGGACTTGGTCAGCTCCTCGGCGAGCGTGGTGTAGTGGTCACGCAGCTCGCGCTGGATACCACGCAGCGTGTCCTTCGAGTCCTTGGCCGCGACGAACGTGATCTTGTCGCAGTACTTGCGCATCTCGTTCTTGGCGTCGCTGCGCCGCTTGGCGATCTGGCGCTTCTTCTCCTCGCGCAGCCCGCGGTGCCCGAGCACCAGCCCGATGCCGATGCCGATCGGGCCGAGCATGATGCCCACCATGCTGCCGATGACGGTGAACATCATCGCGCCGCCGTAGGCGCTCTTGAGCGCGACGAGGCCC
>NZ_DATBKY010000110.1:0-38787 GCF_036555685.1 Actinophytocola sp. | reverse complement strand
GTAGTGGACGTAGAGGTGCTCGTAGAGCTCGCTCGCGTCGAGGCCGCAGTGGCGGCCCAGGACGCTCACGATGTCGGCGAGGCCGCCGTGGAAGGCCTGCACGACCGCGTAGACCTCGACGCGGTTGCACGTGGAGGCCAGGGCCGCCTCGACGACGGTGTCGCAGCGCATCAGCTCGTCGAGGATCTTGCCGATCTCGGCCGGCGGCACCGTGGCCCGCTCGAGCACCCGCAGGTCGGCGGACCGGTGCGAGAGCCCGACCACAATGACACTCATCGGGGCATCACCACCCCGCTGTTCCTGGGCACGCCGTTGACGCGTGGCGCCGGGGTGGCGTCGGCGGCCGAGGCACTGTCCGCCCGGCGGGCGACGTGGAAGGAGAGGATCTGCAGCTCGACCGCGAGGTCCACCTTGCGGACCTCGACGGTCTCCGGCACCTGCAGCACGACCGGGGCGAAGTTGAGGATGCACTCGACGCCGGCCTGGACCAGCCGGTCGCACACGGCCTGCGCGGAGGCGGGCGGCGTGGCGATCACGCCGATCGTGATCTCCCGCTCGGCGCACACCTTCGGGATGTCGTCGATGTGGTCGACCGGGATCCCCCCGACGGGCACACCCATCAGGTCGGGGTCGACGTCGAACAACGCGGTCACGGGGAAGCCTCGGCCGGGGAACCCGCCGTAGTTGGCGAGCGCGTGTCCGAGGTTACCGATGCCGACGACTGCCACACTCTGTTCACGCGTGAGACCGAGAACCCGTTCGATCTGATCGATCAGGACCTCGACGTCGTAGCCCACGCCGCGGGTGCCGTACGAGCCGATGTAGGACAGGTCCTTGCGCAGCTTCGCCGAGTTGACCCCGGCCGCGGCGGACAGCTCCTCGCTGGACACGCTGCCCGTGCCCTGCTCACGCATGCCGGACAGGACGCGGAGGTAGACCGCGAGCCGCGCGACGGCGGCCTCGGGGATGGCCCGCGCGCGGTCGCGCAGGCCGTTGCCGCCGATCGCCGGCATCGGCGTGGTGATCTCGGTCGCGTTCTCGGCTGGCGCCCGTGGGGTTCTACCGGCTGCGTCGGACTGGCCACGCTGCGCCACGCTGATACTCCTTGACAGATGCGCCCCTGGGATGCGTTAACGGTAGCCGCTTGTGAACGCATGCACAAAGTCGCTAGCCAGGGGCAGGGTCGGGTCGGCCTACACCATGTGTACTACGGCTCGATAGCGAACAGGTTGAGGGGTGCGACCTACTTCGCCGTGACCGAGACGGTGTGCCAGCCGGTCGCCCCGTTCGGCGCGGGCGGCGCGTAGGCCGGCGTCTGCGTCTCGCCCTTCCGGTCCGTCGCGCGGACGGCGATCTTGTGCGCGCCCGGGGCCAGGTCCAGGTCGACGCGCCACATCCGCCAGGTGTTGACGTCCACCTCGGTGCCGAGCTCCGCGACGTGCCAGCGGTCGTCGACGCCGACCTCCACCTTGTCGATGCCCACACTCGGCGCCCAGGCGACGCCGGCGACGGTGAGCCGGGTGGCGACGGTCGCGCCGTCACGGGGGTTGTCGATGCGCGACTCGGTCTTGATCGGGCCGCGGGCGGACCAGCCGCGCGGGATCCAGTAGCCCTGCTGGGCGGCGAACGTCGTGAGCTCCAGCTCGATCAGCCACTTGGTGGCGGAGACGTAGCCGTAGAGCCCGGGCACGACCAGGCGCGCGGGGAACCCGTGCTCCTGCGGCAGCGGCTCGCCGTTCATGCCGATCGCGAGCAGCGCGCCGCGTTCGGGGTCCAGCACGGTGTCGACGGGACTGCCCGCGGTGAACCCGTCGACGCTCGTGGACAGCAGCTGGTCGGCGTCGCGGTGCACGCCGGCCTCGTCGAGGACGTCGCGCAGCGGGATGCCGATGAAGTTGGCGGTGGACACGAGCGGTCCGCCGACGTCGTTGGAGACGCAGGCCATCGTGATCGGGCGCTCGATCAGCTTGCGGTCGCGGATGTCGTCGTAGCCCAGCTCGAGCTCGCGGTCGACCATGCCGTGCACGCGCAGGTGCCAGCCCTCCGCGGTCATCCGCGGCACGGTGAGCGCGGTGTCGATGCGGTAGAAGTCCGCGTTGTCCGTGATGAAGCTCGTCGTGCCGGGGAAGTCGGCGTCCTTCGGGATCGGCGGCGCGGGCTCGGCCACGCGCAGCCGGCCGACCTGCCGGCGGGACTTCTCGACGTCGACGCGCGAGGCGACGAGCTCGCCGGCGAGCCCGAGCACGCCCGCGCCGACGAGCACGCCGGTGGACACGCGGATGAACTGGCGGCGGCCCTGCGAGGTGCCGGTGTTGGTGGCGAGCGCCTTGCGGTGCAGCCAGCCGAAGCCGAACACGCCGACCAGGAAGCTCACGGCGGGCGCGAGGATGCCGAGCTGGCCGAGGTCGGATCGGGTGAGCACGGCGGCGATCCCGACCACCCCGAGCGCACCCGCGATCGCCTGTCCCGGCCACGCCTTGCGCCGCGAGACGAGCCCGGCGACCACCACGCAGCCGAGGATGACGACGGCGACGCCGATGAACAGGACGGTCTTGTCGGCCGTGCCGAACGTGCGCTTGGCCCACTCGACGACCGGGTGCGGCGAGAGGTCCCGCACCCAGTTCCCGACCGCGACGTACGGCGACGCGGGCGGCCCGACGAACCCGGCGACCAGATGCCCGGCCGCGAGCGCCGCGAGCAACGCCAGCAGCGCCACGGCGATCGCCCGCCCCCGGCCGAGCGGCGCCCCGGGCTCGGCCACCGGCGTCGACGTACGCGTGTCGAGTTGCACATCTCCACATTCGACGCCACGGCCCGCGGGGTTCAAGGCGAATGTGCTTACGGATGGATTACCTGCCCGCGAGCGCCGCCCGGAAGCGGTCCTCCTCCACGCGCCAGTAACCGTGCTCGCGGTCGTCGATGAGGATCACCGGGACGCGGTCGCCGTACTCGGCGCGCAGGTCGGGGTCGGCGTCGACGTCGGTCACGGTCCACTCGACGCCCAGCTCGCCGCAGATGCGGGCCACGTCGGCCTCGGCCACCTCGCACAGGTGGCAGCCCGCCCGCGAAACGACGGTCACCATGCCGGAGAAGCTACCCGCGCAGGCTCGCCCGCCGGACCTTGCCGGTCACCGAGTACGGCAGCTCGCCGACGAACTCCACCGTCCGCGGCACCTTGAACCGCGCCAGCCGCTCCGCGCAGTGCTCGCGGACCGCGTCCTCGGTCAGCGACGCGCCCGGCTCCAGCACGAGCACGGCCTTCACGTACTCGCCCGTCCGCTCGTCCGGCACGCCGACCGCGGCCGCCTCGCGCACCCCGGCCAGCTCGTCGAGAACCCGCTCGATCTCGTTCGGGTAGACGTTGAACCCGTTGACGATGATCAGGTCGTTCGCCCGGTCGACGAGCCGCAGGTCGCCGTCCGCGTCGAGGTAGCCGACGTCGCCGGTGCGAAACCAGCCGTCGGCGTCCGGGCCGTGCGCGCCGTCTGGCCAGTAGCCGCTGAACAGGTTCGGCCCCCGCGCGGCGACCCGGCCGGTCTCCGACTCGCTCTCGTCGAACCAGGCCTCTTCGTCCGGGTCCGCCACGCCGCCGACCGGGCGGCCGTCGGAGTCGACCAGCATGAGCTCCACCCCGGGCACCGGCCGGCCGACCGAGCCGGGCTTGGCGAACCCGCCGACGAGCGTCGAGGTCAGCACCGGACCGGTCTCGGTGAGCCCGTAGCCCTCGAAGACCGGCAGGCCGGTGGCCTGCTTGATCGCGCCCAGCACCGCCGGGGCGAGCGGCGCGGCACCGGAGGTCAGCAGCCGGACCGAGGACATCGCCTCGGCGAGCCGGTCGGCCGGCTGCGCGGCGAACGCCTGGTACATCGCGGGCACGCCGACGAGCGCGGTCACCCGGTGCTCCGTGCACGCGGCGAGCGCCCGGTCGACGCCGAACGTCTCCATCAGCACGGCGGTCGCACCGGCCGCCGCGACCTGGAGCAAGCCCGGGCCGAGGCCGTAGGCGTGGAAGAGCGGGACGACGAGCAGCACGCGGTCGGTCGAGTTGACCGGGGCGGGCTTGAGCGCGGCGCACTGCTCGACGTTGGACAGCAGCGCGCGATGGGACAGCATCACGCCGCGCGGCACGCCCGCGGTGCCCGACGTGTAGCAGAGGACCGCGATGTCCTCGCCACCCCGCGGGCCGTCGGCAGTGAGCCGGACCTCGGCCGTGGCGTCCAGGTCGGGCGGGGCGAGCACGGTCGGCACCGACCCGGCCGGCTCGCCGACCAGGATCGCGGCGCCGCTGTCGTCGAGGATGCGTTCGAGCTCGGGTGCGGGCGACTGCGTGCCGAGCGGTACCGCGATGCCGCCGGCCCGCAGCACGGCGAAGAGCGCGACCGCGAACTCCGGGCTCGTGGGCAGCACGATCGCCACCCGGTCGCCGGGCACGAGACCGGCCTGCAGCAGGACCGCGGCGTACGCGTCGACGGCGGACTCGACCTGCTGCCAGCTCACGCGCCGGCCACTGGCATGGTCGACGAATGCGAGATGACCCGGCGCGCGCGAGGCGGCCTCGGTGACCAGGTCGGCCACATTGCCGGTCCGCGCGTCGGCCATGGCACCCTCACTTCCGGAGAAAGTCTGACAACGCCCCGTAGCAAACCACCAGGACAAGACGATTACGCAACGTTTACGCAGTGTGGCACGACTCACTTGCGTCATGGTTGACGACCCGGCAAGTCTCAACGGAGATCCAGTACCTACTACGAAGTAACAACACGTATGCTGCTCAGGTCTCCGATCGGCGGTGCGGCTGGTCGGAAACTCACGAGGGAGAGACCCATGCCGTCGGTGCGCCCAGCTCAGCGGGACGCAGCCGGGGCGACGACGCCCGGAGTCGAGGAACCGGGTGGCTCGTGGGATCTCGTGCACGCCGCGCAGGCCGGGGACCGGTCCGCGTTCGCGCAGCTCTACGACCGTTACGTGGACGTGGTGTTCCGGTACGTGCTGTTCCGGGTCGGGGACCGGGAGCTCGCCGAGGACGTCACGAGCGAGACCTTCCTGCGGGCGCTGCGGCGCATCGAGTCGGTGAGCTACCAGGGCCGCGACGTCGGGGCCTGGTTCGTCACGATCGCGCGGAACCTGGTGCTGGACCACGTGAAGTCCAGCCGGTTCCGCCTCGAGGTGGCCACCGCCGAGGTCGACGACTCGAAGCCGGCGGACTCGGGGCCCGAGCAGCAGGTTCTCTCGACCCTCACCCGCACCGCGCTGCTGGAATGCGTCGGCCAGCTCGGCGACGACCAGCGGGAATGCATCGTCCTGCGGTTCCTGCAGGGACTGTCGGTGGCGGAGACGGCGAAGGTGATGGCGCGCAACGAGGGCGCGGTGAAGGCGCTGCAGCATCGCGCGGTGCGCAGACTCGCCCAGTTGCTACCGCCGGAGTTGCGTTAGGCAGTAGGGAAAGCGAGGCAAACTCGCCGGTGTGGGGCCGTAACCCGCCCCTCCCGGGCTCGTTCATCAGACCAGATCCTGGATTCGGTTCCAGGACGAACACGGAGCACGATGTGGACAGGGGACCTGATCGGCCAGGCACCGAGCACGACCGCACCGTCGTGTCGGCCCTGGCTCGACTCGGCCCGCTGACGGCGCCGACGGCCGCGGAACGTTCGCGTATCCGCGAGCGGATCGTCGCCGGCCTGCCGGAGTTGTCCGCCGACGAGTCGGCCGGACCGGCTTCGGGCAGGACCACGACGACGTCCCGGGTGCGGCCGACCGCGCTCGGGCGAGCCGCGCGGACACGTCGGGGGCCGCGCGGCCCGAAGAACAGGCCCGACGCCACCGACCGGTCCGACAGATCCGGCCGGCCCGCTCGGGAACCGGCGCGAGCGGTGTCCGGGGCCCGCGGCCGGTTCGCGGTCGCGGCGGTGGCCGTGCTCGCACTGGTCGGGTCCCTGACGGGCATGAGCCTCCTGCTCGCCCGCGACGCGCTGCCCGGTGACGCCCTCTACGGCGTGAAGCGCACTGCCGAGGCGGCCGAGCTGGGCCTGACCTTCGGCGACCAGGGCAAGGCGCTCAAGCACCTCGAGTTCGCCAGCGCACGGGTCGGCGAGATCGAGACGCTCGCCCGGCGCTACCCCGACCGGAGCTCGGCGCCGGTCGGCGGCTACCTGACCGCCCTGGCCGACTTCGACAACGACGCCGCGGCCGGCTCGCGCGAGCTCATCGCGCTGGCCACGAGCACCGACGGCAGCCAGCTCGACTCGCTGAGCGCGTGGGCGTCGCAGCAGAGCTCGCGGCTCACCGCGGTGTCGGCGCTGCTGCCCTCGGCCGCCCGCAACCGCGACGCGGCCTCGCTGGCGCTGCTGGACAAGATCGCGACGCGGGCGTCGGCGCTGTCGAAGCGCCTGGACTGCTACCAGCTCACCTCCGGCTCGTCCGACGACGTCGGTGCGCTGCCGGCGTCGGGCGCCTGCGACAAGCCGTCCGGCTCGCGCCCGGACCCGAACGCGCCGGGCGGCTCGAACGGCACCGACGGTTCGGTCCAGCCGACCGTGCCGCCGTCGGGTGGCCAGCAGCAGCCGAACGCCCGGCCGACGGGCTCGCTGCCGCCGTTGCCGGGGGTCGCGCGCACGGTCGTGCCGCCGCCCGCATCGGAGGAGCCGTCGACGGACCAGACGGGCACGAACCCGCCGCCGAACGACCCGTCGATCAACGTGCCGCTGCCGCTGCCGGGCGTGTCGGTGCCGCCGCTGGTGCCCGGGCTGCCAGGTATCAGCATCGGCAAGTGACCTCGTCAGGCGTGTCGGGGGCCATCGCTACGCTGTGAGTGGAGTGCAGGTGGCCGAACACCCCGGAGGCGATGCCGTGTCCCTGTGGCGGGGCCGTGACAAGGAGCCGGAGCTAGAGCAGCTCGCCACGCTCGCCGGGGAGGCCTCGGCCGAAGCGGCGGTGGCGCTCGAGCCCCGTCCGGCGCCGCCGGTGGACCTGACCGCCGCCGCGTTCTTCGACGTCGACAACACGATGATGATGGGCGCGTCGATCTTCCACTTCGCCCGCGGGATGGCCGCCCGGAAGTTCTTCACCAGCTCCGACCTCGCGCGTTTCGCCTTCCAGCAGATCATGTTCCGCGTCGGTGGCCGCGAGACCCACGACGGCATCCGCAGCGCCCGCGAGTCCGGTCTGTCCTTTGTGGCCGGTCACTCCGTCGAGGACCTGATGGCGCACGGCGAGGAGATCTACGACGAGCTGATGGCGGACAAGATCTGGCCGGGCACGCGGGCGCTGGCGCAGATGCACCTGGACGCCGGCCAGCGAGTGTGGCTGGTAACGGCCACCCCGGTGGACCTGGCGACGATCATCGCCCGCCGGCTGGGCCTGACGGGCGCCCTGGGCACGGTCCTGGAGAGCGAGAACGGCGTCTACACGGGCAGGCTGGTCGGCGAGATGCTCCACGGCCCGGCCAAGGCACATGCGGTCCGCGCGCTGGCCGCACGGGAGGGCCTGAACCTCCGCCGCTGCACGGCCTACTCGGACTCGGCGAACGACGTCCCGATGCTGTCGGTGGTGGGGACGGCGGTGGCGGTCAATCCCGACGGTTCGCTGCGGGAGACGGCACGGAGGCGGGGCTGGGAGATCCGCGACTTCCGGACGGGCAGGAAGGCCGCGAAGATCGGCGTCCCATCGGTGCTGGGCGCGGGCGCGGTGGCCGGCGCGGTAGCGGCGGGTCTGGCCTACCGCAGGAGAGATCGCCTGGTCTAGAAGGCGAGTCAGCCGCGGAACACCGAGTCGCGCGCGGCCACCATCCGGTTCAGGTTGGCCTGGATGGTCTCCCGAACGTGGTCCGCGATCTCCAGCACGAACCCGTGATCCTGGTCCGCGTCGGGCGCCGCGCGGTCCGTCCTGATCGGCTCGCCGAAGTCGATGGTCCACTTGGTGGGCAGGGGGATCGCGCCCAGCGGGCCCAGCACCGGGAACAACGGCGTCACCGGGAAGTACGGCAGCCCGAGCAGGCGGGCCAGCGGCCGGATGTCGGCGATCTTCGGGTAGATCTCCTCCGCGCCCACGATCGAGCACGGAATGATCGGCACCCCGGCCCGCAGCGCCGACACGACGAAGCCACCACGCCCGAAGCGCTGCAGGCGGTACCGGTCGCGGAACGGCTTGCCGATGCCCTTGAAGCCCTCCGGCCACACGCCGACCACCTCGCCCGCGGCCAGCAGGCGCTGGGCGTCCGCCGAGCAGGCGAGCGTCGTGCCGGTCTTGCGGGCCAGGCTGGCCAGCACGGGAAGCCGGAACACCAGGTCCGCGCCCAGCATCCGCAGGTGCCTGCCCTCCGGGTGGTTGTCGTGCACGGCGATGGACGTCATCAGTGCGTCCCACGGCAGCGTGCCCGAGTGGTTGGCCACCACCAGCGCGCCCGTGCCCGCCGGCAGCGAGCCGGTCACCTCGACGCGGAACCACTTGTCGTACACCGCGCGCAGCGGCGGCATCAGCACGTCGGTGAGCTCCGGGTCGAAGCCGAACTCGTCCACCTGGTATTCGCCGGACAGCCGGTGCCGCAGGAAGCTTGCCGCCCCCGCAAGGAAACCCGGGCGCTCGGCCCGCTGGGGCCGCAACTCGATCACCGGTGCCGGCGGGCCGGGCACGGCCTGCGGACGCCGGTGCACCGCGCCGTCGAGTGCGCGGCGGGGAAGCGGGATGACCTCGGCGGTGTGGCCGCTCATGCGGTCACCTCCTGGCGGGACGTCCGCACGTAGTCCTCGAATGCCTGCGCGGTCGACCACCTCGGCGTGTAGCCGAACGTCGTCTTCAGCCGCGTCGTGTCGATCACCCGGCCGTAGTTGATCAGCCGGGCGAGGTCCGGTGAGAAGTGCACCGGCTTGGCGCCACGCACCAGCCGCGCCGCGGCGGGGATCACCGCGCGCAGCATCGGCAGCGGGACCCGCCCGGCCCGCCGGATCGCCTGCGACAGCAGGATCACGCCGTCACCACCCACGTTGAACACTCCCGGCACGTCCCGCAGCACCGCCCGCTCGAGCACCTCGAGCGCGTCCTGCGGGTGCAGCAGCTGCACCCGCGCGTCGAAGCCCAGCACGGTCGGGATGACCGGCAGCCGGAAGTACCGGGCCAGCTCGGTGTCCACGCCGGGGCCGATCAGCTCGGCCAGCCGCACGGTCGTCGTCGTGACGTCCGGGCGGCGGCGGGCGAACCCGCGCACGTACGCCTCGATCTCCGCCGGCTCGCGGTCGCGGCCGGCGGCGACCGGGTCCTGCTCGGTGAACACCGCGGGCGCGGTGGCGCTCGCGCCGTACACCTCGGCGGTCGACTTGACCACGAGCTTGCGCACCCGCGGCGCGCGCTGGCACGCCGCGAGCAGCTGCATCGTGCCGATGACGTTGCGTTCCTTGATCACCGAGCGCAGCGGGCCGACGCTCGCGCGAGGTGCCGCGTGCACGACGGTGCCGACCTTGGCGGTGTCGATCACCTTGCCGATGCGCGGGTCGCGGATGTCGACCGCGACGTGCTCGACCCGCGCGGGCAGGCCGGCAGGCCGGCGGGTGTCCACCCCCAGCACCCGGTCGATGTCGGGATTGGCCGCGAGCCTGGCGGCGAGCGAGCCACCCAGCTGATCCGCGACCCCGGTCACGAGGACGACGTTGGGCGCCATGCGACTCCGATGAAATCGATCACTTGCAGGAGAACGGCCCGGCGGCACAGTGGCGGACCCCGCGCGACTGTACAGCCAAATCGTGATCGATTTGTCGGTGGCTACCTGTAATTAACGCAGGTCACACGCATACATCCCGGATGTTCACTCGTTCGGCGGCATCCGGGACGGCGCGCGGACGGCGTTACTTCTTCAGCTTGCGACGCTGGACACGCGTCTTGCGCAGCAGCTTGCGGTGCTTCTTCTTCGACATGCGCTTACGGCGCTTCTTGATGACCGAGCCCATGTGGACCCCTCGCTGTAGTCGGTGGTCGATCTTGCCTGGACGGCTACGACCACTCGACCCGCAAGGTCACGGACGTGCGCATGGAACCAGGCACAACGGTCGTCCAGGTTACCCGCACGTCACCGCGCGCCGGTCACCGGCTCCGCCCTGTGGTCTCAGCCCGCGTCGAAGTAGGCGCCGCGCAGGTAGTCGTTGACGGCCTGCTCGGGTACCCGGAACGACTTGCCGACCCGGACCGCGGGCAGCTCGCCGTTGTGCACCAGCCGGTACACGGTCATCTTGGACACCCGCATCACCGTGGCCACCTCGGCGACGGTCAGGAACCGCACCTCGGACAGGCCTGGATGTTCCGGTTCGTTCTTCTTCGCCGACATGTTCACCGCGTCCTTCGGCACGCGTCGCGCCGTTCGGCTTCCCCACCGACGGTGTCGACACGCACGTGCTTCAGACGAGAGTAGCGGGACTGGTGTGACTGATGCGACGGCGTGGACGAAATTTACGCCGACCGGCCGCCGGTTGGTCAGTCCTCGTCATGCGCGCGGCCCAGCTCCTCGGACCGGTCCCGGGCGGCCTCGATCGCGGCCAGCAGCGCCGCCCGCACACCGTGTTTCTCCAGCTCGCGGATGGCCATGATGGTCGTGCCGGCCGGCGAGGTGACCGCCTCGCGCAGGGTCACCGGATGCTCTCCCGTCCGGGCGAGCATGGCGGCCGCGCCGACCGCGGACTGGATGATCAGCTTCTCGGACACCGCGCGCGGCAGCCCGAGCAGGATGCCGGCGTCGATCATGGCCTCGACGAGGAAGAAGAAGTAGGCCGGCCCGGACCCCGACAGCGCCGTGACCGCGTCCTGCTGCGACTCGGGCACCCGCACGACCTGGCCGACTGCCGACAGCACGTGCTCGACGGTGGCCAGGTGCACGCCCGTGGCATAGCGGCCCGGCGAGATCGCGCTCATCGCCTCGCCGACGATCATCGGCGTGTTCGGCATGACCCGCACGACCGGCACGCCGGCGGGCAGCCGCCGCTCGTAGAGCGAGGTCGGCAGCCCCGCGCACAGCGAGACGACGAGGGTCGCCTCGCTCGCGGCCGGCGCGAGCTCGTCCAGCAGCGGCTCGATGTCCTGCGGCTTGACCGCGACGACCAGCACGCCCGCCTCCTTGGCGGCGGTGGCCACGTCGACGGCGCGGACGCCGTAGCGGGTGGTCAGCTCGGTGGCCCGTTCCGGGTGCCGCTCGGTGAACATGAGCTCGTCCGGTCGCCGGCCGCCGGTGAGCAGGCCGGACAGCAACGCCTCGCCGATCTTGCCGGCCCCCAGCACCGCGATGGCCGGCTTCTCCGCACTCGTCATGCGCACCAGCCTCCCACGACTCCGCTACCGTTTTCCGGCATGCCCGTCGCGCTGCAGATCGCGCTCTACGCCGTGCTCGCCGTCGCCGTCGTCGCGGACCTCATCCGGCGCGGGCGGACGGCGAGATCGCGGCCGCCCGCGACCCAGCCTGCACCCGAGGTCGTCGAGCGCCTGCGCGGCCTCCTCGCCGCGGGCCGGCGGATCCAGGCGATCAAGGAGCTGCGTGCCGCCACCGGCATGGGCCTGGCGGCGGCGAAGGACTACGTCGACCGGCTGCACGCGGGCGAGCCGCGCTGACCCCACCGGTTTCGGGCGATGCCGGCGACCTGCCCGCTGCCTAGCCTCCGCCGGATGGGAATCATCCTGATCTGGGCCATCGGTGTCGTCCTCGTGATGGCCGTGGCGGCGACGGTCTACCGCTCGTACCGCAAGTCACGCGTGCCACCCGCCGCACCCCGCGGGCAGCAGCATCACCCGCGGCGCAAGCGGCAACGCCCGAAGCGGCACAAACGCTAGGCCTTCGCCGACAGCGCGAGCTGGCGGCACTGGCAGACGAGCCGGCCCGTCGAGTCGACGACCGTCGCGTCGGCGTCGAACCACGGGCCGTGCACCGCCTTGCAGTCGACCTGCACGCGCAGCCAGCCCGGCGCCGGACGCGACCGCAGCAGCGCGGTCAGCTGCACCGTCGGGCTCCAGCCGAAGCGGCCCAGGTTGAACGTCACCGGCATCGAGATGTCGCCCGCCACCAACGCGAACAGCGGGTCCACCTGCTCGCCGCGCGGGCGCACCCACAGGCGCAGCCGCGGCGGATCGGTGGTGTGCCCGTGCAGGAAGCCGGCGCCGTTCGGGTCGATGCGCACGTCGCAGGTCTGGGTCAGCCGGAACACCGACGCCATCGGCAGCGAGGCCAGGTCGACCGAGTTCCCCGGCGGCTCCGCCGGCTGGTTGGGCAGGTCCGACCAGACCGCCCGCTCCCGCGGCAGCCGGCCGGTCGTCACCACGCCCTCCACGCACGACTGACCTCGCTGTTCCAAGTGGACAGACACGATCGTGGCCTGGCGGCCGGACTTGCGCACGTCCGTGCGCAGCAGCACCGGGCCGACCTCCGGTGGGCGGAGGAACTGCGCGCTGACCGCGAGCGGGTCGGCCATCGGCGAGGACGAGCCCGCCGCGGCGACCGCGGCCCGGGCGAGCACGGCGAGCAGGAACCCGCCGTGCGGCTTGCCGCCGACGGTCCACGCGTTGCCGAGCTCAGCGGTGAAGGTGCCGTCTCCGAGCGAGCGGACCCTCGATGCCGAGGCGAAGGGTCCGACAGCGGATCCCGGGCCTCCCCGGGCGTCGGCCTGCCCCGCAAAACTGCTCATGATTATTACCTTGCCACGTCGTGGTGGAGCTTGATCGGACCGCGTCGGACAAGCCGCGTCATGTGCGGGAGGTCAACGCACGCAAGAAGAACGCGGTGTTCGCGGGCCGCTCGGCCAGCCGCCGCATCAGGTACCCGTACCACTGCACGCCGTACGGCACGTACACCCGCACGGTGTGCCCGAGCGCGGCGAGCCGGCGCTGCTCCTCCGGCCGGATCCCGTACAGCATCTGGTACTCGAAGCTGCCGGGTTTGCGGCCGTGGAACTCCGCCCTGGCGTCGACGATCGGCACGAGCCGCGGGTCGTGCGTGGCGAACATCGGGTAGCCGTCACCGGCGAGCAGGACGTTGACGCAGCGCACGTAGCTGCGGTCCACGTCCAGCGCGTCGGGGAAGGCCACCTCGGCCGGCTCGGCGTACGCGCCCTTGCACAGCCGCACCCGCGAACCCGCGCCGGCGAGCCGCACGCAGTCCTCCTCGGTGCGGCGCAGGTAGGACTGCAGCACCGCGCCGACCCACGGCCACGTGCCGCGCAGCTCGGCGAGCACGCGCAGCGTGGAGTCGGTGGTGGTGTGATCCTCCATGTCGAGCGTGACGGTCGTGCCGACCCGCTCGGCCGCGGCGCAGATCCGGCCGGCGTTGCGCAACGCCAGGTTCTCGTCCAGCAGCTGGCCCACGGCGGACAGCTTCACGCTGACCTCCGCGCGCGAGGCCAGGCCGGCCGCCTCGAGCGCGTCGAGCAGTTCCTCGTACGCACGCACGGTCTGCTCGGCGAGGGCCTCGTCGGTGGTGTCCTCGCCGAGATAGTCCAGCGTCACCGTGAGTCCGGCGTCGACGAGTCTGCGTGTCACGCCGATCGCGTCGGCCGTCGTCTCGCCGGCCACGAACCGGCGCACCACGTCCCGGCTCACCGGTGCGGTCGCGACGACCCGACGGATCACGTCGTTGCCGGCCGCGGCCAGGATCAAGCTACGTAGCGGGTTCACGAACGCTCCCATTCCACGCACACGGACACGCCGCCCCATCCGACGAGTGCCTCGCAGCGAGACTCTACGGTGCACGGCCTCCGGCCGTCTGCGGTCGGTCGGCGGTTATTGACCGAGATGCAGCCGGGCGAACAGGAGGGCCTCGGCGAGGTCCCTCGCGCGATCCACCTGCCCGCGAGCGCGCCGTGTGTTGATCTCTACCACGACCTGACCGGCGAAACCGGCGGTTGCGAGGAATTCGCACACCTCGGCGCACGGCTGGCCACCGCGGCCGGGCACGAGGTGCTCGTCGCGGGGCGCGCCCGTGCCGTCGGCGAGGTGCACGTGGGTGAGCGCGGTGCCCATCCGCTTGGCCAGCGCGAGCGCGTCGGCCTCGGCGGCCGCGGTGTGCGACAGGTCGAGCGTGTAGTTGGCGTAGCCGACGTCGGTCGGATCGATGGACGGGTGGAACGCGGAGACCTCGCTGCCGAAGCGGCGCACGGGGAACATGTTCTCGACCGCGATCGCCACCCCGCTTGTCTCCTCGAGCGAGGCGACGAGGTCGGCGAAGCCCTCGGCATAGCGGCGCTGCCAGCGGAACGGCGGGTGGATGACGACGGTCGGCGCGTCGAGCTCCTGCGCGGCCTCGACCGACCGGCGCAGCCGCTCCTCCGGCCGCGGGGACCAGACCCGCTGGGTGATCAGCAGGCAGGGCGCGTGCACGGCGAGCACGGGCATCCCGGTCTGCCGCGAGCGGCGGCGCAGCGCGGCGGGCTCTTGGCTGATCGGGTCGGCCCAGACCATGACCTCGACGCCGTCGTAGCCGAGCTCGGCGGCCAGCTCGAAGGCGGTCGTGGCGGACTGCGGCCAGACCGATGCCGTCGACGCCCCGATCCGCATGCCGGGCACGTGCCCACCGCCGGAGGCCACCGGCCCTACTTGTTCACGAGTAGCAAGACGACGGGTGAGACCGTGGCCAGCAGGCCGACGAGCACGGCGAACACCGTCGTCTGGAGGTCCTCCGCGCGCCTGATCTTCCGCACGATCAGCACCATGCCGGCGATCACGAGCAGCGCGAGGACCAGCGCGGCCTGCGGCAGCGCGCCCCACAGCCAGTTGAACCCGAGCCACACCGCACCGCCGGCGAGCACGCCGACCGCGAGCTGGCCGGCCATGATCAGCCACTCGCGCAGCGGCGAGGCGTCACTGAGCTCGTCGTCCTCGTCGAGGTCCTCGTCCGCGTCGAGCTCGTCGAAGTCGGGCTCGTCGTCCAGCACGTCCACGCGGTCGTACCGGTCGTCGCGCTCGCGGTCGAAGCGGCCGCCGCGGTAGTCGTCCTCGGGCTCCGGGCGCTTGGGGAACGCCGCGGGCTGCAGCCGGCCGCGGCTCGCCGGGCCGACCGGGCGGTCGGGCCCGGGCCGGCGCGGGTCGGCGACCGGCTCCATCGCGGGGTGCGAGGGATACCGCGGCATCTCCTCGGTCATCGGCTCACGAGGCGGCCCCGGCGGGAGCGGCGGCCCGGGCGGCGCCTCCGCGCCGTCGAGGCGTGCCTGCAGCGACGGGCCGCCGGTGCGCTGGCCGGGCGGCTGGCCGTTCGGCGGCACCCGCGGGGGGACCGGGAGCTGCTGGGAGATCTGCGGTTTGGGCAGCGGCTTCGAGGGGTGCTGCAGCGGCTGGGACGGCTGCTGGCGCGGCGGCGGGCCGGAGCGGTCGTCGCGCGGCTTGCCGACCGCCGGCATCTGCGGCATCGACGGCGGCCCGACGGGCGGGGGCATCGACCGCGTCGGCGGGCCGGGTGGCAGCTGCTGCGGGCCGGACGGCGGCCCGGATGCCGGCGGGATCGCCTGCGTCGGCGGGCCGCCCTCGAGCGCGCGCTGCGGGCCCGACGGCGGGCCGCTCGGCCGCGGGTACTGCCCGGAGCGGTCGCCGGGCGCGGGGTACTGGCCGGACCGCTCCCCGGGCGCCGGGTACTGGCCGGATCGATCGCCGGGCGCCGGGTAGCGACCCGAACGGTCGCCGGGCGCGGGGTACTGGCCGGACCGATCGCCCGGCGGCGGGCCGGGCTGGCGCCGGGGGGTCGGCCGCTGCAGCTGCTGCGAGGGGTGCCGAAGCGGCTGGGACGGCTGCTGGCGGGGCGGCTGTGGGGGTGGGGGCGGGGGTGGCTGGCGGCGGCGCGGCGGCGGCTCGACGGGCCGGTGATAGCCGGACTCCGAGCGGTGCCGGTGCGAGGTGCGGGACGGCGGTGGCATGTCGTCGCGGATGACCGGCATCTCGCCGCTCTCCTGGTTGACCCGGTCGATGATCGCCTGGGCGCCCGTGTCACTCGGGTCGTCGGCACGACGCCGACGACGGCGCGGGGCCCGTTCACCGGTCTCCGCGCCGTACTTGGCCAGCAGCTCAGCGACCGTGCGCTGAGTCGGCTCTGGTCCGCCGCCTTCGTGACTCATTGACTCCACCGTGCCCGGCCCCGGTCGATCCGTCCAGCGCCGGTGCGCTCCTTACGCGGCGCGCGGACGCGCGCCGTCGAGTTGCCAACCAACATTATGAATGCTGGGCCAGTGTGGCATTCGCCAAGCATCACGAATCCTCGCCATCGGTCTGATCCAGCCGTCGAAGGATGACACCTTCCCGCAGCGCCCAGGGGCAGATCTCGAGTTCCGGGCGCGACAGCGCGAGCATCGTCGCGTGTGCCACGAGGGCGCCCGCCACCAGCTGGTGCGCGCGGCTCGAGCTCACGCCCTCCAACTCGGCGAGGTCGGCGGCGGACATCCGCGAGATGAACGCGATGAGCTGGCGCAACCCGGGTTCGGTGAGCACCCGGCGCACCCGGGGGCCGGCCGAGGAGGGGGCCGCGCCGCTGAGCCGGGCGAGCGAGCGGAACGTCTTCGAGGTCGCCACGACGCGGTCCGGTTCGCCCTGTTTGGCGATCTTCTTCGCGACCGGGGCGATCTCGTCGGCCAGCCAGTCGCGGGTCTGTTCGACCTCCTCGCGGCTGGGCGGGTCGCTCGAGAACCGCTCACGGGTCAGCCGCCCGGCGCCCAGCGGGACCGAACGCGCGAAGTCGGGCTCCTCGTCCACGCCCATGGCGAGCTCCAGCGAGCCGCCGCCGATGTCGACGACGAGCAGGTTGCCGGCCGACCAGCCGTACCAGCGGCGGGCGGCGAGGAAGGTCAGCCGGGCCTCGGCGGCGCCGCTCAGGACCCGCAGCTCGACGCCGGTCTCCTCGTACACCCGGTCGAGCACCTCGCCCGCGTTGTCGGCGTCGCGGACCGCGGAGGTGGCGAACGCCATGAGGTCCTCGCAGCCGAGCTTCGCCGCCGACCGCTTGGCCTCGGCCACCGTCCGTACGAGGTCGTCGGCGCCCTCGGCGGAGAGCCGGCCGTCCGGGTTGAGGCGCTCGGCGAGGCGCAGCACGGTCTTCTCCGACCTGGCCGGCATCGGGTGCGCGCCGCGATGCGCGTCCACGACCAGCAGGTGGACGGTGTTGGAACCGACGTCCAGGACCCCTAGGCGCACGGGGCGCTAGGTTACAGGCCGGTCGCGACTCGGGAAGAACTTCTTCACGATTCGAACTTGTACCCGAGTCCACGCACGGTAACCAGGTGCCGGGGCGAAGCCGGGTCCGGCTCGATCTTGGACCGCAGCCGCTTCACGTGGACGTCGAGGGTCTTGGTGTCACCGACGTAGTCCGCGCCCCAGACCCGGTCGATCAGCTGCCCGCGGGTGAGCACCCGGCCGACGTTGCGCAGCAGGTACTCGAGCAGGTCGAACTCCTTCAGCGGCAGCGGGATCTCGCCGCCGGCGACGGTCACGACGTGCCGCTCGACGTCCATCCGCACCGGCCCGGCGGCGAGCACCTGCGGTAACAGCTCACCGTCGCCCGGCTCGCCGCCGCGGCGAAGCACCGCGCGGACCCGGGCGATCAGCTCGCGGGCGGAGTAGGGCTTGGTCACGTAGTCGTCGGCGCCGATCTCGAGGCCGACGACCTTGTCGATCTCGCTGTCCCGGGCGGTCACCATGATCACCGGGACGCTCGAGCGCTGGCGCAGCGCCTTGCAGACGTCCGTGCCGCTCATGCCGGGAAGCATGAGGTCGAGCAGCACGATGTCGGCGCCGTTGCGGTCGAACTCCTCGAGCGCCTGCTGCCCGGTGTTCGCAACGGCGGCGGTGAAACCCTCCCTGCGGAGGAGGAACGCGAGCGGGTCCGCGAAGGACTCCTCGTCCTCGACGATCAGCACCCTAGTCACAATGCCGCCTCCCCGGAGTTCTCACGTTCGGTCACGTCGGCAGGTGTTGCCGGCGGTTTGGTCTGTTTCCTGTGGCTGGGGCGCGTCGCGTTCCCCTGAGGTGCGGTCGGCGAACGGGCGGGTTTCTCACCCGATGGCGAACCGGCGTGGGCGGGAATGCGCAGCGTGAACGTGGAGCCGGTGCCCGGCCGGCTCCAGAGCCTCACCTCGCCGCCGTGGTTGGCGGCGACGTGCTTGACGATCGCGAGCCCGAGCCCGGTCCCCCCGGTGGCCCGCGAGCGCGCCTTGTCGAGGCGGTAGAACCGCTCGAAGACGCGCTGCTGCTCGTCCTCGGGGATCCCGATGCCGCGGTCGGTGACCGCGATCTCGACGAACTCGCCGACCTGGCGGCGGCTGATCGACACGGGGCTCCCGGGCGGCGAGTAGGCGACCGCGTTCTCCAGCAGGTTCGCGAGCGCGGTGACGAGCAGCGTCCGGTCGCCCTCGACGAGCAGGCGGCTGTCCTGGTCGGTGGCGATCGCGATCCCGGTCGTGTCCTGGCTCGGCTGCGCTCGGCTGAGCGCGTCGCGCACGACGGCGTCGACGTCGACGGCGTTCAGCTCGGGCAGCCGCTCGGCGCCCTGCAGCCGGGAGAGCGCGATGAGCTCGGTGACGAGCGTGCCGAGCCGGGTCGCCTCGTGGAGGATCTTGCCGGTGAACCGGCGGACCGACCCTGGGTCGTCGGCGGAGTCGAGCACGGCCTCGGCGAGCAGGGCCATCGCGCCGACCGGGGTCTTGAGCTCGTGGCTGACGTTGGCTACGAAGTCGCGGCGGGTGGCCTCGAGGCGGACGGCTTCGGACTCGTCGGCCGCGTCGATGGCCATGAAGCCGTCGCCGAGCGGGCGGATCTCGCCGCGTACCGCCTCCGGGCCGCGGCCGAGCCCGACGCGCTGGGCGCGCGAGAGCTCGATCTCCACCGGCTCGCCGGTCTCCTTGACCTGCGCGGCGGCCTTCTTGGTGTCGGCGTCCACGCGGCGGTTGCGGACCACGCCGAGCTCGATCGCGCGCGAGTTGTGCAGCACGACGTCGCCGAACTCGTTGAGGATCACGATCGCGTTGTGCGAGGACCGCATGAGCCGCTGGACGAGGACGGAGACGCTCGGCCCGGAGGGCGCCGGGGCGGCCGGCGGGCGGCGGGCCCGGCCGGCCAGAAAGCCCACGACGAGACCGGCGAGCAGCGCCGGCACGATCCAGACCAAGTCGGCCACGACCGAATCGTAAGCAGGTCAGGTGCGGTACGGACCAGTCCGGCGCGGCCCGGAGTGACGCTCGTGACGTCGCCGGCGGTGATGTTCGTTCCGGCGTCGTCTCCCGTTCACCCGATCGTGTCCAACCGGGCAAGATCGTCGTCGGTGAGCCGCAACGCGCCCGCGGCGACGTTCTGCTCGAGGTGCTCGAGGTTGCCCGTGCCGGGGATGGCCAGCACGTTCGCTCCCTTGTGCAGCGTCCACGCCAGCCGGACCTGCGCCGGGGTAACCCCGTGCTCGCGCGCGACCTGCTCGGCGGCCGCGGCGGCGGCCCGGTCGCGGTCGGTCTGCTCGCGCTTGCTCGGCGCACCGCTGACGTTGCCACCGCCGGCGATCGCGAAGAACGGCACGAAGGCCACGCCGTGCTCGGCACAGAGCGTGATCAGGGTGTCGTCCTCGCGCGCGGTGGTGAGCGAGTACTTGTTCTGCACGCACACGACCGGCGCGATCGTCATGGCCTCCGCGAGGTGCTCGGCGCCGACGTTGGAGAGGCCGAGGTGGCGGATGAGGCCGGCCTCGCGCAGCTCCGCGAGCGCGCCGAACCGGTCGGCGAGCGAGCCCTCCCCACGCTCGAGCGCGGCGCCGATGCGCAGGTTGACGACATCGAGATGGTCGCGGCCGAGCTGGCGCAGGTTCTCCTCGACCTGACCGCGCAGCTGCTCGGGCCGGGCGGCCGGCAGCCACTCGCCGGACGGGCCGCGGCCGGGGCCGACCTTGGTGGTGATCACGAGGTCGTCCGGGTACGGCGCGAGCGCGGTGTTGATCAGCTCGTTGGCCGAGCGGAGGGCGGAGAAGTAGAACGCGGCGGTGTCGATGTGGTTGACGCCGAGGTCGACGGCCCGGCGCAGCACGGCGATGACGGTGTCCCGGTCGCTCGGCGTGCCGTCGGCCTTGGCCATGATCCGCATGGCGCCGTAGCCGAGCCGGTTGACGGTGCGGTCGCCGAGGCGCCAGGTCCCCGCGGCGGCCGCGGTGATCGTTTCCGTGGTCATGACTGTTCCGCCTCTCCGGAATCCACCCTCGTGGTCGCCTTGAGTCGGTACGCGGCGGTTCGGCGCGTACCGGTGGCTGGGTTGCGTCCCGTTCCCCTTGGGTGCGGTTGGCAGGTTGGTTTCATGCCTCCAGCGTTGTGCCCGGGCGATCATCTCGCCGGGCTTGGCAACTTGTTGCCGATACCGGTTACCCGTTCGCGATGGGGGCAGACTGGCGGCATGGAGACGGCCGAGGTCGCGATCGTGCGCGGCGAGGAAGAGCTGTTCGCCCGCACCGCGCACCTGTTCGCGGCGGCGAGCGACGTCGCCTGCGCGGCGAACGACCTCAACACCTGGGCCGCGACCCGGCCGCGGCCGGAGATCGCCGAGGGCGTGGCCGAGCACCACCGGGCGGGCGTGCGGGTGCGCAAGCTCTACCGGCCGGGTGTGCTGCTGAACCCGTCGACTGCCCAGCACCTGGCGACCCTGCGCGACGCGGGTGCGGACATCCGGATCACCCGGGACGACGTCAACGAGACGATCATCCTCGACCGCCGGGTGGTGATCCTCGCCGGCGACCTTTCCGCGGGCCGGCGCTCGTACAGCGTCGTGTCGCGGCCGGAGGTCGTGCAGGGTGTGGCGTCGCTGTTCGAGGTGGCGTGGCGGTCCTCGGTGGAGCTCGCGGTGTACGACGCCGAACTGACCGAGCTGCGCATGCTCGCGCCGCGGGTCCTGGAGCTGTTGGCATCGGGCGGGAAGGACGAGTCGGCGGCGCGTGCGCTCGGGCTGGGCGTGCGCACCTACCGGCGTCGGGTCGCCGAGCTGATGGCCGCGCTCGGCGCGGAGTCGCGGTTCCAGGCCGGGGTCCGGGCGCGGGAGCTGGGCCTCGTCTGACGGCAGGCCCACCGGCGGGCTCACTCTTCCGTTCGGGTGCGCGGCCTGCCTTTCCGCTACTGGCGGCCCTGGTTGGCCACCGCCTCCATGGCCCGTTCCGCGGCCTCCTGGTCGAGGTACTCGCCGCCCGGCTTGACCGGTTGCAGGTCCTGCGTCAGGTCGTAGCGCAGCGGGATGCCCGTCGGGATGTTGAGCCCCGAGATGGCGTCGTCCGTGATGCGGTCCAGGTACTTCACCAGCGCGCGCAACGAGTTCCCGTGCGCGGCGATCAGCACCGTCCGGCCGGCGCGCAGGTCGGGGACTATGTCCGACTCCCAGTACGGCAGCAGGCGCCCGACCACGTCCTTCAGGCACTCGGTCAGCACGGTGTTGGCGCCGACCTCGATGTACCGCGCGTCCGCGTCCTGGCTGAACTCGCTGCCCCGCTCGATCGGCGGCGGCGGCACGTCGTAGGAGCGGCGCCAGAGCTTGAACTGGTCCTCGCCGTACTGCTCGCGCGTCTGCTTCTTGTTCTTGCCCTGCAGCGCGCCGTAGTGCCGCTCGTTCAGCCGCCAGTCCCGGCGCACCGGGATCCAGTGCCGGTCCACGACGTCCAGGGCGATGTTCGCCGTGCTGATCGCCCGGCGCAGCAGCGACGTGTGCACGACCTCGGGCAGCAGGCCGTGCTCACCGAGCAGCTCGCCGCCGCGCCGCGCCTCGGCCTCGCCCTTCTCCGACAGGCCGACGTCGACCCAGCCGGTGAAGAGGTTGAGCGCGTTCCACTCGCTCTCGCCGTGGCGCAGCAGAATCAGGGGGCCGAGAGTCGCGCCACCCCGGCGCATCGATCCAGCCATGACACCAGCCTGCCAGACTCGCCATCACCGCACGTTGGCACCCGTTCAGGGCAGCGACGAGGCGCACGGAGACGAATAGTTGACTCGCCAACTTGCTTCGTCGCCAAATCGTTACCTACGGAATGCAATTAACCGCACGCGCGATGAGCCGTGGCCTTGTGTAACCGGCCGACTTCTGACAGGTTGACAGCGCCCGACCGGATCAGCTCCCACGCACTCCCTGATCCGAGAGGGCAGCAGAGCGGCTCGTCTCCCCTGCCGAGCCGCGCCCGCCCGGAATCCCAGGGTGCCCCCCGCCTCAGGGCTCCGACGCGGCGGGAAACCCACGCGGGGCGGCTCGAGATCGCGACTCCCCCCTCGCTCGAGCCGCCCCCGGCCCGCCTCTCCCCGGAATTCAAAGTGTCCGTTGCGTTCCAGCGGGCGGTGCCGGTTTGGCGGTTGGTTGAAGCTGGGTGGCGTCACGGTCCCTGAGGTTGCGTTGCTCAGTCCAAGACGTCGGGGTTGCTTGGGGTCAGTAGGTGTTTGAAGGCTTTTAGGTTCGCCACGGATTCGCCGCGCGAGACTCGCCACTCGTACTCGCGCTGGATCGACGAGGCGAAGCCGATCTCCAGCAGCGTGTTGAAGTCACCGTCGGCCGCCTCGACGACCTGGCCCAGCACCCGGTCCAGCTCGTCCGCGGTGATCGCCGGCAGGCCCACGCGGCCGACCAGGTAGATGTCGCCGACCTGGTCGATCGTGTAGTGCACGCCGTAGAGCTTCGCGTTGCGCTGCAGCAGGAAGCGGTACACGGCCTCGTGCGCCTCGTCGGGCCGCCGGCACACGAACGCCTCGACGACCATCGCGTGCTCGCCGACCTGCAGCCAGCAGTTGGTCTGCAGCTTCTTCGTCCCCGGCAGGGTCACGAAGAACCGGCCGGGCCCGGGGTGGTCGTAGGTCAGCTCGCGCTCGTCGAGCGTCGAGGAGATCACCGCGTCCAGGTCCGTCACACCGCCACCCCAGTGTCGAAGACCGCGCGCCGGAACGCGCCGGCGGCCTCGACATAGCCTGCCACCAGCTCGTCGGTCGTGCGGTCCCAGGAGAAGCCGCGCGCGTGTCCGACGGCGTTCGCGGCGAGCCGGGCGCGCAGCACGGGGTCGAGCGCGACGCGGGCGAGGGCGTCGGCCCAGGCGGCCGGCTCGTGGCCGCGCACGAGGAAACCGGACGACCGGTCCGCGACGGCGACCGGAAGCCCGCCGACGGCGGCCGCCACGACCGGCGTCCCGCACGCCTGCGCCTCGAGCGCGACGAGGCCGAACGACTCGTTGTGACTGGGCACCGCGACGACGTCGGCCGCCCGGTACACGTCGACCAGCTCCGCCCCCTGGCGTGGCGGCAGGAACCGGACCACGTCCGCGATGCCGAGCGCACCGGCCAGCTCCTGCAGCGACGTCGGCGCGTCCAGGCCCGTGCCGGACGGCCCGCCGGCCACCACGACCACCAGCCGCTCGCGGGACACGCCCCCGCGGGCCAGCAGCTCGGCCGCCGCCCGCAGCAACACGTCCGGCGCCTTCAGCGGCTGGATGCGGCCCACGAAAGCGAGCACGACGGCGTCCGGCCGGATGCCGAGCGCGGCGCGCGCGGCGGCCCGGTCGCCGGGCGCGAAGAGGTCCAGGTCGACGCCCGGCGCCACGGTGTTGACCTTGCCGGGCGCCGCGGCGTAGAGGTCGACGAGCTGGCCGGCCTCGACCGGCGTGTTGGCGATGAGCTGGTCGGCCTGGTCGACGACCTGCTGCTCGCCGATCACGCGGGTGCGCGGCTCGGGGGTGTCGCCGGAGGCCAGCGCGAGGTTCTTGACCTTGGCGAGCGTGTGCGCGGAGAACACCAGCGGCACGCCCCAGCGGTCCCGGGCGAGCCAGCCGACCTGGCCGGAGAGCCAGTAGTGCGAGTGCACGAGGTCGTAGTAGCCCGGCTCGTGGAAGGCCTCCGCCCGCAGCACGCCCGCGGTGAACGCGCACAGCTGGGCCGGCAGCTCGTCCTTGCCGAGCCCCTCGAACGGCCCGGCGTGCACATGCCGGACCAGCACGCCCGGCGCGAGCTCGGCGACCGGGGGCAGGTCGGAGGAGGTGGCCCTGGTGAACACCTCGACGGAGATGCCGCGGCGAGCCATGCGGGTCGCGGTCTGCGTGATGTAGACGTTCATGCCGCCCGCGTCGCCCGTGCCCGGCTGCTCGAGCGGCGACGTGTGCACCGAGAGCACCGCGACCCGGCGGGGTGGCCGGTGCAGGCGTACCACGGAACCAGCGACGGACCCGGCACTCGCACTGTCTTCCCGCACATCCACTCCCGACTAGTGGCTGGCGGACCCCGCGAAGTCGCGCAGGACCGCGTTGAACTCCGAGCCCCGTTCCGCGAACGGCATGTGGCCCACCTGTGGGAACCAACGCATGCGGGCGCCGGGAATCTTCCCGGCCGCGTACTCGGCCGCCCGCGGGCTGATCACCTCGTCCTGCTCGCCGTGTACCACCAGAACCGGCATCGACACCCCGGCCAGCACTTCCGCGCTGCCGAGCGTTCGCCGGAACAGGGCCGCCCGCACGGCGGGCGGCACGCGCAACATATCCGACAGGCGCCGCTGGACCTCGGCCCCGGACGCGGCCGCCGCGGTCATCCGGCCGGCGAGGGCGGTCAGCGCGGGCACCGCCTCCTGCGGGTCCTCGGACAGCGCCGGGCGCATCAGCCCGTCCCAGGCGGGGCCGACCTCGCCGCCGGGGTTGCCCTTGCCGATCTCGGTGATCGCGCCGACGAGCACGATCCCGCGCACGCCGTCGGCGCCACGTTCACGCAGGTAGTCGGCGATGACGAGGCCGCCGTAGGACCAGCCCACGAGCACCGCGGGCCCGGTCCGGTCGAGCACGGCCGCGACGTCGGCGGCCCAGACCGCCGGATCGGCGTAGCCGCCGGCGGCCGGGTCGGGCGCGGCGGACTCGCCGTGTCCGCGCAGGTCGACGGCGACGAGCCGGTGGCCGGAGGCCAGGTCCGGGTCGGCCAGCTGGCCCGCCCACGCCGTGCCGCTGGCTGCCCAGCCGTGCAGCAAGACGATGGGCGGCCTGCCCGTGGCGCCGGCCTCGCGGACGGCCAACCGCACGCCGCCCGCGCCCGCCACGTCCGCGATCACGCGGGGATCACAAGCCCGGGAATCACAACGCCGACATCGTCTGCCACTGGCTCCACGGGATCAGCCAGTCGAACACGTCCGACGTGGCCGGGTAGTTCGCCTTGGAGCCGGTGATCTCGACCGGGTCACCGATAAGCGCGCTGTCGAAGTACTTCTTCGCGTCCGACTCGAAGAGGTTCACGCAGCCGTGCGAGCTGTTCTTCACCCCGATGTTGGCGTGGTTCTCCTCGTTCTCGTGGATGTACTCGCCGTGGTTCGAGATGCGCACGGCCCACTTCTTCTTGACGTTCGTGTAGCCGTAGCGGGGGTTGGAGAAGTCGCCGACCGGCTCCTTGGCCATGACGATCACGGTGCCGTTGGGCGTGTTGCGGTTCGGGTCCGCGTCGTCGCCGTTGCTCGACGGGTAGCTCGCGTAGAGCGCACCGTCGCGGTACACGTTCATCTTGTGGTCAGGTGTGTTGATCTTCACGACCTGGTTGCGGCCGATGGTGAACGACGTGGACAGGTCGGACTTGCCGTACGCGCCGTCGCCGTAGTCGAGGCCGTAGAGCTTGGCGTTCACGGTGACCGTCGTGTTCGCGGGCCAGTACTCCTTGGGCCGCCAGTCCAGCTGCTGCGAGTTGAGCCAGCCCCAGGCGCCCTCGACCGGGACGGAGGTCTTGACCTCGAGGGCCTTCTCCACGGCGGCCTTGTCCTTCGGCGGGCCCTCGGGGAACTTGATGCTGATCGGCATGCCGACGCCGACGGTCGCGCCGTCGCCGGGGTTGACGGTGGCGCGCGGGGTCGACGCGGGGGCGAGCGTGGTGAAGCTGCCCTCCTCCGTGGACTCCTTGCCCTCCTTGCTCCTCGCGCTGGCGGAGTACTTGTAGGTCTTGCCGTAGCCGAGGACCTCGGAGCTGGTCCAGCTGAGCTTGTCCGGCGCGAGCTTGCCGGTGACCTTCTTGCCCGACGGGCTGGTCAGGGTGGCCGCGGTGAGCTCGCCGCCCTGCACGGTGATCTTGATCGGGTCGAGGACGGGCACGTCCTTGGCGCCGTCGGCCGGCGCGAAGGTGATCTTCGCGGCGGGTGTCTCGTCCTTCTTCTTCTCCTTCAGGCTCTCACCGAAGGAGCCGCCGTCGCCGGAGTCGTCGGAGCACGCGGCGAGCAGCGTGACGCTCGCCAGCATGGCGACGACCATCCCGAACAACCGCTTGGATCTCACCGTCTTAAACCTCCGCCTGAGTCTGGCCCTCGTGTGTGAGGACGCCCGAGAGCCTGGCAAGGGTGCGTGGGGAAGAGTGTGACAGTGGTCATACTCCGCCCGGCATCCACCTCGGATACCTCCCGGGGAAGGATCGGTAAACGTGAACGACAACGGCACGGCGATCATTTCCGGAGCGAGCTCGGGCATCGGCGAGGCCACCGCGCGGGGGCTGGCCGCGGCCGGGCTCCACGTGGTACTGGGTGCCCGCCGGCTGGATCGTCTCGAGGCCATAGCCTCGGAGATCGGCGGCACGGCGCTCCCACTTGACGTGACGTCCCCCTCATCGGTCGCGGAGTTCGTCGCCGCGCTGCCCGCCACGCCGGGCCGGCTCGTGCTCGTCAACAACGCCGGGGGCGCGCGTGGCCTGGAACCGGTCGAGTCGGCCGACGAGGACCACTGGCGCTGGATGTGGGAGACGAACGTCCTCGGCACGCTGCGGCTGACGAAGTCCTTGCTACCGCGACTGGTCGACTCCGGCGACGGGCACGTCGTGACGGTCACCTCGGTCGCCGCGTTCGAGACCTACGACAACGGCTCGGGCTACACGAGCGCCAAGCACGCGCAGTCCGCGCTGCACCGGACGCTGCGCGGCGAGCTGCTCGGCCGGCCGGTCCGGTTCACCGAGATCCTGCCCGGCATGGTGGAGACGGAGTTCTCCCTCGTGCGCTTCGACGGCGACGCCGCCCGCGCGGACGCGGTCTACCAGGGCATCACGCCGCTCACGGCGCAGGACGTCGCGGACACGATCGTCTACGCGGTGACCCGCCCGCCACACGTGAACATCGACCAGATCGTCCTCAAGCCACGCGCCCAGGCGTCCGCGACCCGCGCGCACCGCGAGTAGGACCGGTCTCGCGGATCATTGCGCGAGGTCTCGCGTCGACACCGGCACCTCGGGGGACCGTGACGGCACGCAACCACAATCGACAGACCATCCGGACCGTCCGCCGGAACGCAACCGACACCTTGAATTCCGGGGCGGCGGACTGCTCAGAGCGTGCAGCCGACCAGGACCGGCTCGGGGTGCAGCTCGACGCCGAAGGCCGCGCGCACGCCGTCGCGGATCTCGCGGGCCAGGCTCAACAGGTCCGCCGTGGACGCCGAGCCGCGGTTGGTCAGCGCCAGGGTGTGCTTGCCGGACAGGGAGACCCGGCCGTCTGCGGCCGTGTGGCCCTTCCCGAAGCCGGCCCGCTCGATGAGCCACGCGGCCGACAGCTTCGACGCGCCGACGCCCGCCGGGTACTGCGGGACCGGCACCTCCGCACCCACCCGCGCGGCGATCCGCGACAGCACGCCGCCGAGGTCGCGCTTCAGCACGATCGGGTTCGTGAAGAACGAGCCGACGCTCCACGTGTCGTGGTCGGCGGTGTCGAGCACCATCCCCTTGCCGCGCCGCAGCTCCAGCACCGCCTCGCGCGCCCGCTCGACCGGCACCTGCCGGCCCTGCCGCACGCCGAGCACCCGCGCGAGCTCGGTGTACCGGATCGGCGCGGACATCCCGCCGTCCGCGAGCTCGAAGCGGACCCGCAGCACGACCGCCCGCTCGGTGCCCTTCAGCACGCTCGTCCGGTAGCCCAGCCCCAGCTCGTCCGCGGCGAGCGTGCGGATCTCCCCGGCCGCGCGGTCCAGCAGGTCGACCGAGATCAGCAGCTCGGAGATCTCCACGCCGTACGCGCCGACGTTCTGCACCGGCGTCGCGCCGACCGAGCCCGGGATGCCGGACAGGCACTCGAGGCCGCCGAGCCCGGCCTCGACCGTCCGGCAGACCACGGCGTCCCAGTCCTCGCCGGCCTCGACCGTGAGCGCCACCCGCCCGTCACCGAGCGAGTCGATCTTGCTGCCGGTGTTGGCCACCTGCACGACCGTGCCGTCGAACCCCTCGTCCGCGACCACGAGGTTCGACCCGCCGCCCAGCACGAGCACCCGCTCGCCCCGCCCGTCGGCCGCTCTGACCGCCGCCGCGACGTCCTCCGCCGTGCCCGCCGCCAGGAACCGGGCGGCAGGGCCGCCGAGCCGCAGCGTGGTGTACCCGGACAGGGGAACTGCGGATCGGGCCACGATCCCGTCCGCACCGAGGGGGAGGCTGGTCATGGGCCCCAACGGTAACCTCCGTCGCATGGCAACCAGCCTGGAGCACCGGTCGACCTTCGCAGCGCCCGCCGACAAGGTCTACGACACGCTCACTGACGAGGCGTTTCTCTCCGAGCGCCTGCGTGACATCGGCGGCAAGGGCGCGGCCCTTCTCGATCATTCCCGCGACGGCGACCGCGTGTCGTTCCGGATGCGCCAGGGCGTGGACGCGTCCCGGCTGCCGGGCGCCGTGCGGTCCATCCTCAACGGCGACCTCGTCGTCGAGCGCGAGGAACGCTGGCAACCCGACGGCGGCCACCACGCCGGTACCAGCCGCGTGACGATCGCCGGCGTGCCGGGCGAGATCAAGGGCCGCTCGCGGATCGCCGGCACGGGCGCCGAGGCGACGCTCGTGATCACCGCCCAGGTGAAGGTGAGCATCCCGCTGATCGGCGGCAAGCTCGAGAAGGTCGTCGCGGAGCAGGTCGGCAAGCTCCTGGCCGCGGAGGCCGAGTACGCCCAGAAGTGGCTGGCCGGGCGCGCCTGACCGGCCCCCTGGGCTCGCCGACCAGGGGGACGACGAATCCGAACCGGCTGCGCCGGGTTGACCGATGGATGACGGGCTCCGCCCTCGTGCGCGCCGCGCTGGGCGCCAACACGGACACCGACTCGCCGCTGGTCGTCGACGTCGGGTACGGCGCGTCGCCGGTGACCACAGTGGAGCTCGCCGCGCGGCTGCGGTCGGTGCGGGACGGCCTGCGGGTGCTGGGCCTGGAGCTCGATCCCGACCGGGTGGCCGCCGCGGCGCACGCGGCCGACCCGCCGCGGCTGGACTTCGGCCGCGGCGGTTTCGAGCTGGCGGGCGCCCGGCCCGCCCTGGTGCGCGCGTTCAACGTGCTGCGCCAGTACTCGGCGGCCGAAGTGGACGCCGCGTGGTCGGCGATGACCGGGCGGCTGGCGCCGGGCGGCCTGGTGGTCGAGGGCACGTGTGACGAGCTGGGCCGGCGGTGCTGCTGGGTGACGCTGTCGGCGGCCGGGCCGCTGCTGTTCACGCTGGCCTGCCGGCCGGCCGAGCTGGCGCGGCCGTCGGACCTGGCCGAGCGGCTGCCGAAGTCGCTGATCCACCGCAACGTGCCGGGCGAGCCCGTGCACGCGCTGTTCGAGGCGCTCGACCGCTGCTGGGCCACGGCGGCGCCGTTCTCCCCGTACGGCCCGCGTGCCCGGTGGGTGGAGACCGCCCGGCTGCTCGCGGCCGCGGGCTGGCCGGTCCGCGACGGCCGCAAACGCTGGCGGCTGGGCGAGCTGTCCCTGGACTGGTCGGCCGTGCGCCCGAACTGAGACGGGCCGGCGTCAGGGTCTGGCCGTCCTTCGTGGTCACGTTCGTCGAGTAGCCGGCCGGCAGGGCCGGCCCGGTCAGCCGGAGGTGATCACCCACTCCGGCAACGGTTCGCACGCCGAGCGCCACTGCTTCGGCACACCGGCCGCGCCGACCCGGGCGGCGACGATGCCACCGACGATCGCGCACACCGTGTCGGTGTCCTCGGCCACGCCCGCCGCGGTCCAGACGGCTTCGGGGTAGTCCTCCAGGTGCCGCGCGGCCACCCACAACGCGAGCGGCACGGTGTCCGCGGCGCTCAGCCGCGCGCCCGTGCCGAGCGCCGCCGCCGCGTCGGCCGGCGCCGCCTCGGCGAGCGTGGTCGCCGTCTCGACGCCGTCGCGGACCTCGCCGGCCTGGGTGTGCGCGAGCACCGCGGCGTAGAGCTCGCCGACCGGCGCGCCGCTCGCCGCGAGCGAGGCGGCCACGGCGGTCGCGACCGCGCCGGCGACACCCTCCGGGTGCGTGTGCGTGACCCGGGCCGACTCCGCGGCCGCACGCGCCGCGGTGGCCGGATCGCCGGCGAACCACGCGCCGAGCGGCGCCACCCGCATCGCCGCGCCGTTGCCCCACGAACCCGAGCCACCGAACGCGGCCGCGGCCTGCTCGCGCAGCGGCACCCCGCCCGCCGCACGCAGCATCGCCTCGACGCCGGGGCCGTAGTTCCGGTCCGGATCGTGGTGCTCCACGAAGCTCGCGGCGAGCGCGTCCGTGTCGAGGCCGCGGTGCGCGGCCAGCACGCGCACGACCGAGCACGCCATCTCCGTGTCGTCGGTCCACCGCCACGGCTGCGGCGGCAGGACCCTGCCGCGGGCGTCGGTCACCTGCTCGCCGAGGGCGTCGCCGACCGCGAGGCCCCGCAGGCTCGCCCGGGCTCGGCGCAGTCGGTCGTCCATGCCGTGGTTGGTACCACATCGGGTTTGACCTTGACGTTACGTCAACTTCTATCGTGGCTGTCATGGCGTGGTCGATCGCCCAGGTGGCGCGGATGTCCAGGGTGACGTCCCGGACGCTGCGGCACTACGACGAGATCGGCCTGCTGCGGCCGGCCCGGGTCGGCGCGAACGGGTACCGCTACTACGAGCAGGAGCAGCTGCTGCGGCTGCAGCACATCCTCGTCATGCGCGAGCTGGGCGTGGGCCTCGAGACGATCGCCGAGATCGTGCACGGGGGCCGCGACGAGATCGACGTGCTGCGCCTGCACCGGAAGTGGCTGCTCGCCGAGCGCGACCGCTTCGAGCGGCTGGCCGACACGGTGTCCCGCACCATCGAGGAGCTGAAGGGAGGTGAGAACGTGAACGCGAAGCCAGGCAGGTCGATGGACCACTGGTTCGAGGGCTTCGACTCCGCGAAGCAGGCGGAGCTGACCGAGGAGGCCCGGCAGCGCTGGGGCGCCGAGCAGGTGGACGCCGCCAACGCGCGGGTGGCTGGCAGGTCCGAGCAGTGGTGGCAGGACCAGGGAGCACAGTGGACGGCGCAGCTGACCGCGCTGACGGAGCTGATCGACGCCGGCAAGGAGCCGGCCGACGCCGAGGTGCAGGACGTGATCGCCGGCCACTACCGGTGGATCACGCAGTACTGGACGCCGAACCGGGAGTCCTACACGGGGCTGGGCGACGTGTACGCCGAGGACCCACGGTTCCGGGCGAACTTCGACCGGACCGACCCGCGGCTGGCGGAGTTCCTGCGCGCGGCGATGGCCGAGTACGCGCGGACGCGCCTCGAGTAGGCCCTGGCCGGGAGAGCCGCGGATCTCCCGGCCGGCGCCGCACGGCCATGCGCGCCCCGCGGGCGCACTATCCTCCACGCGTGGAGTTCGCGAGCAACCTCGAGCGCATCGAACAGCAGGCGAACGCGTTGCGGGCCGCGGCCGTGGCCGCCGGGCCCGCTGCCGCGGTACCGACCTGTCCGGATTGGACGGTCCACCGGCTCGTCCGGCACATCGCCCGCGTGCACAACATGGTCCGGGGCGCGCTCGACACCGAGCCGAGCGTGCGGATGCCGCCGGCCGAGCAGCCGCCCGAGGACTGGGCCGAGCTGCTGGCGTGGTGGGACCAGCAGCTCAAGGCGATGCTGGGCGACCTGCGCGCCAAGGGCCCGGACGTCCCGTGCTGGGTGTTCGGCATCACGGACGACGTGGCGCTGGCCCGCTCCGGGTTCTGGGCCCGCCGCCAGGCGCACGAGACCGCGATCCACCGCCTCGACGCCGAGCACGCGCACGCCGGGTCGGCCGAGCCGGGCGCCGTGCCGTCGCTGGTGTTCGACCCGGAGCTCGCCGCGGACGGCATCGACGAGGCACTCGTGCTGATGGTCCCGCGCAAGCTCGCCCGCGAGCGGCCAGACGCCGAGGGCACCGTCCTCTTCCACGCCGCCGACGCCGGCCGCGCGTGGCTCGTCCGGCTCGTCCCGGGAGAGATCCCCCAGGTCGGGCCGGCCGACGAGGTGGCCACCGACGCCTCCGTGGTGGGCACCGCGGACGCCGTCTACCGCGCCGCGTGGCACCGGCCGACCACCGCGATCGTCAACGGCGACCGCGCCCTCGTCGACGTGCTGAGAACGCCGTGAGCCGCCGCTTCGTGATCACCTTCGGGTGCCCGGACCGCATCGGCATCGTGGCCCGGATCGCGACGTTCCTCGCCGAGGTCGGAGGGCTGATCGTCGAAGCGGCATACCACACCGACCAGGACACCGGCTGGTTCTTCACCCGCCAGGAGATCAGCGCGGACACGGTCCCGATGGGCATCGACGAGCTGCGCGCCCGCTTCGGCGCGATCGCGAGCGAGCTCGCCGAGGACAGCGACTGGCAGATCCTCGACACCGACGAGCGGCGCCGCGTGGTGATCCTGGTGTCCCGGGAGGGCCACTGCCTCTACGACATCCTGGGCCGCGTGGCCTCGGGCGAGCTGGACGTCGACATCCCGGCCGTCATCGGCAACCACCCCGACCTGGCCGCGATCACCGAGGCACACGGGATCCCGTTCCACCACGTGCCGTTCCCCGTCGACGGCAAGCAGGCCGCGTTCGACCGGCTGCGCACGCTGGTCGGCGCCGCGGACGCGCACGCGATCGTGCTGGCCCGGTTCATGCAGATAGTGCCGGCGCAGCTGTGCCGGGAGTGGAGCGGCCGGGCGCTGAACATCCACCACAGCTTCCTGCCGTCGTTCGTCGGCGCGAAGCCCTACCACCAGGCGCACCGCCGCGGGGTCAAGCTGATCGGCGCGACGTGCCACTACGTCACCGCGGAGCTCGACGCCGGCCCGATCATCGAGCAGGACGTCATCCGCGTCGGCCACGCGGACTCGATCACCGACATGGTCCGCCGCGGTCGCGACATCGAGAAGGTCGTGCTCGCGCGCGGCCTGCGCTGGCACCTGGAGAACCGCGTCCTCGTGCACGGCAACAAGACGGTGGTCTTCTAGTGCTGCCGGTCATCGACATCACCTCGCCCGCGGCGGCCGCCCCGGAGATCGCGCGCGCGTGCCGGGAGACCGGCTTCTTCTACGTGACCGGCCACGGCGTGCCGGCGTCGCTGCGTGCCGAGCTGGACGCGCGGAGCCGGGAGTTCTTCGCGCTGCCGGTCGAGGAGAAGCTGCGGATCGAGATGTCCCGCGGCGGCCGGGCGTGGCGCGGCTACTTCCCCGTCGGCGGCGAGCTGACCTCGGGCGCTCCGGACCTCAAGGAGGGCCTGTACTTCGGCACCGAGCTGCCCGCGGGCCACCCCCTGCCGCTGCACGGCCCGAACCTGTTCCCGCCGGGGGTGCCCGCCCTGCGCGACACAGTTCTGTCCTACATGGACAAGCTGACCGCGGTGGCCCAGGACGTGCTGCGCGGCATCGCGCTGAGCCTCGGCCTGGACGCGGAGTACTTCGCGGCGGGTTACACGGCGTCGCCGACCGTGCTCTTCCGGATCTTCCACTACCCGCCGTCGCCGCCGGACGCACCGGGCTGGGGCGTCGGCGAGCACACGGACTACGGGCTGCTGACGCTGCTCGCCCAGGACGACAACGGCGGCCTGCAGGTCCACACGCCGTCCGGCTGGCTCGACGCGCCGCCGCTGCCGGACGCGTTCGTCTGCAACATCGGCGACATGCTGGAACGCCTGACCGGCGGCTGGTACCGCTCGACCCCGCACCGGGTGCGCAACACGAGCGGCCGCGGCCGCCTGTCGTTCCCGTTCTTCCTGGACCCGGACTTCACCAAGGAGGTCCCGCCGCTACCCGACCGCGCGGCCACGGACCCCGGCGGCCGCCGCCGCTGGGACGGTGCGAGCCCGCTGGCCTTCGAGGGCACGTACGGCGACTACCTCACGGCCAAGGTGGCGAAGGTCTTCCCGGAGCTGCACCGCGACGTGCGGCACTGAGGCCGGGGCCGTCAGCGCCCGAGGTCCTCGACGACCTCGGCGCCGGGCAGTGCGGCCAGCGTCGGCCCGGGGATGAGGATCTTGCTGCCCCGGATGCCGCTCCCGACGACGAGCTCCGGCGCGGCCACCACCGTGGGATCCAGCAGCAGCGGCCAGCCGTCGGGCAGGCCGAGCGGCGTGATGCCCCCGTACGCCATCCCGGTCAGCTCCACCGCGCGGTCCATCGGCGCGAACGACGCCTTCCGGACGTCCAGCCGCCTGCGCACGACGCCGTTGACGTCGGCCCGGGTGGTCGCGAGCACCAGGCAGGCGGCGAACCGCTCCTCGCCGGACCGCCTGCCGGCCACGACGACGCAGTTCGCGGACGCCGCGAGCGGCGATCCGTACGCCTCGCAGAACGCCGCGGTGTCCGCCAGGTCGGGGTCGATCGCGGCCACGCCCACGCGCGCGGCGTGCTCGGCCGGCAGCTCGGCGAGGGCCTTCGCCACCGGGTCGGCGAGCAGGTCGGGGCGGTCGAGGGCACGCGCCACCGTGAGTGATCCGGAGATGGTCCAGCTCGTCACGCGGCCAACCTAGTCACCATCGCTGGCCGCGCTGCACCTCGATCAGCCTGGGCCGGACATCGACGATGTAGACGAGCGCGGCCACCAGGCCGGCTATCCAGAAGATCCAGCCGATCCCCGCGAAGCTGAACAGCAGCAGCGCCGCGGTGGCGCCGCCGGTGATACCGAGCCAGGCCGGTTTGGTCAGCCGGTCGATGGCCGCGTAGGCGTCCGGCCGTTGCATCAGCGCGTGAATGAATGCGAAAACGCCGACCGGGACGGCGGCCCAGTCGATGATCCGCAGTATCAGCATCGCTTCCATCGGCACCCATCCAGACTACGTGCGCATCGCAACCACTTGCCAGCGCACCTGGTCATGGCGCCGAAAAGGCCCCGGCACCTGGGGTGCCGGGGCCTTCACTGGCGGACGCCTTTACTTCTTGGTGCCGCCGTCGGTCTTGCGCGTGGTCGAGGCCGTCCGGGTCGTCGCGGCCTTGCGCGGCGCGGTCCGGTTCGCGGCCTTGCGGGAGGCGCTGCGCACCTCGTGCGCCACGTCGTCACCGAGGTCCTCGATGGTCGTGGCGGCGTCCGCACCGGCCTTCGACGCGGCCCGCGCGGTCTTCTCGCCGACCGAGCGGGTCCGGCGGGTCACCTTGGCCAGCACCTCGTCGGCCAGCTCGCGAGCGTCGCCCGCGGCCGCACCGACGACCCCGCCGACGCGCTCCTGCAGCGTGGCGATGGCCTCCTCGAGCTGCTCCAGGGCCTTGCGGACCTGCGGCTGGCTACGCAGCTTGGTCAGCGTGCCCTCGCCCTGGTCGGCCAGCTTCTGGTACAGCTTCTGCGCGGCGTCGGTGTACTCGTCGACCAGCTTGCGCAGCTCGGCCGGGTCCAGCTTCTCGCGCACGCCGGCCAGGTCGCGGGGCAGCTCGTCGACGGCGCCACGGGCGGCGCCGGCGCCCTCGTTGACCCGGGTGCGGGTCTTGTTGACGGCGTCGCGCACGGCCTGGGTGGCCAGGTCGCCCGCGCCCAGCGCCGCGAGCAGCGGCGTCCGGAGGGCCTCGACGGCCTGCTCGCCGGCCTTGCGCACGTCTTCGGTCTTCGGCAACGCAACCATGTGTCTCACTTCTCCTCAGATGCGGGGCCCATCGGCTCGATTACAACGTCCACATCGGACCCCTCCACTGTGGACTGTGCAGTCGTCTTCATTGTCGTCGTCGTGGTCGCCGCGTTCTCGCGGCGGAACGACTCGTAGATGTCCAGCAGAACCTGCTTCTGCCGTTCGGTGAGCACCTCGTCGGCACGCACCGCATCGACCACCGGGCCGCCGTGCGCGACATCGAGGATGCCGGCCCGCACGTACAGCGCCTCCGCCGAGATCCGTAGGCCCTTGGCGATCTGCTGGAGAATCTCCGCACTCGGTTTCCGCAGGCCCCGCTCGATCTGGCTGAGGTAGGGGTTGGACACGCCGGCGAGCTTGGACAGCTGGCGCAGCGAGATCTTCGCGCTGCTGCGCTGCTGCTTGATGTACTCGCCGATGTCCCGCCCGAGGTCGGCGACCTTGTCGGCCACGTCGTTGATGCCGGTGTTGATGCTGCTGTTGATGGTTCGACCGTGGCCGTCCCGGCTTGGCTGGTCGGTCTCACTCATCCCGGTCACCTCCTCGCGACACCATTGACGGTACGCGCGCGTGCTAGCAGTTGCAAGCAGTCTGCTTGCGCAGGTGAAGTGGGTCCCATCACACCCGGTCGGCCCCCGGTCGGCTCGCTCTCGGCAGGCGATCCGCCGGTGCGTCAGGTCGTGGGAGCGAGGAGGTCGCGGACCCAGACGGCGACCCGGGCGGCGGTCTGCTCCGGGGTCATCGCCGTCGTGTCCAGCAGCGTCATCGGTGGCTTCGTGTTGGCGTACTCGGTCACCACCCACTGGTTGAACTCCAGCATCTCCGCGATGCGCTCCTCGTCCCACGCGCGCCATGCCGGGCGGGCCCGCAGCCGGGCCGCGAGCACCTCCGGCGCGCACGTCAGCGCCAGGTAGTGGATGTCGGTGAACAGGGCGCGCTCGGGCCACGACTCGAACTGCGGTGGCGCGACCGTCCCGCACAGCACGACCGGGCGGCCGCTCTGCTGCACGGACGCGGCCAGCCGCAGCCACGTCTGGCGGAAGGCCGCCGAGTCGCCCGCCGGGTCGCGCAGGGCGCCGACCCACAGCAGGTCCTGCTCGAGCACGACCGCGAGCGTGTCGAGCATCGGCACCAGCAGGCGGCCGACCGTGGACTTGCCCGTGCCGGAGGGCCCGGTCAACGCGAACAGCGGAAGGCGCCGGTACGGCTCGCGGTGTCCACAGAAGACACAGTCGAGAAGCGCGCCGGCGCCGTCGTCACGTACGCGGGGTTCGGAGATCCAGGCTCCGCACCCCGCACAGATCATCGGGTGCACGTGGAGCGGGTCTCGTCAGTCGAACAGCTGCTCCATGAAGCTCTTCCGCCGGCGATGACCATGACCACCCTGACCATGACCACCGTGGTACCCACGCGGCGAGTCCGGGTAACCGCCGCGCCCGTAGCCACGCGGCGAGTCAGGGTAACCACCGTGCCCGTACCCGCGCGGCGAGTCCGGGTAGTGGCCGCCCCGCACGGGCCCGCCACCCTGGTACGGCGGCGGTGCGGCGGCGGCCAGGTACTGCTGCTCGGCGTTCAGGATGGTCTCCAGCTCACCGCGGTCGAGGAAGATCCCACGGCAGCCGTCGCACTGCTCGATGTGGATGCCTTGACGGTCGACGGTGCGCATCGTGTTCTGGCACTTCGGGCAAATCACGCATCCAACCCTACGCAAACACGTCCGGCGACGGCCACACGTGTCCGCCGGCCACACCGAACCCCGCCGTGCTATGGCTCGTCCACACATGGCCTGTGAGACCCCATGTACCTAGCGTGAACGGCATGGAAGGTGCCCCAGCTCACAGCGGTCAGACCGGCGACCCGGCCCGGGATCTCGCCGGGCGCATCGCGATGGTCACCGGCGGCGGCAGCGGCATCGGCCGCGCCTGCGCGCACGAGCTCGCCGCGGCGGGCGCGAAGGTGCACGTGGTCGACCGGGACGCGGCGGCCGCCGAGAAGGTGGCCGGCGAGGTCGGCGGGTGGGCACACGTCGTGGACCTGGCCGACGCGGACGCGATCCGGACGCTGCCGGCCGAGGTCGACGTCCTCGTCAACAACGCGGGCCTGCAGCACGTCGCGCCGCTGCACGAGTTCCCGCCGGAGATGTTCACGCTGATCCAGCAGGTCATGGTGACCGCCCCGTTCCTGCTGATCCGCCGGTGCGTGCCGCACATGTACGCACGCGGCTGGGGCCGCATCGTGAACGTCTCCAGCGTCCACGGCCTGCGGGCGAGCGCGTACAAGGTCGCCTACGTCGCCGCCAAGCACGGGCTCGAGGGGCTGTCCAAGGTCGCCGCGATCGAGGGCGCCCCGCACGGCGTGACCAGCAACTGCGTCAACCCGGGTTTCGTGCGCACGCCGCTGGTCGAGAAGCAGATCGACGCGCAGGCGCAGGCGCACGACGTGCCACCCGGCGAGGTGGTCGAGAAGGTGCTGCTCGACCGCACACCGGTCAAGCGGCTGATCGAGCCGGCGGAGGTCGCCGCGCTCGTGCGGTGGCTGGCGAGCGAACCCGGCGGCTCGCTCACCGGCGCGTCCGTGCCGATCGACGGCGCGTGGAGCGCGAACTGACTCCCTGAAATCCCCCAACGAAGTGCGGTGATCTCGTGACAGCCCTGTCTTCAGCCATGCCCGAAAACGCCGGCAAGCGCCGGTCGCTGGCCCGGATCGTCTCGGCGAGCCTGATCGGCACGACCATCGAGTGGTACGACTTCTTTCTTTACGGCACGGCGGCGGCCCTGATTTTGAACCGCCTCTTCTTTCCGACCTTTGATCCATTGAGCGGAACGCTGGCATCGCTGGCGACATACTCCGTGGGCTTCCTGGCGCGTCCGATCGGCGGGATGGTGATCGGCCACTACGGCGATCGCGTCGGGCGAAAGTCCATGCTGGTCCTGACGCTCCTGATCATGGGCGTGGCGACGTTTCTCATCGGCTTGCTGCCGACATACGCGTCGGCCGGCGCGCTGGCGCCGGTGCTGCTGGTGGTGCTGCGGATGGCTCAGGGATTCGGCGTCGGCGGCGAATGGGGCGGCGCGATCCTGATGG
>NZ_DATBKY010000109.1:0-24607 GCF_036555685.1 Actinophytocola sp. | reverse complement strand
GCACCGAGCCTGGCCGTGGGCGAGCCGGACGAGCAACTGATCCAGATCCTCGACCGCCGCGGTCGGGTGGACGCCGCGAGCGAGGACGTGACGAGCCGTCCCGCCGTGACGCGGCCCGCGCCTGGTGAGTCCGGCAGGTCCACAGACCGGTCGACGAGGACCTGTTTTCTACGACAACACGGCCAGCAGCGCGCTGGCGAGCAGTCCCGCCGCCGCGACACCCCCGGCCGCGACTGCGACCCCGCGCCACGTCAGCGCCCGGCCGACCATCACCGCGGACGGCAGGCTGATCGCCGGCAGCGTGATCAACAGGATCCCCAGCACCGCGGGCGAAAGGCCGACCGCGGCGAGCGCCAGCAGTACGGGGATCTCGCCGCCCGTCGGCAGCACGACCACGAGCCCCAACACGAGCGCGACGCATACCGCGACGAGCGTCGTGGTCACCGCCTCACCGTCGAGCGGGAACAGCCAGCCGCGCAGCGCGCCGACCGCGAACACGAGCACCGCGTACTCCGGGACGAGCACCAGCGCGAACCGGCCGAGCGCACGGCCGAACCGTTGTGGGGCTGGCGGGTCCACGCCCTCGAGCGGCGCGGGCCCGTCCGGCACGACACGCGCGACGACCGCCGCCACGCCGAGCACGAGCACCACGCCGACGACGAGCCGTGTGACCGACCACTGCCACGGGCCGACCAGCGCGAGGAACACCAGCACCGCCGGGTTGAGCACCGGGTTCGCGAGCCAGAACGCGGAGGCCGCGGACGCGGCGAGCCCTCGGCGGCGCATCGACCCGACCACTGGTGCGGTGCAGCAGGTGCACATCATCGTCGGCAGCCCGGCGAGCGCCGCGCCGAGCCTGCCTCGCCTGCCCACCGCGCGCGGCAGCCATCCGGCCGGCAACAGCGTCTCGACCGCCGCCCCGATGACCACGGCCGCGACGAGCGCCGGCCAGACCGCCTTCGTGTACACCACGAGGAAGTCCCATCCGGCGCGCAAGCTCGGGGCCTCGCCGTCCAGTAGCGACGCGCTCGTCCAGGTATGGGTATCCGCGAGTGTCGCCGTGCGCTGCGCGTAGGGCCACCACTTCGCGAGCAGCAGCCCGACCGCGGCGACCACCACGAACGCCACCACGCCGAGGACCGGGAGCCGGACACGGGTCTTTCCGTCGACCGCCGTCACCATGACGATAGATCCTATATTCAGCTTCCTGACAGAGTCAAAGCCCAGCGCCGCCATCGCGGCCGTAACCGCGGCGTCGCGCAGGCCGGCATCGCATGTGACCTGACCCAGCTGGTGCTGCCCATACGGAGCAGGTGCTAGACGCGAGGATGGTCTGCGCCGAATATCCGTACAACGTCCGCCAGCAGTCGTTCGTAGTCGGCGACCGCGACCTCGACATCTCCGCCGATGCCTCGCAGTCTCGCGAGGTTGTGCGGGAGCATGAGCGTGGTTGTGGCGGGTGGCGTGCGTGTCCCCATGATCATCTCCTAGCCACGCGCAGCCTGTCTGCAAGTAGTCTTTCGTTCTCGGCGATGGCACCCGTGACATCATGTGTCCGGGTGATCTGTGCCGCGCCGTAATACCCGGTGAATCCGGGGCTTGCCTTCGAGCGCGCTCGAATCTTTAGCGTCGTCGTGGTGACAGAGAGCAAGAACAGCAAGACGTGGATCATCACCGGTGCGACCTCGGGGCTCGGCCTGGCACTGGCCGAGGTCGCATTGGAAGCCGGGGAACGCGTGGCCGGCACCGCGCGGCGGACCGGACGGTTCGACGCCCTGAAGGCGCGCTACGGCGACCGGCTGCTGGCCGTGGCACACGACGTGCGCGACGTCGCCGGCGCCGCCGTGGTCGTGGAGCGGGCGCTGACCGTATTCGGCCAGGTGGACGTGCTGGTCAACAACGCTGGCGCGGGCCAGGTCGGGGCCTCGGAGGAGGTGTCAGACGGTGAGCTGCGGGACATGCTCGACCAGCACCTGTTCGGGCCGGCCGCCTACGTGCGCGCCGTGCTCCCGCACCTGCGGGCGCGCGGGTCGGGCGCGATCGTGCAGATGAGCAGCCAGGGCGGGCGCATGTCGTTCCCCGCGGTGGGGAGTTATTCGGCAGGCAAGTTCGCGCTGGAAGGCTGGTCGGAGGCCCTGGCGGGCGAGGTGGCGCCGTTCGGGATCCGGGTGCTGATCGTGGAGCCCAGCCGGTTCCGCACGGAGTTCAACGCCTCCGACGTGCTGCGCACCACACACCAGGACGCGACCTACGACGGGGTCATCGGCGCGGTGCGGGCGAACATGGCCGAGGCCGACGGCATTCAGGAAGGCGACCCCGTGCGGGCCGCCGCCGCGATCCGCGACGTGCTGGCGGCCGAAGACGCGCCGCTGCGCCTGCCGCTCGGTGCCGAAGCCGTCCGCAACCTCACCCGCGTCTACCGGCGTTCACTCGAGGACGTCGGGAAGTGGGCATCGGTCAGCGAGTCGGCCGACTTCCCCGGCATGCCCCAGGCCGTACGCGCGTTCTGACCTACGATCTCGTCCATGTCCACCGAAACGCTCGTCGAACGCATCCTCGCCGCCGACGACGCCCCGGCGCTGTCGGCGGCCGACGCGGTGCATGGGCTGCTGGACGACTCGGTGATCGACGACGTGGCGGCACCCCTGGGGGTCGCCAAAGCCGCCGAGTTCGTCGGGCTGTCCCCGCACACTCTGCGCTACTACGAGCAGCAGGGGCTCGTCCGGCCCGCCCGCAACGCCTCCGGCTATCGCGCGTACTCGGCGCTGGACCTGCGCCGGCTGGTGTTCCTGACCCGGATGCGCCTGTCCGGCATGACCATGCAGGACCTGAAGCGCTACATCGAGCTCGTCGACCACGGTGACAACACAATCCCCGAACGCTCGCGCATCATGTTCGACCAGCGCGCCCGCATCAAAAAGCAGCTCCGGGAACTGACGCTCGCGCTGGAAACGACCGAGTACAAGATCCGCGCCTACGGCGGCCACCCGGACGGTTGACCAACCCACGGTCCGTGCTCAGGCCGACTGAAACCTGTGCCACACGATGCCCGAAACCGCTCGGCACCGGGAGGATCCAACCGGCAGCCAAAGATAGCCCTGAGCGTGGGCGAGCCCAACTGCGTCGGTGAGGGCCATCAACTGGCAGAGAGCGATTGACGTGCCACTTCTCGACGTCGGCCAGCGGACGGTGGGTTTCGGGGTGGTCAACGGCACGGTGGCTGGTACGGCAGGTTGTGGAAGTGGTCTTGCCATTCGGCCGTCGTGATTCTCGGGTGGGCGATCGCGCAGATGCGCTTCGCCACGTCGTCGGGGGCGAGGTAGCGGCGCTGTACGACGCTGTCCTCGGTGGCGGCGTACAGCCTCCGGCCGTCCGGTGACATGGACAGCGATTCGACCTGCCGGCCGAAGTTGAACGCGGTGATGCTCCGGGGCCGTCGCGGGTCGCCGATGTCCCACAGCCGCACCGTCTGCTCGCCGTCGAGGACCGCGAGCAGACGGCTGTCCGCGGAGTATGCGGGCGGCGTACCGGGTGCCTGGAACGAGCCGCTGATGGGTATGCCCGGGCGGAACGTGGTCAGGGCCGTGGGACGCCGCGGGTCGCCGATGCCCCATAGCTGAATATCCCTGGTGTCGCTGAGGAACACGGCCGCCGTGCTCCCGTCGGGGCCGAAGGTGACGATGGAACCGTCGGCGGCCGGACTCGCCGCGAGCTTCTGCGATGCGAAAGGCGCCTTGGTGTCCCACAGCTCGATGTGACCGTAGTACGACACCGCCACCATGGTGCCGTTCGGATGGATCGCCAGCGCCCCCACGGCGAAGGGCGCGAGCTCGTCGGTCACCTTCGGGTGATACGGATCGGCGAGGTCGTACCTCGTGACGTGGCGGTCCCGCTGGTTGATGACGACGGTCGTGTCCGCGGGGTTGACCGCAACCGATGCCTGGGTGGCGACCTCGGGCAGGTCTGTGGCGTGTACCGGCCGGGTGGGTGTCGCGATGTCCCACACCTTTGTCGGCCCGGGACCGCCGACTACCAGCGTGCGGTCGTCGGAACTGATCGAAAGCGAACGGGGCGTGTAGGGCACATCGACGGCTGCCAGGGGCCGGGACCGGACACCGTCCACACGCCACAGTCGCACGAGGTGATCCCGGCCGCCGGTCGCGAGCAAGTCGCCCTGGTGGTTGAGTTGCACGCTCGTCACGCCTCGCGGGTGCGAGACGAGTATCGAACTGAGGTCCCAGATGCGGACCGATCCGTCGGCCGCCGTGAACAGCGTGTCGCCGCGCGGCCCGAACACCGCCGACCAGCCGCCGTCGAGCTGCCCGACGGTCAGCCGTTCCGGGCGCCGGAGATCGGCGACGTTCCACACGCTGACCGAGCCGTTGATGTCACCGACCGCGAGAAGGCCCGTGCCACGGCTGAACGCCACCGACAGCGCGGCCCCCGGGTTCGCGAGCGAGGCGAGCCGGCGTGGTGCCGCGGCCGACGAGGCATCCCAGAGTTGAACGGATCCGCGTTGGTCCGCGATGGCGACGGTGTGACCGTCGGACGTGAAGGCGGCGGTGTCGCCCGGGACAACGGTGATGCGGCGCGGCCGCTCCGTGGTGAGGTCCCACAGCTGCACGGTGTGTGCCGCGTTCGCGACCGCGAGCCGGTCGCCGTCAGGGCTGAACTCCGCGGAAGCCAGGGGAGCGTCGTCATCGCCCGCCGCGTGCATGGCGGGCATGAGCTGCGCCCGCAGGTGCGGTCGGGTCAGCTTCGTGAGGTCCCAGAGGCGGGTCGTCCCGTCGCTGTCGACGGTCGCCGCGGTTCGGCCGTCCGCGCCGTAGCCGACCGCCGAAACCAAAGACTCGTTCGGGCGGGAGGCATCTGACGCCAAGGATCCCAGCGGCCGCGGTCGGTGCGGCTCGCGCAGATCCCAGATCTCGTAGGTGCCTCGTCGCGTCTTGATCAGCAGTGTTCGGTCCGGGCCGAACGCCGCCGTCTCTCCGCTGGGCAACGCGTCCGGCAACCGCCTGGGCCGGTGGGGGTTCGAGACGTCCCACATTCCGGTGCGCTCGTATCCCGGGATGACGAGAAGCGCCCCGTCCGGGCTGAGCACCATGCCGTCGACGTGCAGGTCACCGCTTTCGATGTGGCTCGCGTAGGGCGTGGTGAGGGAGTTCAGCAGGGCGTCGCGGGTGCGTGCGGACGGATCGGCGCGGTAGGCGGCCAGAGTGAGCTGCAGAGACAATGCGGGGTTCGAGTCGCGCAGGACAGTGGCGTCGCCCAGCACGCTGCCGATGACGGCCGCGTTCCGTTGCGCGGTGGCAGATTCTTGTGCCCGCACCGCAGACACCAGCGACGTGCACGCGACGATGAGGAGGACCGCCAGCAGGGCCACTAGCTGCCGGGTGCGGCGGATCCGCCGGCGCGCGGCCGACTGTTCTTGCGCGCGGGCCGCGAGGCTGGCTGTGAGGAACTCGCGCTCGCGGTCGGTGAGGATGGCCCGTTCGCCGGTGGCCAGGTTCTCGGCCTGGGTGAGCCGTACGCCGCGCAGGAGCGAGCCGCGGTCGCGGTCGTGCGCCTCCCACACGTGGGTCGCCTCGGTGAGCTGACGGTGCACGCGCAGCCCATCGCGGTCGTCGTCGAGCCAGCGGCGCAGCCGGGGCCAGTGCCGGATAAGCGCCTCGTGCGTGATCTCGATGCCGTGCTCGTCGACGGTGACCAGCCGGGCACTCGCGAGCCGCTCGAGCACCTGCGCGGTCGCCGGGGACTCGTCGAGTTCGCCGCGGCGGACCCGCCGCTTGGTGTCCTCGGCCCCCTCGCCCAGCGCGGTCAGGCGCAGGAACAGCTCGTGCGCCACGCGCTGCCGGTCAGTGCCGAGGCCGTCGTCCGAGCCGTCGGCCAGGCCGGTGTACACGGCGTCGGCGGTGCGCGCGAGCGCATGGTGGATGCCGCCGGCCGCCTCGTACGCACCGAGGCTGAGCACGGTGCCGCGGCGACGGCGCCACGTCTCCCGCAACGCGTGCGACACCAGGGGAAGCGCGCCCGGCTGGCCCGTGGCGTCTGCGACCAGCCGCGACACCAGCGCGGTCTCGACCCGGCAGCCGACCGCCTCGGCCGGACCCGTGATCGCCTGCCGAAGCTCGTCGGCGGTCATCGCGCCGACCAGCACCTGACCGTCCTGCAGGGCGTCGACCAGCTCCGGGTACTCGCCGCAGTGGCCGTAGAAGTCCGCCCGGATGCCCAGCACCACCCGGGTCCGGCTGGTCGGTGCGGTCGCCGCGGTCGTCAGCGCGGCCACGAACGCGGCTCGTTCGGCGGCGTCCTCGCACACGGTGAACAGCTCCTCGAACTGATCCACCACGAGCAGGAAGTCCGCCTCGTCCGGCCGGTTCGCCACGGCCTGCCGGATGCACAGGTGCAGGCCGTGCGGATCCTCGGCGAACTCCGCCGTCAGCCGGGCCGGCGACGTACCCACCAACGCGGCCAGCCGAACCGCGCACTCCTCGAGCGGATGCGGACCCGGCGTGAGCACCACAGCACGGCGGGACGCGTCGTCCGGCACCAGCGTCGGTAGCAGCCCCGCCATCAGCACCGACGACTTCCCGCTGCCAGACGGGCCGAACACCGCCACCATCCGCCGGTCGCGAACCCGAGCGACCACGTCGGCAACCAGCCGGTCGCGCCCGAAGAACCGGTCGGCGTCGGCGCGCCGGAACGCCGTCAGCCCCGCATAGGGCGCGTCCACCCCGTCGGGACAGACCGGTGCGTTCCCGGCCAGCTCGGCAGCGCATTCCCGCCAGCGAGACTCCCATTCCGCGACGTCACCGTCGCACGCGCGCACGAATGCCACCGTGACGGCAAGGCTGGGCAGCTTGCGCCCACCCGCGGCCTCCGCCAACGCCGACGTCGAAAAGTGCGCGCGCGAGCTCAGCTCCCGATATGTCGGCCGGCCGGCACGCTCCCGCAGACCGCGAAGCTCTCGCGCGAATTCCACGACCAGCCCATGGTCCTGATCCAACGACCGTTCCCGACGCGGCACCGCGATCCTTCCGCCATCCACCAGTGCCATCAAGGTGCCAGCATCCGCCAGTTACCGACAGCAGGTTGGCCACAAAACGTTGTCCGGAGTCCGCCGCCCGACATTGGACAACGTGACGACCCCATCCTTCGAGGAGGAACCGGGCCGCACCAGCCGCCGGGCCGGTCACCATCCTTTGTCCGCTGTCTGGAGAGGCACGTCACGACATGAGAATTCCTGGGACAATTGCCGTCGTACTGGCGGCTTTGCTGTTCGCGTCACCGGTCTCGGCGGCGTCCGGGGCACCCGGTGCACCAGGCATCGGCGACTCCTATTACCCGCTCGACGGCAACGGCGGCTACACCGTCTCCCACTACGACATCCGGCTTAGCTACCAGCCGGACGGCGACCTGCTGTCCGGCACCACCACCATCCTCGCGCGCACCACCCAGGACTTGTCCCGCTTCAATCTGGACTTCCTGTTGAAGGTGTCGTCGGTGCGGGTGAACAACACGCCGGCCGGTTTCAGTACCGACGGCGGCGAGCTCACCGTGGTCCCGGCATCGGTGCTGCGCAAAGGACTCGACCTCACGATCGTGGTTCACTATCGCGACACCCCCGAGCCGTACCGGCTGTACGGCCTCGCCGGATGGCAGCGGACACCGACGGGCACGCTCGCCGTGGGCGCGCCGCAGATCGCGCCGTGGTGGTTCCCGAGCAACGACCACCCGAGGGACAAGGCGACGTTCGACGTGTCGATCGCAGTGCCGACAGGTGTCGAGGCGTTGTCCAACGGCGTGCTCCTCGGGGTGCGGCAACAGTCTCCCGACTGGGTGCGATGGCACTGGCGAAGCGCCCGACCGCAGGCGCCGTACCTGGCGTTCCTGGCAATCGGGCAGTACGAGGTACGGACGGCGACCGCACCGAACGGCCAGCCGTTGATCACCGCGTACGGCGAGGATCTGGGGGCCGTCGGGCCGGCCGCGCGGGCGTCGGTGGAGCGCACGCCGGAGATCGTCGAGGTGCTCGCAGGATGGTTCGGGCCGTACCCGTTCGAGGCGCAGGGCGGTGTCGTCGACACGGGGCCGGGTTGGGCCGTCGAGACACAGACCCGGCCGGTGTATGACGACGTGTTCTTCGGGCTCGGTGCGAACACCTACGTGGTCGCGCACGAGAACGCGCACCAATGGTTCGGCGACTCGGTGTCGGTTCGCGACTGGCGGGATGTCTGGCTGAACGAGGGCTTCGCAACCTATGTCGAGCTCCTGTGGTCCGAGCACCTCGGTGAGGGAACGGCAGCCGAGATCGCACGGTTCGGCTACGACCACTATCCAGCCGACGACGAGTTCTGGCAGGTGCTGCCGGGCGATCCCGGCCGGGACGACCAGTTCCACGACGCGGTATACCAGCGCGGCGCCATGACACTGGAGGCACTGCGAACGACCGTCGGAGACGACGAGTTCTTCGCGATCCTGCGCTCCTGGGCAGCCGAGCACAAGGACGGCACCGCAACCACGGCGCAGTTCGTCGCGCTGGCGGAGCAATTGTCCGGTCATCAGCTGGACGACCTGTTCACGACCTGGCTCTACACCAAGGGAAAGCCGCCGGCAGGCCCGGACGGTGCGCCCTCGACAACGCGATCCACGCCGACGAAACCGAATTCGTACGACCAGATCGAGCGAACGGTCGACCTGCTGGCGGCAGCCAAGTAACGCAACCAGTCAACAGGACCACCCAGACTCCGCTACGGCTTCTCACCCTCGCCACGGCGAGGGTGAGGGGCTGCTGGCGCTGATGCTGCTCACCGAGGCCCGCCGCACCGCCCGGATCGCGGTCGCGGCGAACTGGTCACCCCTCGACGACCAGGACCGCTTTAGCTGGAATGTGGTGGGAAGGCGATCACGATGCTGACCGACTCGTCTTTGTCGGCACGAACCCAGTGATGTACACGTGCGGTGACGACGACACCGCTGTCGGGGGCCCGACCAGGCCACGGGCCCGTCGAGGACTCCACGACCAGCGTGGGGTCGGTCCTGCACCACAGCGACCTCGTGACTGTCGGCGGCCATCGCGCTCCTATCCCGTTGTTCACATCTGCTCCGGGCACCCGGCAGAGTCGGGATCGTCACCGGGTCTCGTTCTCGTGAGCGTCGCTCGGGCCTCACGGACGAGGCTTACCGCGACGGGGTGCGGTCCCGTGAGCATCGGGCTCCGGTCCGTGTTCGTTCGTGTAGAGCATCCGAACCCGCGCGTACCCTCAAATCGGCACGCGGTGCGCGTCAGTCAGACGAGATGGTGTGGCCACTCTCCCAGCAAGGATGCGGCCCCCCGGAGCGTGCCGCGTGCCCCTCACCGGCGGCACGATCCGCAGCGCCGGCCGGGCAGTCTTGACCGCCTCTAGTTCGTGCCGTTGGCTCAGTTGCGGCATGTTCCGAAATCCGGCCCGGCCCACCACGATCACACAGCAGAGGTGGGCAGGCATATGATCAACGTGTACGACGCGGTGACTGCCGGCAGCCGGTGACCAGCCGGGCACCGGTTCGCCTGGGCAACTCAGCACTCGTTTGGACGGTCGGTCCTGTCGTCGCGGATCACGCAGGCCGGTCCGACTCCCGGGCCTCGGCGCCGTGCACGATCAGGGCCCAGATGACCAGGATGTCGAACGCGATGATGAGCACTGCCCAGGCCGGGTAGGCGGACAGGAACACGAGCTGGGCGAGCGCGTTGATGCCGCACAGGATCACGCCGCAGATCCGCGCCCACGTCGCGCCGATGAAGATCCCGATCGCCACGGCGACCACGGCGATGCCGATGATCAGGTGGATCCAGCCCCACGCGGTGACGTCGAATACGAGTAGGCCCTGCGGAGTCGTGATGTAGTACTCGTCGTTGAACAACGCGACGAGCCCCTCGATGGCGTTGAACGCACCTAGTAGGAACATCACCATGCCACCGACGTAGAGCGGGCCGAGCCAGAGCGATCCGGACCTGGTCCGCCCACGTGGCACCGGGGCCGCCTGGGCGCCGGTGGTGGCCGTCTCGTGTGCCGCGTGTTCGCTCATGTCCCTACCTACCTCCCGTCTCGGAGTTGCCGTCATCGCCGGTCCCGCGCAATGCCGATGGTCGTCGGCGAGCGGATCTGCCGTCGTGTACAGGATCGACCATCCGGCGGCGCCGTTCCTCATCCGCGTCAGATGAAAGGCACTCACTCGCGGCAGGTGATCCGCGCACGCCGGTGTCCTGCTCCACTGCGCGGAAGCAGGCGAGGAAGCAGACGAGGAAGAAAGGCTGCCGTCATGCCCGAGTTGGGCCAAGCGCGCGGAACGGCTCGCGGGGGCGACGTGCCTCAGCGGCTGCGACGCGCCGGCATGGCGTGCTGGCTGCTGACCGGTGTCGTCGTGGCCGCCGTGCTGGGTGTGTTCGTGTTGCTGGTCGTGCGCCCGCTGTTGCTTCCGGTCATCGTGATGGCCGGTGCCGCGACGATCGCCGAGCCGTTGGTCGGCTGGCTGGCTCGTCGGCGCGTGCCGAGGGTGCTGGGCGCCGTGGCGGTGTCGCTGTTGGTCCTGGCTGCCGCAGCCTTGGTCGTCGCGGTGTTCGTCATCGGAGTCGTGAACCAGTGGGACTCGATAAATCAAGTTGCGGCCGAGGCGGTCGACCGGGCCAAAGCGCTTTTGGCCGGCGTCCCGTGGGGCGCCGCGCTGGTCGACCACGCCGGCCAGGCGACCAGCCAACTGGGCCCGACGCTGGCCGCGGGCGTGTTCGCGAAACTCACCGCGGGGGCGGCCGGCCTCGTGGCCGGCATCATCGGTGTGTTGCTGGCGACCTACATTCTGCTGCTCGTCCTCGCCGACGCGCCCCACGTCCACAACCTCCTCGTGCGTTGGATACCGGGACCACCCGGGTTCGGGAAGTCGGTCACCGAGCAGGCAGCGCACACCGTACGGCGCTATTTCGTCGGCCTCACGTGGATCGCGCTGATGAACGCAGTCGTGATCGGGCTCGGCGCGCTCGTCCTGGGCGTGCCGTTCGTCGCGGGAATCGCCGTGCTGTGTTTCGTTGCTGCCTACGTCCCTTATGTCGGTGCGTTTCTCTCGGGTGCGTTCGCGGTGTTGCTGGCACTGGGCTCGGGCGGGCCCTGGACCGCGCTGGCCATGGTGGGCGTGCTCATCCTGGCGAACTCGGTGCTGGAGAACCTCGCGCGGCCGTTGACCTTCGGCGCGGTCCTTCAGCTGCACCCGCTGGTCGTCCTGCTGGCCACACTCGCCGGTGGAGTCCTCGGCGGCGCGATCGGCATGATGGTCGCGCCGCCGATAGCCGCCATCATCGCCGACGTCGCACGCCACCTCCGCGATGCACGCACCCGCGACACGCAGCGCAGCGAGAACAGTGACGGCCGGCTCAGGTGACGGCTCGCGCCGGGGCCACCGCGTGCTGGGTGTCGATCGTCGGCGGCGAAACTGCCCGTCGCCGCCGAATCCACTTTGTACCCTCGATGACGATCGGGAGTGCCAGGGCCAGGCCCTCACAGGCCAGCCATTGCGGGCCGGTGAGGGGTTGGGTCAGCAGACTGCTCTGCAGGAAGCCGATCTGGGTGGCGGCGATGATGAGCACCACCGGTACCGCGGCGATCGCGAGGACGCCGAGGATGGGTGGGGTCAGGCCACTCGCCGGGTCGCGGCGGTTGGTCAGGGCGTTGAGCACCGTGCCGAGGCCCATCACGACGAAGGTCATCGTCATCGACGCGCTCGCGCGGTCGGGGCTGGGGTCGTCCGGGCCGGCGACGAGTGGGATGAACGCGGCCACGAACATGACCACGGCGTAGAGCACCCAGTAGACGACCGCGTTGCGGTTGGTCATCGGGATATTCGGGTCGCGTGGCGGGCGGTGCATGGCGTCCGGGTCGCCGGGGTCGACGGCGATCATGACGACGCCGGCCACGGTGACGAAGAACAGCAGGTACAGCACCATCGACGGGGTGAGCGCGACGCCGCTGTTGACGTTGAACGCGGTCGCGGCGACGAACAGCAGCACCAGGGCCAGCAGCTGAGTCATCTGGTATCGCACGTACGCGACGACCTTCTCGTACACCCGCCGGCCGATCTCGACCGCGTGCACGAGCGTGCCGAAGTTGTCGTCGGTCAGGATCATGCGGGCCGCCTGCTTCGAGACCTCACTCCCGCTGCCCATCGCGACACCGATGTCGGCCTGCTTCAACGCAGCGGCGTCGTTGACCGCGTCGCCGGTCATCGCCACGATCAGGCCCTGTTGCTGCATCACCCGGGCCAGGCGCAGCTTGTCCTCCGGCGACACCCGCCCGAATACGTGCAACGACGGCAATCGCGAGGCCAGCTCGTCGTCGGAGAGCGCCTGCAGCTCGCGGCCGCTGATCGCGCCCGGGCCCAGGCGCAGCTGCTCGCCGATGGCCTCGGCGGTGACGGCATGGTCGCCGGTGATCATGCGGACGTCGATGCCCGCGGCGAGCGCCGTGCCGACCGCGCCCTTGGCCTCCGCGCGCAGCGGGTCGATGATGCCCGCCATCCCGACGAAGGAAAGCTCCCAGGTCAGCGACATCGGGTCCGCGGTCATCGCCGCCATCTCGTCGGATGCGATGAGCCGGGCGGCGAAAGCCAGTACCCGCAACCCTTTCTGCCCCATGCGCTCGTTCGCGGCTTCGATGCCCGCCCGCGCCTGCTCGATCGGCACCTGCGAGCCGCTCAGCGGACCGCCTGCCTGGCCGCAGCGGGCCAGCACCACGTCGGGCGCGCCCTTGACGAGCTCGATGACCCACTCCTGCCCGTCGAAGTCGAAGCGGTGGAAGGTGGCCATGAACTTGTAGTCCGAGTCGAACGGCACCTCGCCCAGCCGCGGGTAGGCGTGGCGGGTCTCCTCCGCGCTCACCCCGAGCTTCGCCGCCAGCACGACCAGCGCCGCCTCTGTCGGATCGCCGACCACGCTGCCGTCGTCGCCGACGGTAGCGTCGCTGTCCAGCGCCAGGCCGAGCGCGAGCCGCGTGAAGTCCGGCAGCTCCGCGCCCGCGACCGAGGTGATCGCGCCCGACTTGCGGTACCCCTCTCCCTCGACCGCGAACCAGGTGCCGCCCACGTACAGGGTGGACACCATCATCTCGTTCATCGTGAGCGTGCCGGTCTTGTCGGTGTTGATCGCGCTCGTCGAGCCGAGGGTCTCCACGTCGGTGAGGTTCTTGACGATCGCCTTCGTGGCGGCGAGTTGCTTCGCGCCGTGGGACAACAGGGCGGACACGAACGCCGGCATACCGGTCGGGATGGCGGAGATGGCCATCGCCGTCCCCAGCAACAACAGTTCCGAGAGACCCATGCCGCGGATCGCGCCCACGATCACGATGAACGCGACCGCCGTCCACGCGATGATGCCGAGGACCTTGGTCAGCGACGCCAGCTCCTTCTGCAGCGGCGAGCGGGTACGGGTCACCGACGTCAGCATCTCCGCGATACGGCCCATCTCGGTCCGCATCCCGGTCTCCGTGGCGACCAGCGCCGCGGTGCCACGAGTCACGGATGTGTTCTGGAACAGCATGTTCGACCGGTCGCCGATCGCCACGTCATTGCCGGCCACCACACCGGCGTCCTTGGGCACCGGCGCGCTCTCCCCCGTCAGCGCGGCCTCCTGGACTTCGAGCGTGGCCGACCGGATGATCCGCCCGTCGACGGGGACGACATCGCCGGCCTCGAGCTGGACAATGTCACCTGGCACCAGATCGGCGGCCGGTACGAGATCGATCTCGCCGTCGCGCGTCACCTTCGCCTGCGGTACCTGCATCTTCGACAACGCGTCAACGCTGGCCCGGGCCTTCAGCTCCTGCCGCGCGCCGAGCACGACGTTGAGGACGACGAGGAACGCCACGATGAGCGATGTCGAGACCTCGCCGATGAGGATGCTCACCACCACGACGGCAACGAGCATGATGTTCATCGGGTCGCGCAGCTGCGCCAGCGCGACCATCCACACCGACGGCGGCTTCTCACGGGCGATCTGGTTCGGCCCGTACCGGGAGAGCCGTGCCGCTGCCTCGGTCCGGGCCAGGCCGCGCATGGTGTCGCTGTCCATCGCGGCGACCACGCTGCCGGCGTCCTGTGCGTACCACGGCTCTGTCGGGCCGGGCCCGTGTTCCGTGACGGTGTCCGTCCCGCTGACCATCGCGTACTCCTCAGCCCAGGGTGGCGACGAGGATGGCCTTGATGGTGTGCAGCCGGTTCTCTGCCTGGTCGAACACGATGCTGGCCGCCGACTCGAACACCTCCCCGGTCACCTCGAGCCCGGAGGTCATGCCGGTGTGCTCCATGATCTCCTGGCCGACCACCGTGTTCGTGTCGTGGAACGCGGGCAGGCAGTGCATGAACTTGACCGCGGGGTTCCCCGACTTGTCCAACAGCGTGGTGTTCACCTGGTACGGGGTGAGCATCCGGACCCGATCGGTCCAGACGTCCTTCGACTCGCCCATCGACACCCACACGTCGGTGTGGACGAAGTCCACTCCGGACACCGCGTCCGCGGCATCGTCGGTCACGGTGATCCGCGCGCCGGTACGGCGAGCGATCTCATGTGCGAGGTCGACGACGTCCTTCGGGGGGTGCAGTTCCTCAGGTCCGGCGAGCCGGACGTCGCTGCCCATGAGCGCGCCCATGACGAGCAGCGAGCGGCCCATGTTGAAGCGGCAGTCGCCGACGTAGGCGTAGGCCAACGCGTCGTAGGGCTTGTTGCTGGACTCGTGCATGGTAAGGAAGTCGGCCAGCATCTGGGTGGGATGCCACTCGGCGGTCAGTCCGTTGTAGACGGGCACGCCGGCATGCGTGGCGAGTTCCTCCACGTCGGCCTGCGCGGTGCCGCGGAACTCGATCGCGTCGTACATCCGGCCGAGCACCGCCGCGGTGTCCGCGATGGACTCCTTGTGACCCAGCTGCGAGCCGGACGGGTCCAGGTACGTCACGTGCGCGCCCTGGTCGTACGACGCGACCTCGAACGACGAGCGGGTGCGTGTCGACGTCTTCTCGAAGATGAGCGCGATCTCCTTGCCGTCCAGCCGTTTCACCTCGGTGCCGGCGTACTTCGCCGACTTCAGCGCCTCGGCGAGACGCAGCAGAAAACGCAGCTCGGCCGGGGTGAAGTCGACCTCCTTGAGAAAGCTGCGACCGCTCAGGTTGAACGCCATCTCGGTCTCCCAGAAGCTCAGAACGCGGCGTCGCGTTCGATCGGGCAGGTCATGCAGTGCGAGCCGCCCCGGCCGCGGCCGAGCTCGAAGCCCTCAATCGTGATCACCTCGACGCCGGCCTTGCGCAGGGCGGTGTTCGTGCCGGTGTTGCGCTCGTAGGCGACGACGACACCGGGCTCGAGGGCAACGACGTTGTTGCCGTCGTCCCACTGCTCGCGCTCGGCGCCGAACGCGTCGCCGCCGGTCTCGATCACGCGCATCCTCGGCACACCGAGCGCACGGGCCATCAGGTCAGGCAGCGTGCCCTGCTCCTCCTCGACGACCAGATCGTCGGCCGACTCGGCCGGCCGGATCGACCAGGTGCGCGCGCCGCCGACCACCTGCGGGAACATCGTGACCACGTCGCGGTCGCACATGGTGATGACGGTGTCGAGATGCATGTAGCTGCGTGACTTCGGCAGGTGCACCGCGAGCACCTGGTTCGCCGACCCGTTGCGGAACAGCGACCGGGCGATCCAGAGCACCGCCTGCGGCGTCGTGCGTTCGCCCATGCCGATCATGACGGTCCCGTTGCCGATCGGCTGCACGTCGCCACCTTCGACGTGGCACCGTCCCCAGTTCTCGTCGACACCCCCGAGCCAGACCGGGAACTGCTCCGCGGCGAACATCGGGTGGAACCGGTAGATCATCTCCATGATCATCGTTTCCGGTTTGCGCGCCGGCTTGGTCATCGGGTTGATCGTGACGCCGTCGTAGATCCAGCAGGACGGGTCCCGCTGGAACAGGAAGTTCGGCAGCGGCGGCAGCAGCATGGTCGTGGGGTCGGCGGACTCCCACTCGAGCCCGATGTCCTGCTCGACGTCGGACTTGGTGATCCCGCCGATCAGGAACTCCGCGACGAGCGCCGGGTCGGCGCTCTGCACCCAGGCGGTAGCCCGCTGGGCCGCGGTGATGCCGATCTCCCGCTCGTTGAGGATGTGCATGCCTGCCCAGTCCCTGACCTCGGGCTTGACCAACGCCTCCGCGAGCAGCTTCTCGACGTGGAAGACCTCGACGCCGCGCTCGCGCATTACCTCGCTGAACGCGTCGTGCTCGGACTTGGCCCTGCTGACCCAGATCACGTCGTCGAAGAGCAGGTCCTCGGCGTTCGACGGCGTCAGCCGCCGGTGTTCCAGGCCCGGGCGGTGGACCATGACCTTGCGGAGCTTTCCGACCTCTGAATACACGCCGAGCGCCATGGTCGCCTCCTCGCGGACGAACGGCTGTCGGGAGAAGTCGACACGTAAGCCGCGGGCATGCCCTCACCCGCACGGGGTGAAGCAGCGCGCCCATCCGCGCCGCCACGCCGGCGAACACAGTTGGGGTGACACGGTCCGCGAACAGCGGGAGAACCGCTGAGAACGCACCGGTCCACCGGTGTAACGCGCGCGCCGGGCCGCCTCCTCCGGACGATTGTGGCGACGTCGTCCGCCGCCACGGCTCACCCTCGGCGGGTGATGCCGCGCGACAGCGGGTAACGACACTGAGACGGTCGCGGTGGCCCACACCGCCGGCGACGCTGACCACCCCCGGAGGTGAGTCATGTCGGACTCCGTCGACAGTCGTCCGGACGCGGCGCAGCCCGCCGGTGAGCAACCCGTCGGAGCGCCAGCCCACCGGTTCGGTCTCACCTCGGCGACCGCGCTCATCATCGGCACCATCATCGGCGTCGGGGTGTTCAACCTACCGACGTCGCTGGCGTCCTTCGGACCGATCAGCCTGGTGTCGATGGCTCTCACCACGGTCGGCGCGCTCGCGCTGGCCGTGTTGTTCGCCGCGCTGTCCCGGCGCCTGCCGGCCGACGGCGGCCCGTACGCGTACGCGCGCGTCGCGTTCGGCAACCCGTTGGGGTTCACCAACGCCTGGTCCTACTGGATCACCGCGTGGGCCGGCAACGCCGCCATCGCGGTCGGCTGGGTGCTCTACGTCGAGCACTTCGTCAACACCGGCCACAACGCGTTCTTCTCGGTACTCCTGGTCCTCATCGGACTGTGGATCCCGGCGGCCGTCAACCTGTCCGGCGTGAAGAACATGGGCGCGGTCCAGGTCGTCACCACCGTCGTGAAGTTCGTCGTGCTGGCCTTCATGTCGACGGTGGGGCTGTTCTTCATCAGCTCGGCGAACTACTCGCCGTGGAACGTCAGCGGGGAGAGCACTTGGGCGGCGATCGGCGGCGGCATGGCGATCGCGTTGTTCAGCTACCTCGGCGTCGAGACCGCCGCCGTCGCCGCGGCGAAGGTGCGCGACCCGGACAGGAACATCCCGCGCGCCACCATCCTCGGCACGCTGGCGACCGCGGTCGTCTACATGCTCTCGCTCATCGCCGTGTTCGGGATCCTGCCAACCACGCAGCTCGCCGACGCGACCGCCCCGTTCTCCGACGCGGCCAACTCGATGTTCGGCGGCACGTGGGCGGGCAACGTCATGGCCATCGCCGTCATAATCTCCGGCTTCGGGGCACTCAACGGCTGGACGATGATCTGCGCCGAGATGCCGCTCGCCGCCGCGAAGGACGGCCTGTTCCCCGAACGCTTCAAGCGGATCTCGAAGGCCGGCGTGCCCCCGTACGGCATCGTCGTCTCCACCGTACTCGCCTCCGTCGCCGTGATCGTCAACTACCTGGGCGCGAGCGGCGCGGACGTCTTCACCACCCTCGTGCTGATGACCGGCATCACCGCCGCGATCCCCTACGGCTTCTCCGCGCTCGCACAGATCAAGTGGCGCATGGCCGACCGGCGAGCGCTCGAGGGCCGGCGGTTCGCCCGGGACGTGACCGTCGCAGTCGTCTCACTGGTGTTCTCCATCCTGTTCATCTGGTACTCGCGCAACATCGGGCAGCCGTTCTGGCTCTACTGGGCGCCGTTCATCCTGGCAGCTGCCGCACTGCTGCTCGGCATCCCGGTGTACCGGTCACAACGCCGCCGCATGAGTGCGCCCACACCCGTACCCACCTATCGATGAGTCCGAAGTGGAGGCCGGCATGCGGATCGTGGTCGCGCTCGGCGGGAACGCCTTGCTGCAGCGATCGGACCCGATGACCATCGCGGTGCAGCGGCGCAACGTCCGGATCGCCGCCGAGGCAATCGCGCCGCTCACCGCGGAACACAGCGTGATCGTCGTCCACGGCAACGGGCCGCAGGTCGGCCTGCTGGCGCTGCAGGCGGACGCGTACAAGGGCGCCGAACCCTATCCGCTGGACGTCCTGGACGCCGGCACCCAGGGCATGATCGGCTACCTGATCCAGCAGGAGCTGCGCAACGTCCTGCCACCCGAACGGCCCGTCGTCACCGTCCTCACGATGATCACGGTCGACCAGAACGACCCGGCGTTCGCCAACCCGACCAAGTTCGTCGGGCCGGTCTATGCGAAAGACGCGGCGGACGAGCTGGCCACGCGGAAGGGCTGGGCGTTCCGGCAGGACGGAGACTCCTGGCGGCGCGTGGTGCCCTCCCCCGAACCGCGGCAGGTCGTCGAGATCGAACCGATCCGCTGGCTCATCGACCGCGGCAGCGTGGTCGTCTGCGCAGGTGGCGGCGGCATCCCCACGATGCGCTCCGCCGAAGCCACCCCGCTCGCCGGCGTCGAGGCCGTCATCGACAAAGACTTCGCCAGCGAACTGCTGGCCGAGGACATCGGCGCGGAGCTGTTCATCATGGCGACCGATGTGGACGGCGTGTACCTCGACTTCGGCGCACCACACCAGCGCAAGCTGACCGACGTGACACCCGACGAGCTGGCGGGCCACGCGTTCCCGGCCGGATCCATGGGTCCGAAAGTCCAGGCAGCGACCCGCTTCGCGAACAACACCGGGGGCCGGGCAGCGATCGGCTCCCTCGCCGACATCGCCGGCATCGTGGCCGGCGCCGCCGGCACCAACATCGCCACGCGCACCGGCAGCCGGATGGCCGCCGCGCCTGCCATGGGAGGTGGCTGACATGACCGAAGCCTCGACATCCGAGACGCCCCAGAAGTACCTGACCGTCCGGCAGGCGTCGTTCATCGGAGTCGGGGCGATGGTCGGCGCCGGGATCTTCGCGCTGCTGGGAGCGGCCGGCGAGGTGGCCGGCGCCGCGGTGTGGATCTCGTTCCTCATCGCCGGCGCGATCGCCGGGCTGCAGGGCTACTCGTTCGCGAAGCTCGGCGCGCGCTACCCGTCGGGCGCGGGGCTGTTCGAGTACCTCGCGCGCGGGTTCGGCAACGGGCACCTCACCGGCATCACGGCGTGGCTGACCTACGTAGCCAACGCCGTCGTCACCGCCATGGTCGCGGTGTCGTTCGGCAGCTACGCGAGCGCAGCGTTCGCGAACGAGGACCCGACGTGGGCGAAGATCTTCGCCGCGCTCGTCCTCGTCGTCATGACCGGCGTCAACATCGTCGGCTCGCAGCTCGTGGCCAACGCGCAGACGGTCATCGTCTACGTCGTGCTCAGCATCCTCGTCCTGTTCGCCTTCGTCACCCTGTTCACCATGGATCCGTCGCTGCTGGCCCCGTCCGGCTACCCACCGCTGGGCGACATCGTCGCCAGCGTCGCGCTGACGTTCTTCGCCTTCCTCGGGTTCGGCATCATCACGTTCACCGCCAAGGATCTGCGCGAGCCGGCCCGGCAGCTGCCCCGCGCGATGTACCTCGCGCTCGGCATCGCCACGGTCATCTACGTCGCGATCGCGCTCGGTGTTTTCGGCACCCTGCCCGTCGACGAGGTCATCTCCTCCGGCGGCACCGCGCTCGCCGTCGCCGCCCAACCGACGCTCGGCGACTTCGGCTACGTCCTCATGATCATCACCGCGCTGTTCGCGACCGCGGGCGCGACCAACGCCGGCCTCTACCCCGCCGTCGGCCTGTGCGACCAGCTCGCCGCGACCGGCCAGATGCCGCCATTGATGAGCCACCGTGTCGGCGGCAAGGCCTCGGTCGGCCTGCTCGTCGCCGCGGCACTGAGCCTGATCCTGGCGATCGGCTTCGACCTCACTGCCATCGCCTCGATCGGTAGCGCCGTCGCCCTGCTGATCTTCATGATGGCCACCGTCGCCCACTTCTTCGTCCGAGCCGAAACGGGAGCGAACCTGACCCTCCTCGTCCTCGCCGTCCTGACCGCCGGCATCGCCTTGGTGGCCTTCCTGATCTCGACCACCATCAACGACCCGGGCTCGGTCATCGCGATGCTCGTGATCGTTCTCATCGGCGTGATCATGGACCTCACCTGGAAACGCGTGCGTGCGAACCGCGGCCGGCCCGAACCTCCCGCGACGGCACCACCGCACTTCGAGCAGGGCGGGCCCGCGCCGTCCGCACCATGACGTCCGCCGGTCACCGCGCATGGAGGTGACAGCCGGCCTGATCGTCGCGGCGACGGTCTTCCTATGGGGCACGGTGTCCGTGCGCCTGACGAGGGCCGATCTCACGGCGCCGATCGCGTTCGTGTCGGTAGGCGTGCTGCTTGCTGCAACTGGGCTCATCGACGCGTCCACGGCCCCTGGCACGTTCGCGCCCCTGGTCGAGGTCGCCCTGGTGTGGATCCTGTTCTCCGACGCCGCCCGCGTGCCGATCCGGGAGCTGCGCCACGACCTCGGCCGCTGCCTTCGGCTGCTCGCCATCGGCCTGCCGCTGACCATCCTCGCGGGATGGGGCCTGGCCGTCTTGCTGCTGCCCGCGCTCGGTGTCTGGCTCGCGCTGCTCGTCGGTGCCGCGCTGGCCCCCACCGACGCCGCCCTGGGCGTGCCAGTGGTGACCAACCCCACCGTCCCCGCCCGGATCCGCCGGCTGATCACCGTCGAAAGCGGACTCAACGACGGGATCGCCACCCCCATCGTCATGCTCGCGATCGCCGGCGCCGCAGCAGCCGAGGACCACGGTCCAGGAGTCTGGGAAGCACTGGCCGAGCTCGCCGTCGGCGCACTCACCGGTGCCGCCGTGGGCTACGTCGGCGGTTTGCTGCTACGGCACGCACGCCGCCGCGGCTGGACGGCCGAGCAGTTCAGCGGCATCGCCGTGCTCGCACTCGCCCTGGCCGCCTACGCGCTCGCGCTCACCGTCAGCGCCAACGGTTTCGTGGCGGCGTTCTGCGGCGGCATGGCCTTCGGCGCCGCCGCGGGCCCACGCGCCCCCGCCGAGCTGACATTCCTCGAACAAGCCGGCAGCCTGGTCTCCGTCCTGGTGTGGCTCGCATTCGGCGCACTCGCCGTCCCCATCATGTTCGACCGGCTGGACTGGCCCACCGTGCTCTACGCCGTACTCAGTCTCACCCTTGTGCGCATGCTCCCGGTCGCGCTGGCCACCTGGGGCACACACATGAACCGCGAGACCGTCCTGTTCGTCGGCTGGTTCGGCCCGCGCGGCCTCGCCTCGCTCGTCTTCGCCCTGCTGGCACTCGAAGAGCTCGGCTCCTACGCGGACGGCGCCGTCGCCGTCATCACCCTGACCGTCCTGCTCAGCGTCCTCGCCCACGGCCTGACCGCCGCCCCACTGGCCACCCGCTACAGCCGAACCGCGACAAGCCGCAAGTGATCAACCGGCTGCGAGGTCGACGTGCTGAGATCCCGGATGTGATGCTGCGCGAGCCACCGCCCGTTGCGTAGGGCGAAGTACGATTGCTCTCTTCGCCTACTCCCTTCCCTGTGCGCTCCCGTCCTCAGACGACTGAGCGCTTCGCGGGCGTGGAACGAGGCCCTGAGATGGGCTGTCGAGGCGCAGCCCGCCCCCGTCGCCGTACGCCGCGTGGTGCCATCCGAAACCCTCCCTCGGAGTCGTACCGCACAGCGGCGACCAACGTGCCGTCATCGGTGACGCCGTAGGTACCGCCGCGCCGGCCGACCGCGCATCGCGGGGGCATGTTCGCATCGAGGTGGCACTCAGCGAGGTGCCACTCGGCAAGGGTCCACGCCCACAGCGTCAACGGCCGGTGCGCTCAGCTGTCCTAGTCGCTCGCCTCGTCGCCATGCACGATCAACGCCCAGATCACCAGGACGTCGTCACCACTCCGGCAGTCGTCTCTCGACCGGCAGAGATTTGTTGTTCGCATCGCGCCACTACGGCTTCGAGGCGAGGCTGTCGATCCACAGTTCGAGATGCCGTACCTGACCAGACATGACCTTCGGGTCACGCAGGGCGTTGGCGAGCAGCGCGCCGCCCTGAACGCCGGCGAACAGAATGGTCGCGAGCTCGCGTGCCCCCCGCCTACGCAGGCGCCGGATCTGTTCCTCCGTCCACTCGAGAATACGCCGAATCGGTTCCGCGGCCTCGATGTCGAGGCCGTCGTCGCGCCGATCGAGCTCCGAGGCGAGTGTTCCGAACGGGCAGCCGTAGCGGGCGACGATGTCGCTCATCTCCTCCCAGCGCTGCACGAGGGCCTTCAGCCGTTCCGCTGGCCGAGGAAGCGCGTCCAGTGTGGTGAGCATCGCCTCCACCTGGCGGACCTGTGCCACGATCACGGCCTGGACCAGTTCGTCCTTCGTCTTGAAGTAGTAGTAGACGTTCCCCACCGGGACATCCGCTGCGTGCGCGATGTCGGCCAGTGAGGTCGCGCCGACCCCCTGGCGGTGCAGGAGCTCGCCGGCGCTTGCGACGAGTCGTTCTCGCTTGCCACCCCGTGATGTCGTTGAGTCAGTCATCTCACTCAAACCGTAGCGCACGCCGCAGTCAGCCTGCTAGCGTGTGAGTTAGTTGACTGACTAACTCACGACGATGGAGCGTGATACATGAACGGGTTGTCTGCCTACGGTCCCTGGGCCGTCATCACAGGAGCCTCATCAGGCATCGGCAGAGCCTTTGCCGAACGGTGCGCGGCCGACGGGCTGAACGTCGTCCTCGCCGCGCGTTCGACCGACCGGTTGCAGGAGCTGGGGCGCGAGCTCGCGAACGCCCATCGGATCGAACACCGCGTCTTCGCCGTCGACCTCAGTCACGAAGATGGCGCGACGAACCTCGTCGCCGCCTGCGAGGACCTGAACGTGGGGTTGCTGATCTCCAACGCCGGCAACGGACGTCCCGGCCAGTACCTCGACCAAGACGTGCCCGATCTGCACCGGCGACTAACCCTCAACACCACCACGCACCTCGAGCTGGCCCACGCATTCGGTCACCGCCTGGTCCGGCGCGGCCACGGCGCCATCGTGCTGGTCTCCGCGCTTGGGGCGATCCACGGACTACCCAACATGGCGCACGAGAGCGCCGCCAAGGCCTACGTCCTCAACCTCGGTGAGGCCCTCCACCACGAGCTTCGACCAGCCGGCGTGCATGTGACGGTCATGCTCCCCGGCAACGTGGACACGCCCATCATCGACAAGTTCGGCGTCGACCGAGCCACCCTGCCAATCCGTCCCATCACCGCACCGACGGCCGTCCGCCAGACCATCCGCGCTCTGCGTAGCGGCCGGGCCACGGTCGTGCCCGACCGCCGCCTACGCGCGCTTACCAGGCTCACCCCACGACGAATCTCCATCAGGATGAACAGCCGCATGCTCGCCAAAGCAGCCGCCAACCTCGCCGCACGAACCGCGACGCCAGAGCAGGCCTGACGATTTGGCGAGGCCGTACACGCGTAGCGTGTGCGTTCGGGGATTCTGTTGTTCGTGGGATGAAGGTGATTGACGTGCCGTGGACACTGCTCGCCCACGGCCCGGCGGCGCATCACGACGGCGATGTGCCGGCATTTGCGAATTCTATGTGGACATTTACAGCAGACTCAGTGAGCTGGTTCGAGCGCCGGGGCGTCTGACGACGCGCGGCGCGATCGAGCCGGTCTCGCGGCGAGGTCGCTCAGGAGGTACATCCCGGCCGCGAAGGTCAGCATCGTGTACATCCCGCGGGGCAAGAACGATTGGCTGCCGAGGAAGGACACGCTTGCCGTCGCGGCAGTATCGCAGACGGCAGCACGCCAACCCGCCCGCAGCGCGCTGCCGACGAGGAACTCCACGCCCCGATGTCACCGAGCATGTCGCCGGTGACGAACAACCACCCGACCGCGGGCGGACGTCCATGCTCGACCACCAGCACCGTGCCGGCGGCGATCCCGGCCACGGCATCGAGTCCCCGGGCCGCTCCCTCCCTCCCCGCCAGGGAGTCGCGCCGGGGACCGCACGCCCATGTGTCCGGTTCACCGGCAGCGCTCCGTCCGTTGTAGACCGAAGGCGGCCGCGCGGCGGCCGAGTTATTGCCTGCCTGGCGAGTTCGGCTCCCACGCGGGTATCGAGGACGGAGGAGAGCCATTCCCGGTGCCCCGATCTCCCTTGACGGCTGGGCTTTCGGCGTCGGCGGCGTCCGCGACGGCCTCCGCGGCGGCTTCGGCTGCCTGGGCCGCGTCGTCCGCCGCGCTCGAGCCGATCTTCTCCGGTGGCGACGTCTCGCGGGTCGCGGGCGACTTCGGCAGTGACTCCGCG
>NZ_DATBKY010000108.1:0-17356 GCF_036555685.1 Actinophytocola sp. | reverse complement strand
CGCAGCGACGCCAGCCGCAGCGCGCGGATGTCCATCCCGGCGACCGTGATCGCGCCCTCGTGCACGTCGTAGAACCGGGGTAGGAGCAGCGACACCGTCGACTTGCCCGAGCCGGCCGGGCCGACCAGCGCCAGCGTCTCGCCCGGCCGCACGGCGAGCGAGATCCCGTCGAGCACCGGCTCGCTGCGCGTGTACCCGAACCTGACGTCGTCGAGCCGGACCTCCACCGGGCCGGCCGGGACGTCGACCGCGTCCGGCGCGTCGGTGACCGTGGGGTTCGAGTCGATCAGCTCGTATACCCGCTCCACGCCGGCGCGCGCCAGCTGGACGCTGACGAGCAGGCCGGCGACCAGCCGGGCGGGCCCGACGAGGTTGGCGACGTAGCTCGCGAACGCGAGGAACGTGCCCAGCGTGACCTGGCCGTTCATCGCCATGTACCCGCCGAGCGCGAGCACCGCGACCTGACCCGCGCTCGGCATCGCGACCAGCGTGGCGGCCGGCCGCGCGGTGAGCTTCGCGGTACGCATCCGCTCGCCGAACAGCTGCCGGGCCGTCTTGTCGAGCCGGCGTACCTCGCGCGCCTCCTGGCCGAAGCCCTTGACCACGCGGACGCCCGTGACGGTCTCCTCGACGTGCTGGGCCAGGTCGGCCGCGCGCTGCTGGGCCGACCACGACGCCGGGAACAGCACCTTTCGGCTGCGCGCGGCCACGAACGCCACGACCGGGGTCACGACCAGCGCGATCAGCGTCAGCAGCGGGGAGAGCCACAGCATCGCGCCCAGTGCGGCCAGCGCGAACACGATCGTGCCGACCGACAACGGCACCATCATCAGCAGGCCCTGTACGAGCTGCAGGTCGGTGATCGACCGGGACACGACCTGGCCGGTGCGCAGCGCGTCCTGCTTGGCGCCGTCCAGCCGCTGCACCGCGCCGAACACCTGCTGGCGCAGGTCGTGCTGCACGTCCAGGGCGAGCCGGCCGCCGAAGTACCGGCGCACGAACGCGGAGCCGAACGTCAACAGCTCCATCAGGACCAGCGCCGTGACCAGCCAGCCGAGCCCGTCCGTCCGCCCCGCTACCGCGTCGTCGACGACGAACTTGACCAGCAGGGGACCGGCGGCCTGGAAGCCGACGCCGATCACCGACGACACGAGTGCGAGCAGAACGAGCCGCCGGTGCCGCCAGCAGGCAGCGGACAGCCGGCGAATCCAGCCACGGGAGGGATCGACAGTGTGATCGGGCACGAGATCCAGGTTAGGACGATCCACCGACAAGCCGCCGTCGGTTATCCACAGGCGGCCCGCGACCGGGTCAGGTGATGTCGCGCCGCTGGTTGCGGATCAGGCCCGTGACGAAGAACAACGCCGTCCAGCCGACGAAGATCAACCCGCTGATCCACAGCGAGAACGCGCCCGGCGCACCGGCGCCCGCCCGCGCGATCGTGTCGAAGTCCTCGCGTTGCTGCGGGGTCGGCTGGTCGCCGACCAGCGACTGGATCTGGTCGAACAGCAGCTGCGCCGCGGTCGACCCGGTCAACCCGTTCGCCGAGCCGTTGGGCATCACGCCCGCGATGTTCGAGCCCTCGGTGGACACCGTGATGATCAGCTCGGCGACCGGGCCGACCAGCGCGGCGTACAGCAACAGGATCACCAAGGTCGCGACCGGTGAGCCGAGCAGAGCGCCCACGCCCATGCCGAGCAGCGTCCACAGGATGCAGGACAGGATGCCGGTGAGCAGGATGATGATCCAGTCGCCGGCGCTGGGCAGCGCACCGTCCGTGCCGATCAGCACGCCGAGGCTCGCGGCCAGCGCGACGACGATGCCGTAGACCAGGCCCCACACCGTGTAGACCACGCCCTTCGCGCCCAGCACCGACGCGCGGCTCGGCGCGGTGAGGAAGCTCGTCGTGATCGTCTTCCGGTTGATCTCGCTCGCCAGCGCCAGCGCGCCGAACGTCATCGGGAACAGCGTGGCGAAGTTCATCGCCCTGGTCAGCGCCAGCGAGGACAGCGAGAGCTCGGCGTCGTTGATGCCGGCGACGTCGAGCGCGTCCTCGATCTCGTTCGCCACGTCGGTGAAGAAGATCGCGGACAGCCAGGCCCAGCCGAGCGCGAGACCGACAGCCGGGATGAGCAGCGCCCACCACAGCTTGGTCGTGAGGATCTTGCGGAACTCCGCGGCGATCAGGCGGCCCATCAGGCGTTACCTCCGGTTCCACCCTGACCGGGCTGCTGCTGTTGCTGTTCCTGTTCGGTCGGTTGCTGCTGGGTGGGCTGCGGTCCGCTCGGTGGCCCCCACCCGCCGGGCGGCGTGCCCGGCGGCTGTTGCTGCGTCGGTTGGGGTCCGCTCGGTGGGCCCCAACCGCCGTGTGGCGGGGTGTAGCCGGGCGCCTGGTACGGCTGCTGCTGGTAGCCGCCCTGTGGGTACTGCTGGGTCTGCGGGTAGCCCGGCTGCTGGTAGCCCTGCGGCGGCAGCTGGTAGCCGGACTGCTGGCCCGGCTGCTGGTAGTACTGCTGCGGGGGAGCCGGCTGGGCGACCGGCTGCGCGTAGCCACCCGGCGGGGTGCCGTAGCCCCCCGGCGGCACGGCCGGCAGCTGGCCGTGCGGAACCATGCCCGGCGCGGCGTACTGGCCGCTGGTCAGCCGGAAGAACAGCTGCTCGAGGTCGGCCTTCTCCTCCTGCACGCCGTACAGCGCGACGCCGGCCTTGGCGGCCACATCGCCGATCTGCTGGACGGTGGCGCCGACGACCGCGACCTTGCCGTCGGGCAGCGGCGTGATGTTGGTGATCTGCGCTTCCTGCAGCGCGGTGGCGAGCTTGCTCGCGTCGGCCGGCTGCACGACGACCCGGCTCTGCTGCGACTTCCGCAGGTCCTCGAGCATGCCGTAGTACATGGTCTGCCCGCGGCTGATGATCACGACCTGGTCGATGGTCTGCTCGACCTCGGCCAGCAGGTGGCTGGAGATCAGCACCGTGCGGCCGCTGCTCGCGAACGCCTTGAGGAACGTGCGGAGCCAGGCGATGCCCTCCGGGTCCAGGCCGTTAGCCGGCTCGTCGAGGACCAGTACCTGCGGGTCGCCGAGCAGCGCGGTGGCCAGGGCCAGGCGCTGCTTCATGCCGAGGGAGAACCCGCCGGCCGCGCGCTCGCCGGCCGCGCCGAGGCCGACGAGGTTGAGCACCTCGTCCGCGCGCTGGTCCGGCATGCCCATCGCGGCGGCGTAGACCCGCAGGTGGTTGCGGGCGGTGCGGCCCGGGTGGAAGCCCTGCGCCTCGAGCACCGCGCCGACGATCCGGCCCGGGTTGCCCAGCCCGCTGAACGGCTGGCCGTTGATCGTGGTCCATCCCGCGGTCGGGGTGACCAGGCCGAGCAGCATGCGCAGCGTCGTCGTCTTGCCCGCGCCGTTGGGGCCGAGGAACCCGGTGACCGACCCGGGCTCGACCTGGAAGCTCAGGTTCTGTACCGCGGCCACGTTGCCGAAGTTCTTGCTGAGGTTCTGCACCACAATGCGGCCGCTACCGTCCTGCACGGGCCCTCCTGCTTGCCGAGTCGTGCGGGACATCTTGCCGTATGGCCTAACCGGACGTTGGGCAAACCGGGCGCGTTGCCGCCGAGTCGACGCGGAGCCGGACGCTCCGGCGGACGAGGCTAGCGGTCGCCAGCGCGAGCCCGCCGGCCGCCGCGGCGGTGGTGACCAGGAACGCGGCCCGGAACGCGGCGTGGTCGGGGGCCGGTCCGAGTACCAGCGTCAGCACCGCGAGCGTGACGGCCGCGGACAGGTACTGCGAGGTCGTCAGCAGCGCGCCCGCGGTGCCCTGGTGCTCGTCGGGCACGTCCTGGGTGCCGATGACGAACATGGCCGTGTAGATCACGCCGTGGCCGAAGCCGGACAGCAGCAGGCCGGGCAGCAGGTCCGTGGCGTACGAGTCGCCGTGCAGCGCGAGCGAGAGCCACAGCAGGCCCGCGGCCGCCGTGGCGAACCCGAGGGCCAGCACGGTCGCCGGCCGGTGGGTCCGCACGAGGCGGCCCGCGGCCGCGTTGCCTACGGTCACCAGGACGGCGAGCGGCACGAAGGCGAGCCCGGCCCGCAGGGCGTCGTAGCCCTTCATGCTCTGCAGCAGCAGTGTGAGCAGGTAGAACTCCGAGCCGACGCTCGCCATGTACAGGGCCGTCGCGAGTGCGCCCAGACGCAGCGTCCGCACCCGGCGCAGGGCGGGCTCGATCAGTGGCGCGCCGCGCTCGTTGCGGACGAACGCGGCGAAGAGCACCACCGCGGCGGCGAGGCTGGCGAACGTCGGCCAGGCCCGTTGGCCCTGGTCGGCGCCGAGCGTGAGGCCGAGGACGAGCGTGAGGACCGTGCCGGTGCCGAGAACGGCGGCGCGCAGCGGGATCCGGTCGCGCACGCCGGCCGCCGCGGCGCGGACCCAGACGAGGGCGCCGGCCGCGCAGAGCACCGTGAGCGGGACGTTGATGACGAACGTGAGCCGCCACGAGGCCGTGGTCAGCAGCCCGCCCACGAGCGCGCCCGCGGCGAGGCCGGACGCGCCGACCCCACCCCACACCGCGAGCGCGCGGCTGCGTGCCGGGCCGGCCGCGAACGTGGTGCCGATGAGCCCGATGATCGCCGGCTGCAGCATGGCCGCGCCGAGCCCCTGCGCGCCGCGGGCGGCGAGCAGCACCGCGCCGTCGCCGGCCAGACCGCCGACCGCGCTCGCCGCCCCGAAGAACACCACGGCCACGACGAACAGGCGTTTCGCGCCGACGCGGTCGGTGAGCCGCCCGCCGACGACGAGGAAGCCGGCGAAAAGCACCGCGTACGCGCTGATGATCCACTGCGCCAGCGACGGTTCGAGGCGCAGGTCGGCGGCCACGCTCGGCAGGGCGATGTAGATGATCGAGTAGTCGAGCGCGATGAGGAACTGTGCCACCGAGAGCACGGCGAGCGTCGGTCTCATAGGCCCATGCTCAAAGGTTGACACTAGTGTGAAGGAAAGCCCGTGTGACGGAGGTCGTCGTGCGTATCGGTGAGCTGGCCACGCGTACCGGGGTGCCGACCCGGCTGCTGCGCTACTACGAGGACCAGGGCCTGCTGGACCCGGACCGCTCGGCCAACGGCTACCGCTCGTACGACGAGCGGCTGGTCGGCCGCGTCGTCCAGATCCGCGGCCTGCTCGACGCGGGCGTGCCGACCCGCATCATCCGCGAGATCCTGCCGTGCCTGGACGACCCGTGCTCGATCCACGTCACGGACGCGACGCCCGAGCTGATCGCCGACCTGGAGCGGCACCGGGACCAGATGGACGCCAAGATCCAGTGCCTGGCCCGCAACCGCGACGCGATCAGCGCCTACCTGAGCGCCGTCCGCCTGCCCGGGATCAAAAGTGTTGGTCGCGTTCCGGCGGATGGTGCGGACGGGCGGGTGGATGGTGGTTGAGTCAGCCTGCCCGTCTGTCCTGGGCGCGGACGGCGGCCTGGTCGAGCGTCAACCCCAGCCGCCGGGCCTGCTGCGCGGAGAGCACCGCGGCGGCCCCGGCCGGGGGGACGAGGACGATTCGCTCGTCCTCCACCAGGACCGTCAACGCGCGGTCCCGGCCGAACGGATCGTTGCAGCTGACGGACCAGCGAGGTTCAGTCACCGTAACGACATCGGTCCCCGAAACCGTCGGCCAAAGTGGCAATCGACGACTTCACTCCATTGCTCGGATTCTCACTCGATCGTGGATGGACGCCCCGATCCGAGTGAACGTCGGAGTAGCAGTCGCGGCCCGTAGCGCTTCGGGTGATCTTGGTAGCCGGCCAACTCGTAATCGCGAAATCGCTAATCGACGTTCCCGGTCGCCGCGCCGATCGCCGCGCCGTCGACACCAAGGCGTCATCGTCGTCGACGGGAACGCTGTCGAGGAGCCGCCGCGCGTCATTCGTCTGCTGCGTGGGACGAAGCGTCAGGTGGCGGTGGGGCGCGCACAAGGGGCGGCCCGCTCAACCAGCCTGGGGGTCACTGGGAGCGGGCCGCCAACAGAAGGATATGCCGTATCTGTCTACTGCGCTGCAACCGGGGGCTGCGATTTGAGTTCCGTCGATAACAAGATGGCAGCTTCGCGCGGTCGTCGGATCGCTAGCGCCATTCGCGTTGAATCGTTTCTACGGTTGTGTCTATACCCTCACCTCGGAAGAGGCGCTGGTTGCCCAATGGCTATGACCAGCGCCTTTTCCGTTTCTCGTTCTCAGGTACCAGGGGATGTTGATTAGTTGAGGAATTCGCTCAACTCGGTGTGTTCGAGGTTGTGGGCCTGCGCCACCGGGCCGTTCGTGAGGGCACCCGCGTGCGTGTTCAGGCCCAGCGCGAGGGCCGGGTCCGCCTGCAGTGCCTCGTGCCAGCCGTGGTTCGCGAGCTTCACCGCGTACGGCATCGTCACGTTCGTCAGGGCGTAGGTCGACGTCCGCGGCACCGCGCCCGGCATGTTCGCGACGCAGTAGAAGACCGAGTCGTGCACCTGGTACGTCGGGTCCGCGTGCGTGGTCGGCCGCGAGTCGGCGAAGCAGCCGCCCTGGTCGATCGCGATGTCCACCAGGACCGAGCCCGGCTTCATCCGCGCCACGAGCTCGTTCGAGATCAGCTTCGGCGCCCGCGCGCCCGGCACCAGCACCGCGCCGATGACCAGGTCCGCCTCGCGCGCGGCCTCCTCGACGGCGAACTTGTTCGACGTGACCGTGCGGATCTGCCCCCGGTACAGCTGGTCGATGAACCGCAGCCGGTCCACGTTGGTGTCCAGGATCTGCACGCTCGCGCCCATGCCCACGGCGATCTGCGCCGCGTTCAGCCCGGCGACGCCGCCACCGATGACGACGACCTGCGCCGGCGCCACGCCCGGCACGCCACCCGGCAGGACCCCGCGGCCACCCGACGGCATCATCAGCGAGTACGCCCCGACCTGCGGGGCGAGCCGGCCGGCCACCTCCGACATCGGCGCGAGCAGCGGCAGCGCACCCGAGGGCAGCTGCACCGTCTCGTACGCGATCGCCGTCGTGCCGGCCGCCATCAGCGCCTTCGTCAGCGCCTCGTCCGCCGCCAGGTGCAGGTACGTGAACAGCACCTGGTCGGACCGCAGCCGCGGGTACTCGGCCGCGATCGGCTCCTTCACCTTCAGGACCAGATCCCCTTCGGCCCATACGTCGTCCGCCGACGCGAGCACCTTCGCGCCCGCCGCGAGGTACTCCTCGTCGGTGATCGACGACCCCACACCCGCCCCGGCCTCGACGAAGACGTCATGCCCGTGCGAGGTCAGCTCGTGCACGCCCGCCGGCGTCAACGCGACGCGGTACTCGTGGTTCTTTATCTCACGGGGAACGGCGACCTTCACGAAATCCTCCCGACTAGGCCAGATGGGTGTCAAAGACCACAATGGAGTAACGATGGGTGGTAGTCATCGTTCTGCGCGCACGAGTGTGCAGCGACTCGCTGGTGCCGCGAGCACAGTCCGCTGGAGACCGGCTCAACGCCACCGTAACGCGGTGAGCTGGGTGAGCAGGGCGAGCCGCACGTCCGGATCGTCCAGGTCGACGCCGGCCAGCTCGGTCAGCTTCGCCATCCGGTACCGCAGCGTGTTGGGGTGGATCCGCAAGGCCCTGCTCGCGGCCCGCGGATCGCCGGGATGCCGCAGCCACTCGTACAGGGTGTCCACGTACGAGGTGCCTGAACCCTCGTCCTGCGCGCGCAGCCGCGGCAGCGGCCCGAACTCGGTGGCGCCCGACCCCGCCGCGGCCACCGCCGCCCGGTGCAGCACCAGCACCGGCCACGCCTGCTCGTGGCTCGCCACCGGACCGTCGAGCAGCCCCGCCCGCAGCAGCGCCAGCGTCTCCTCGGCCAGCGCCTTCGAGTCGACCAGGTCCGCGAGCCGAACCGGCGGGCCGGCCGCGACCAGCGGCGGCGTCCGGTCCACGGTCAGCGCGTCGCGCAGCGACGGCCAGCCGCCCTCGCCCGCCCGGTCCGGCACCACCGCGTAGAGGACGTCGTGCAGCTCGGCCACCGCCGGCCGCCGCCCGACGCCCGCGCTTATCCGCTCCCACAACGCGAGCCGCATGCCCTCCGCGCCCAGCGGGTCGTCCGCCCGGCTCGCGATGGCCACCACCCGGTGCGGCTCGTCGGACAGGTCAAGCTCCGCCGCGATCAGCCGCACGCTGCCCCGGCCCTCGAGCACCGCCCGCACGAGCTCGGCCGACCGCGCGCGCTCGGCGTCCTCGGTCGCCCGGCGGCGGAGCAGGTGCAGCGCGACGACCGGCGCGGTGTCCGCGAACGCCGCCGCCCGCTCGTCCGCCACCGGCCCGCTGACCACCGCCCACATCGAGCCGAGCAGCTCGCCGCCCATCCGGATCGGCACGATCAGCCGCGGCAGCGTGCCGTCCTGCTGCGCCGGCACGAAGATCGTCGTGCGGCCGCGGGACAGCTCGCGGAACACGCCCCGCGAGCGGAAGCGGGCGAGCACGTCGTCCGGCACGCGGCGGCCCATGATCGTCGACACGCGTGCGGAGTCCGTGCGGTCCTGGCGCGCCGAGTACGCGAGCACCCGGGAGTTCGCGTCCTCGATCGTGACCGGCGCGTCGACGACCGCCGCGGCCGCGTCCGCGAGCCGGAACAGGTCGCCGAGCCCGCTCGACCGGGTGTCGCCCTCGAGCTCGTCGGCCGCCGCGTCGAGCACCGAGCGCAACAGCCACACCACCTGCGCCCACGCCGCACCCGAGTGCACCTCGACGACCGCGACCTCCGCCGTCTGCGCCGCGGAGCGCACCGCGCTGCGGGCCGGCAGCGGGGGCTTGAGCAGCACCGCCGCCGCGCCCTGCGCCCCGCAGTGGCGGATCAGCTCGACCGCGTCCTTGACGGTGTGCACCGAGACGCCGAGGACCAGGTCGCCGTCGCCGACCTGGTCCTTGCGTCCCGGCTCGGCGATGACCACGTCGTTGACGTGGGTCGCGGCGGCGCCGAGCCGGACGTGCAGCAGCGTCGGACCGACCCGGTCCACCACGCCCTGCACGGTGATCACCCCGCGATCGTCCCCCTTCGCCCCGCGCTGGGCTACTCGCCGAGCCGGGTCACCAGCGCGCGCAGCGCCGCGACCTCGTCGGCGAGCGCCTGCCGGCCGGCCCGCGTGATGCTCACCCAGGTCTTCGGCCGCCTGCCGTCGTAGCCCTTCTCCATGTCCAGCAGGCCCGCGTCCACCAGCACGGTGAGGTGCCGCGACAGGTTGCCCCCGGTCAGCTGCAGCGTGTCCTTGAGGTAGCCGAACTCGACCCGCTTGGACTCCGACGCGATCGTGAGGATGCCCAGCCGGTGCTTCTGGTGCACCACGTCGTTGAGGCCGTTCGTCGGATGGTCACTCACGGGGCGCCGCCCCGTGCCGGGTCAGCGCCGCGACGGCCCCGCCCGCGAGCAGGATCAGCCCCGGCAGCAACAGGTTCTGCAACGCGAACACGGTCCCGTCGTCCCACGAGGTCGTCCAGCCGAGCTCCTGGAACACGTAGCCCAGGTCCCAGTACCACAGCGGGTGGTTCGCCGGGATCGACGCCGCGGTGAACAGCACGCCGACGACGGCGAGCAGCGCGCTTCGCTCCCACCACGCGAGGACCAGCAGCGCGGCCGCGATCGCAAGCAGCGCGGAGAAGCCCTTGATCATGTAGATGCCGACCGTGGCGAAGGTGAGCGACGCCAGCAGGATCCCGGCGAACACCCCCGCCGCGCGCTGCGTATCCGTCCGTTGTGGACGAAACGCCCAGGCGAGCACCGCGGTGGCGGCCACGGCCGAGACGACCAGTATCGGCAGGTTGATCTTCGGGGACGAGTACAGCGTCCCGTACTCGGTCAGCAGCCCGTTGAGCAGCGGCTCCCACAACAGGAAGCCCGCGAGCGCGGCGCCGGCCGCGACGAACGGCGTGCGCGTGTCGGTCTCGACGCCCAGCCGCAGCGCGCGCCGCCGGTACCACCAGCCGGTCAGCGCCATGCCGCCGACGATCGTGAGCACCCAGTACCAGTCGATCACGCCCGGGTACTTCACGTTGCCGAACATCGGCGCGAACTGCGGGAACGGGCCGCGCTGCACCATCTCGAACGTCACGCCCGGATCGAGTGGCGTCGAGACGTAGGTCAGCGGCGCCAGCAGGATCAGCGCGCCGAACAGGAACAGCGGGAAGGCGAAGCCGTGCCGGTCGGTGCGGACCCGCGCGCGCAGCGTCCGCATGTCGTCGAGCAGGTCGGTCGCGGTCTGTTCGTCCCGGTCCGGGACGTCCTCGTCAGTCATGAGATCCCCAAACTCGATTGCGATGCACATAGGTTTGCATCGCAAACAGAATGGCGTCAAGGGGCCGGAAGTCGGGGATGGCCGGTGACGAGCGCGACGAAGAGGATCGCGCCCGTGCGGGAGGCGCCGATGCCTTGGCGTGGCAGGAGCTGCGGTCACGTCGCGGACGAACGGGGTGAGCGTGTGCGGCCGGCTGCTATGACACCGTGCGGCGCCGATCGGCGAGGAGCCCGGCGCCGGCCGCGACGTCCACGAGCCGGGCGAGCAGCTCGGTCTCCCGGGTCGCGGCCTCCCGGCCGAGGTCGGTCAGCCGGTAGTAGCGGCGGCGCGCATCGTGCGGGTCGTCCGCCTGCTGGCCCTCGACCTCTTCGACGAGGCCGTCCGCGGCGAGGCGGGCGATCGTGCGGTAGAGCGTGCCGGGCCCGAGCCGGACCGAGCCGCCGGTGACCTCGTCGACGAACCGCATCACCGCGTAGCCGTGCGTCCGGCCGCCCGCGAGTGCCACCAGCACCTGGTAACCGGCGGGGGTCAGCGGTGGCGGATTGCGCTGCGCCATGTCCACAGCATACGGTCCAGCGTCGTTATATCCGCGCTGACTATATCCGCACGGGACACTAGCTCAGGGCGTCGGCCACCAGGCCGGCGACGAAGTCCTGGCCGTGCGCGTTGGGGTGCACCGGCACCGACAGCGTCTCCGGGATCAGGCCCTCGACGTACTTGTCGCCGGAGCAGACGTCGTGGCCGAGGACGTCGCCAGGATTGACGAACACCGCGTTGTTCGCGCCGGCCTGCGCGGCGAGCATCGCGTTGAGCTGGTGCTCCACGCCGTCGAAGTAGGGCACGTCGCCGCGGGAGAACGGGACGACCGGCCAGCAGCCGCCACTCGGCGGCAGGATCCGCAGGTAGCCGACGAGCACGACGGTGGCCTGCGGCGCGCGCTCGTGGATGCCGTCCAGCACCGCGTCGACCGGGCCGGCGACCGCGTTGATCCGCTCGGCCAGCTGGTCGGTGCCGCCTTCGGTGAAGTGGTCCTTGCACGGCGAGCCGAACGGGTTGGTGAAGCTCTTCTCCGCACACGTCTTCGCGATGTCGCTGAAGCCGATGTCGTTGCCGCTGATCGTGACCGTCACGAGGCTGGTGTCCGCGGTCAGCGCGTCGAACTGCGGCGCGTTGTCCCCGCCGGTCACCGACTGCGGCTGTGTCATGTGGACGGTCTCGGCGCCGCCGCAGGTCGCGTCGACGAACGAGGTCACGCCGAGCCGGGACGCGACGTCCGACGGGTAGTTGTCGGTGGCGCGGCCACAGCCGATCGGGTCCCCGTGGATGTTGCCGAGCGAGCCCACGGCGGCGTAGGAGTCGCCGAGCGCCACGTACTTGCCGAACGGGGCGGCACTGGCGGTTCCGGAGATCGCGACGGTGGCGACCGTGGCGGTCGCTATCGCGGCGGCGGTGGTGAGCAGGGGCAGCAACCGGCGCATGGAGACCTCGTTGTCTACTCATCGGTAAGACGGTGTCCATGACAATGCGCGGTCGGTCAGTTACTGTCAACACACGAAAGTGGGGAAAGTCGATCAGGACAACGCGGTCGTGATCCACTCGGCGACCGGAAGATCCCGGCTCGTGCATTCGGCCGACAGCCGGATCGTCCAGCGCAGGGCCTGCACCATGAGCGTCACCATCTCGTCCGGCGCGGCGTTCGCGAGCGCGATCTCGATGTGGGTCTTCGCCGCCTCGGTGTCCCCGTGCACCTCGGCCAGCAGCGTGCGCACGGCGGTGCGGACAGGCGGGTCCGCTTCGTCGATCGGCACCTCCTGGCCGTCGTTGTCGTAGACCTGCATCTTCACCGGCGCGGTGCCACCGGAACTGAGTGCGGCGACCATCGCGCTGCACTCGCGGAACAGCAGCAGCATGATCTCCTGCGCGTCCGCGACACTCGCCGGGTTCGCCCGGAACGTCTCGGTCACCCGGTCAGCCGCGTCCCCGTCCGAAACGGCGGCCTTCATCGCCGCGAGCGCCTGGCTCGCGGCCTCGACGACACGCCTGTCACGGTCCGGGTCGGTGTGCGGGTCCACGGCCACATCTTCCCCCAGACTCGATCGAGCGTTACTCAACCGGCGGAGACAGGTCGGGACATTTCGGCCAGTGCGGCGAGATTTCCGGCGGGCACAGGCGGGCCGAACATGCTGCCCTGCACGCTGGTGACCCCGGCGTTCGCCCACCACCGCGCCTCGGCTTCGGTCCGCACGTCGAGCACCGAGCACTCGCGTCCGCCGGCCACGACCGCCCGCACCAGCCGCTCGGTCTCCTCGCGCAGCACCGCGCTCGCGGTTTCCCGGCCCGCGGCACCGGCGCCGTCCACGCCGAGCGTGACGGTCCGGACCCTGGTGTCCGACACGAGGTCGAGCTCGCGCGGCCCGCCCTGGAAGCCGTACAGCGCGGTGGCCACGCCGACGTCGGCGAGCACCTCGAGGTTGTCGCGCGCGTCGCCGTAGTCGTCGAGCACGGCCGCGATGTCGAGACCGATCTCCAGCAGCTCGGCCGGCGCGCCGGTCTCCTTGATCGCCCGGTGCACCGCGCGCACGAGGTCGCCGTCGCCGCTCTGCAGGCGGGACAGCTCGATCCGCAGCAGCGGCCCGGAGTCGTCGCCGAGCGCGGCCCGCAGCTCGGGCAGCCGGCCGCAGACGTCGCGCAGCACCATCGGTCCGAGTTGGACGGACATGCCGGTGCGCTCGGCGAGCTGCACGCAGTCGCCGTGACCGATCGTCCCGCCGTCGCCGCGGTCCCACGACAGCACCGGCCGCGCGGCGATCGTCCGCTCGTCGGCGAGGCGCACGACCGGCTCGTACACGACGGTCAGCTGCCCGTTCTCCCACGCGGCGGGCACCTCGGCGGCCAGCGCGTCGCGCTCCCGGTCCGGGCCGTCCTCCTGCGCGTGGAAGCCGGCCCACTGCCGCCGGCCGCTCGCCTTCGCCTTGCGCAGCGCGGTGTCCGCGGCACGGAACAGCTCCACGGGCGACATCTCCGCGACGCCGCAGCGGAGGGCTCCGATGCTCGCGCCGACGCCGACCCCGCGCTCGTCGATGTACTCCGCCTCGGCGAGCTCGGCGTTGATCCGCCCGACGATGTCGTCGATGATCGGCGTGGTGGGCGAGTCCTCGATGAGCACGGCGAACTCGTCCGGCCCGATCCGCGCCAGCAACGCCTTCTCGCCCTCGACCGCGGCCTCCAGGCGGCCCGCGACGGTCCGGAGTAGACGATCACCGAACTGGTGGCCGAGGCTGTTGTTGATCCCGGCGAACCCGTCCAGGTTCACGAAGCACAGCGTGACCGTGCCACCGGGCTCGGCCTGGCCGAGCGTGCTCTCCAACTTGGACGCGAAGTGCTGGCGGTTCGGCAGGCCGGTCAGCGCGTCGTAGAGCAGCTGGTGGCTCAGCCGGTCCTGGAGCAGCTGCAGCTCGCTGGTGTCCTGCACCATCGTGACGAAGTACGCCGGGTCGCCCGCGCCGTCGTGGAGCAGCGAGATCGCGAGGAACGCCCACGCGGTCTCGCCGTTCTCCTTGCGCAGCCTGCGGTGCTCGCGCACGCGCTCGGCCTCGCCGGCCAGCACGCGGCGGTAGCCGTTCCGCACGTCGCCGGGCGTACCGCCGGCGGCGGGCATCTCGTCGTCGGACAGGAAGAACTCGGGCAGCTGCCGGCCGGCGAGCTGGCCGGGCGGGCACGCGAGGATCCCGGACAGCGCGGGGTTCGACTCGACGACCATGCCGTCGAGGTCGGTGATCGCGATGCCGACCGCGGAGGACGTGAACACCTCGCGGAAGCGGTTCTCCGTGGCGCGCAGGTTGTGCTCGGTGCGCACCATCGCGTTGAACAGGGCCTGCTTGACCTGCTCCTGCTGGGTGAGCGTGTAGCTGCGCAGGCCCTCGGCGTAGCCGGTGGACAGCGCGCCGAGCATCGCCACGGTCCGCCGGGCGAGCTCGGTGTCCGGGGTGTGCTCGATGTCCCCGAGCAGGCCCGTGGTGAGCGAGTCGATCGTGGCGCGCAACGCGGTCGGGTCGATGAAGCCCTCGCGTACCAGCCGCGCGCCGACCTCGGCACCGGTGGCCTCGGGCTCGCCGTCGGGGGCGAGCGCGGCGAGGAGCTGGTCGACGAGCTCGAGCAGCAGCTCCTCGATCTCGACGACCGCGCGCGGGATGTAGGCGGACGAGGTGGTGTGCGTCGTCCAGGCGTGCGCGAGCTCCTCCCGCCGGGATGCCGGGGGAGGCGCGGGGTGCACGGGATAGGTGTCCATCAGCCTGTGACCACGACGATACTCACGGACACCGTGCGCCGACAGCCGGGAGGCTTCCCGGCTGTCGGTGGTCTGCTCCCGCTCAACTCTTTCGCGCCACGCCGGCCCAGAGCCCGTCGTTCAGCGACGGGTCCGGCGCCTCGCCCTCCGGCCGCCACTGGGCCGTGGTCACCAGGCCCGGCTCGACGAACTCGAAGTCGCCGAAGAGCTCGAGGACCTGCTCGCGCGTGCGCATGATGATGCTGTTCTGCGTCTGCTCCATCAACTCGGTGAGCTCGGAGCCCTTCGCCTCGTCGAAGTCCGCGGTGAGGTGGGTCAGCGCGAGGTAGCTGCCGGGCGCGAGCGCGTCGCGGTAGCTGGCGAACACGCCGACCGGGTCCTGGTCGGCGAGGACGTAGTGGCCGATGGTGATCGCGAGCAGCCCGATGGGCTGGTCGAAGTCGAGCAGCCGCCGGGTCTCCGGGTCGTTGAGGACGAGCCGGGGCCGGGTGATGTCGGCCTGCACCATCGTGGCGTTCTCGTTGTGCTCCAGGATGAGCTGGCTGTGGGCGACCGCGACGTGCTCGTTGTCGACGTACACCACGCGCGCGGTCGGGTCGGCCTCCTGCGCGATCTCGTGGACGTTGCCGACGGTCGGGATGCCGGAGCCGAGGTCGAGGAACTGCCGGATGCCGCGCTCGACCATGAAGAGCACCGCGCGGCGCATGAAGGCGCGGTTCATGATCGCGAACCGGCGGGCCTCCGGCTGCCTGTGCATGACCTGTTCGATGAAGTCGCGATCGACTTGGAAGTTGTGGTTGCCCCCCAGGACGTAGTCGTAGGCCCTTGCCGCGCTGGGCTTCTCGAGGTCGACCGAGGTCGGAACCCAGTTGGTCTGCTGCGACACCGTGCACCCTCTCCGAATCGGATCTGTGACCGAAACAGTACTAACGGACACATGCGACGACGATGCGGGTTCACCCGGATGGACGAAGGGATTTCCCTCTTCGGTCAGCTCGCGTTCGACAGGCCCGTGGGCTCGTCGGCCCGCACGCGGGCGAGCGCGCCGAGCGCCATCTCCCGCAGCATCGTCGCCATGCCCGCGCGGCCGAGATGGCGGCTGTGCGGGGTGGAGTTGATCAGGCCGAACACCGCGTGCGCCGCGGCCCGGGCGGTCGGCTCCTCGATGCCCGCGGCGGTGTCGCGGATCGCCTGCACCCAGACCTCGACGTAGCGCCGCTGCAGCGCGCGGACGCGGCGGCGGTCCGGCTCGGTCAGGTTGCCGAGGTTGCGTTCCTGCACGGTGATCAGCGCCGGGTTGTCCAGCGCGAAGTCGACCTGGAAGCGGACCAGCTCGGCGAGGACGGCCGCGGGCTCGTGCGCGTCGCGGCGCTCCTGGCCGCCGGCGAGCAGGATCTCGCTGATCGAGGTCAGCATCTCCCCGAGCATCGCGTCCTTGCTGCGGAAGTGGCGGTACAGGGCCGGTCCGGAGACGCCGACCGCCGCGCCGATCTCGTCGATGCCGACGCCGTGGAAGCCGTGGCGGGCGAAGAGCTCCGCCGCGGCGGCGAGGATCTGTTCCCGTCGGGTCGACACGTGACCATGGTATCCGGCCGGTTAGCGAGCGCTAACACCGCCGCAAACGGGCGAGTGCCCGGTACTCCGTTCGCGCCTCTCTGGCAACTGTTAACGACTAACGAAGCGATTCGACGGGTTGTGACGGTCCGGTAATCATGAGTGACGTAGCGCAAATCACAGTGGAGGTCGGGGACATGCGCCTCTCTCGCAAGTACGTCATCGCCGCGTTCGTCGCGGTCGCCGCGGCGGGCGGCATCGCCGCGCCGGCGATCGCCGCCGAGGTGGCGGCCGGGAAATACGTCGCGCTCGGCGACTCCTACGCCTCCGGGCTCGGTGCCGGCGACTACGGCGACAGCGGGAGCTGCAAGCGCAGCGCGAACGCCTACCCGCAGCTCTGGGCGAACTCGCACGCCCCGTCCGCCTTCGAGTTCGTCGCCTGCTCCGGCGCGGTGACCTCGGACGTGACCGGTGGCCAGGTCGGCGCGATCACCCCGGACACCGAGCTGGTGACGATCTCCATCGGCGGCAACGACGCCGGCTTCGCCGACGTCATGACCGACTGCAACCTCGGCTCCGACGACAGCTGCGTGAGCCGCAACCAGGAGGCGCAGGCGTTCGCCCAGTCCGAGCTTCCCGGCCGGCTGGACGGCGTCTACGCCGAGATCCGCAACCGGGCGCCGGACGCCCGCGTGGTCGTGCTCGGCTACCCGCACATCTACACGCTGAACGGCGACTGCTCGGTCGGCCTGTCGGAGACCAAGCGTGCCGCGATCAACCAGAGCTCGGACGTGCTCGCCGACGTCGTCTCGGCGCGCGCGGCCGCGGCCGGCTTCGACTTCGTGGACGGCCGGGCGGCCTTCTCCGGTCACGAGATCTGCGCGCCGGGCGGCGACTGGTGGCTGCACAGCGTCACGTTCCCGATCGACGAGTCGTACCACCCGACGGCCTCCGGCCAGGCGAACGGCTACTTCGCGGCCCTGAACGGCGTGACCGGCTGAGCGGAGAACGACGAAACGGGCCCCGGCGAACTCGCCGGGGCCCGTTCTGTTCAGTTGTCACTGTTCGGTTGGCAAAGCCGCGTCGTCACAGGTCGGCGAGCTCGGTGTCGAGGTCCTGCTCGACGTCCGCACGAACCGACTCGCCCAGGTCCGCGTCCGCGTCCTGCACCTGGGTCTGGTCGCTGTCGAGGTCCTGGTCGATGTCGCTGTCCTGGTCCAGGTCCTG
>NZ_DATBKY010000107.1:0-21997 GCF_036555685.1 Actinophytocola sp. | reverse complement strand
CCCCCCCCGCCCCGCGGCCGCCGACCACCAGCCGGGCCTCGGCGATCGTGGTGGCCGCGCCGGGTGGCGGAGTCTCCCCCACCATGCCGATCACGGTCACGATCGCCGTCATGGCGTCATTCGATCACGCTCACCTACCGTGTGGTCGGTATTTTCCACGTATTCGTTATCAGAGATCTGCCTTCTTGAACTCGAACTCCTTCGCGGCGTCCGACTCGATCAGGTACTTGAGCTTCTTCAGCCCTACCGGCTTGGCCGGGTCGACAGCGAACACGCTGGTCGAACGCGGTGGATTGCGCTCGGCCGCGGGTCCGTACTGATAGTCGCCGGTGAGGCCGCCGAAGCTGACCGTGCCGATCTCGGTCGACGCCTTGAGGATGCCCTCCCGGGACAGGTCGCCGTTCTCGACGGCCTTCTCCAGCACGGCGGTCATGGCCCGGCCCTGGTTGTAGCCGAACGCGAAGTAGAAGTCCGGCTTCTGGTCCGGGGCGTACTTGGCCATGTCGTCCGCCATCGTCTTCATGCCCGGCACCGAGTCGTCACCCCACTCGGTTCCGTCCGCCATGATCCACACCGACTTCTCCATGTACGGCGCGACCGCGGACTGGGCCAGCGCTCCGGTATACGTCGGAGACTGCCCGATCCACTGTGGCGCGAAGCGCGCCTGGGCCGCCGTGCCCCAGATCTTGGCCGCGTCCGACGGCGTGGCCACGAGGAACACCATCTTGCACTTGGCCCCGGCGAGCGCGCCGATCTGGCCGGCGTAGTTCTCCGTGCCCACCTTGAACTTCTGGGTGTTGGCGACCTTGAACCCGTACTTCTCCGCGGCGAAGTCGATGCCCTGCTGGCCCGCCTCGCCGTAGACGTCGTCCTGGATCATCGTGCAGATCACGTCGTCCTTGGACCCGCCGCCGTCGGTCAGGTAGTAGTCCATCGCGTTGATCGCCTGGATCTGGTACGGCCCGCCGACAGGCAGCAGGTTGTCCTCCCGGACCCACAGCGCGTCCAGCGACGCCGGCGCGGCGAGGATCTTGTCGGTACGCAGCTGCGGCAGCACCGCGAGAGTCGGCGGCGTGCCGAGGATCTGGGTGAACGCCACCACGTCACCCTTGATCTTGTTGTACTTCTGCACCGCCAAGTCCGTCTTGTACTGGGTGTCCTCCTGCACCAGCTCGACCTTGTACTTGCCGCCGATGCCGCCCTTCGCGTTGACGGCGTCGAACCAGACCTCGTTGCCGGCGGTCAGCGGCTGCCCGATGACGGCCACCGTGCCGGAAAGCGGGGTCAGCACGCCGAGCTTGATCGTCTTGCCGTCGAAGCCGGCGGTGTTGCCGGGCGCGCCGGCCTTCCCACCACCGGAACCCTCGTCCTCCCCCGCGCCCCCGCAGGCCGAGACGGCCAGCATCAGGCTCAGTGCGACTCCGATCGCCCTGCTGGCGAGCCCGATACCGTTGTTGGTCATCCGCATGTGACGCCTCCTTGCGTCAATAGGAGAACGGCCAGGCCTTGAAGTAGGCCTTGACCCGGAACCAGATGCCCGCCAAGCCTCTGGGTTCGAACACGAGGAACAGCACGATCAACAGGCCGAAGATGGCCTGGTTGAGCGCGAACACACTGATGAAGCCGTCCCCGCCCGCCTCGGTGGCGACGCCGGGGATGGCGCTGGAGTACTCGTCGATCAGGGCCGGCAGCGCGCCGACGAAGATCGCGCCGAGGATGGAGCCGAAGATCGTCCCGAGCCCGCCGACGATGATGATCGCGATGTACTGGATGGAGAGCAGCAGCGTCCAGTCGTCCGGGCTGACGTGCTGCTGGTAGGAGCCGAACAGCGCACCGGCCATCGACGCGATCGCGCTGGAGACCATGAAGGCGCCGATCTTGTACCGGCCTGCGCGCACGCCGATGACCTCGGCCGCCTGGTCGTGGTCGCGGACCGCGCACAGCGCGCGGCCGGGCCGGGTCCGGGCGATGTTCTTGGTCAGCAGCGCGAGGATCGCGACCAGCGCCCACACGAGCCAGAAGTAGCCCTGGTTGCGGGAGTAGTTCTCCCCGGCGAGCTCCAGCGCGCCGAGGTCGACCGGGCCGATGGTCGGCTGGGCGAGTACCGACGTGCCGTTGTTGCCGCCGGTGAGCCAGGTGAGGTTGCGCCACAGGTGCTCGCCGATGAAGATCAGCCCGAGCGTGACGATCGCGAGGTAGTGGCCGCGCAGCCGCAGCGCGAACGGTCCGATCAGCCCGCCCAGCACCGCGCCGACCGCCGCGGATGCCAGCAGCCACAAGGGAAGCGGCAGGTTCAGGTCGCCGCCGACGAGTGCCGCGCAGTAGGCGCCGGCGCCGATGAAGAACGCGTGGCCGAGCGAGATCTGTCCACAGTAGCCGGTCAGCAGGTTGAGCCCGATCGCGCCGATCGCGGTGACGCCGGAGTAGATCAGCACGGACAGCCAGAAGTCGTCCTGCACGATCGTGGGCAGCACCAGCAGCACGATCAGCATCGCGGCGAGCCCGGCCCGCTTCGTGGGGGTGCCGAACAGGCGCAGGTCCTGGGCGTAGGTGCGGACGAGGTTGCGGTGCGGCTTGGTGGTGGCCATCAGATCCGCCTCACGTCCTTCGTCCCGAGCAGCCCGTAGGGCCGGATGAGCAGGATCAGGATCATCAGCACGTACGGCACGATCACCGAGACGTTCGAGCCCGCCCAGGAGAACAGCTCGTCCTGGTAGCCGCGGGTGAGCGCCTCGGCGAGGCCGATGATCAGGCCACCCAGCACCGCACCGGCCGCCGAGTCCATGCCGCCGAGGATCATCGCGGGGAACGCGGCGAGCGCGATGAAGCTGATCGACGGTGACAGCCCGGCCGGGCCGGCGGCGAGCGTGATGCCGGCGAGCGTGGCGAGCGCGGCGGCGATCGCCCACGACACCGCGTAGACACGGCGCGCGCTGATCCCCTGCGCCAGCGCGGCTTCCGGGTCGAACGCGGTGGCCCGCATCGCGAGGCCGAACGACGTGTAGCGGAAGAACAGGAAGAACCCGACGACGACCGCGGCGGTGATCCCGATCGTCCACAGGTCGCGCACGCCCAGCACGAGGCCGCCGACCTCGACGGTGCGGATGTTCCACGGGTTGTCGATCGGCAGGTTGTCGAACCCCCAGATCGCGGTGATCAGCGGTTCGAGGACGAACAGCAGCCCGATCGTGATCATGATGACCGCGAACGGCGGCTGGCCAACCATCCGGCGCAGGATCATCCGTTCCACGCTCGCGCCGACGACCGCGGCGGCCGCGCAGGCGAGCAGGATCGCGACACCGAAGGCGAGCGCGAGGTTGTTGGCGAAGAAGTAGCCGAGGTACGCGCCGAGCGCCAGCAGCCCGCCCTGGGCGAAGTTGATCACACCGGTGGACTTGTAGATGACCACGAAACCCATGGCCACCAAGGCGTACGTGGACCCGAGGGCCAGCCCGGCGAAGACGTTGGTGAGGAACGTACTCACGACAGCCCCTCGCAGGCTCGGTGCTGCCGCTCGCGGTCGCCCTGTGACATTGATTCGCTCGCAAGCTCGCCACCGACCGCGCCTCGCAGGCTCAGCCCGGCCGCTCGCGGTCGCCCTGTATCCATTGATTCGCTCGCAAGCTCGCTCATGTGTACATCGCCTCGATCTCCGGGCCGAAGCGCTCCTCCATCGCGCGGCGCTTGACCTTCTGCGTCGCGGTCAGCTCGCCGTCCTCGTGGTCGAGCTCCTTGCCGATCAGCGTGAACTTCTTGATCTGCTCGACCTGCGCGAGCCGCTCGTTGGCCTCCCGCACGACGCCGTCGATCAGCGCCTGCACGTCCGGCTTCGCCGACAGGTCCGCGTACGTGGTGTACGCGAGGCCGCGGCGGCTGGCCCAGTTGCCGACGGTGTCGAGCTCGATGCCGATCAGCGCGGTCAGGAACCTGCGACGGTCGCCGATCACCACGGCCTCCCGCACGAACGGCGAGACCTTCAGCAGGTTCTCGATCTCCGACGGCGAGATGTTCTTGCCGCCAGCGGTGATGATGATGTCCTTCTTGCGGTCGGTGATCCGCAGGAAGCCGTCCGCGTCGAGCTCGCCGACGTCGCCGGTGTGCAGCCAGCCGTCCGCGTCGACGGTCTGCGCGGTCGCCGTGGGGTTGTCGAGGTAGCCCTGGAACACGCCCGCCGAGCGGGTCAGGATCTCCCCGTCGTCGGCGATGCGCACCTCGACCCCGGGCGAGGCGACGCCGACCGTGCCGAGCCGGATGTCGCCGACCGGGTTCAGCGTGCAGATCGCGGTGTTCTCGGTCTGCCCGTAACCCTCGCGAACCGGGATCCCGATGGCCCACAGCCATTCGAGTACCTGCGGGGCGATCGGCGCGGCGCCGCTGATCGGCGCGCGTACCCGGGACATGCCGAGCCGCTCGCGCAGCGCCCGGAAGACGAGGAGCCCGCACAGCGCGAGCACGAGCCGGTCGCCGAAGGTGGTGCGCCCGGACATGCGGCGCGGCGCGATCCGGCGGCCCTGGCGCAGGCACGCCCGGTACAGCGCCCGCTTGAGCCGCGACGCGTCCGCCATGCGGATCTCCACGGTGGCGAGCATCTTCTCCCACACCCGGGGCACGCCGAGGAAGACGGTGGGCTGGACGTCGCGCAGGTCGTTCGAGAACGACGGGCCGCCCTCGCCGAAGTTGACCACCAGCCCGGCCCAGATGCCGTCGATGACGGAGATCAGCCGCTCGGCGACGTGGCAGAGCGGCAGGTAGCTCAGCACCTCGTCGCCGCGTGCCGCGCCGAGCACCTCGACGAACGCGCGGCCGGACGCGACGAGGTTGGTGTGCGAGATCATCGCGCCCTTCGGCGGACCGGTCGTGCCAGAGGTGTAGACGAGGATCGCGGTCGCCTCGGGGTCGAGCGCCTCGACGGACTCCGCGTACCGCTCGGCGGCGTCCGGAACCGCGCCGCGCTCTTCCAGCTCGGCGAACGTGAGGACCCCGGGCAGGTCGGCGAAGCGCAGGCCACGCGGGTCCATCACGACGATGTGCCGCAGCAGCGGCAGCCGCTCGCGCACGGCGAGTGCCTTGTCCAGCTGCTCCTCGTCCTCGGCGATCAGCACCTCCGCCTCGGAGTGGCCGAGCAGGTACTCGACCTCGGCCGCCGGCGAGGTCGGGTACACGCCGACCGTGCACGCGCCGAGCCCCTGCGCGGCGAGGTCGGCGATCACCCATTCCGGCCGGTTCTCCGCGTGCACGGCGATCCGCGAGCCCGGCACGACGCCGAGCGAGCGCAGGCCGGCGGCCACGCCGGCGACCCGCTTCGCGTACCCGGCCCACGTCCACTCGCGCCACACGCCGCGGTACTTCTCGCGGATGGCCACCTCGTCGGCCCGGGCGGCCGCGTGCTCCAGTAGGCGGGCGACGAGGGTCGCGGTTCCGGTCGACTGCTCGACGGTCGCGGTCATGCTCCGCCTCCCAGGTACGCCTCGATCACCTTGGGGTTCTGCTGGATCTCCGCGGGCGAGCCCATCGCGAGCGGCACGCCGAAGTCGAGCGCGAGCACGCGGTCGGCAAGGTCCATCACGAGCCGCATGTCGTGCTCCACGAGGATCATCGCGAGGTCGAGCTCGCGGCGGACCTCGACGAGGTAGCGCGCCATGTCCTCGGTCTCCTCGACGTTCATGCCGGCGACCGGCTCGTCGAGCAGCAGCAGCGTCGGGTCCATCGCGAGCGCGCGGCCGAGCTCGGCACGCTTGGCGACGCCGTAGGGCAGCAGGCCGGCCGGCGTGCGCCGGTAGGGCTCGAGCTCCAGCAGCTCGACGATCTCCTCGACGGCCGCGCGGTGGGTGATCTCCTCGCGCTTGGCCCGGCCCCACCAGAGCATCCCGGTGAGCAGGCCCGTGCGCATCAGGTGGTGGCGGCCGAGCATGAGGTTCTCGATGAGCGTGAGGTTGGCGAACAGGCCGAGGTTCTGGAACGTGCGCGCCACACCCATCGCGGCGATCGACGCGGGCGAGCGGCCGTTGATCCGCTTGCCCGCCAGCGTGATCGTGCCGCGCTGCGGGCGGTAGACGCCGTTGAGGCAGTTGAAGATCGAGGTCTTGCCGGCCCCGTTCGGGCCGATCACCGCGAACAGCTCGCCGCGGGCGACGGTGAAGCTCACCCCGTTCAGCGCGGTCACGCCGCCGAACCTGAGCGTCAGGTCGCGCACCTCGAGCAGGGGCGCCGGTGTCTCCTCGGGCGGGCTCGCCGCAGGTCGAGCGGCGGCCTGCTCGGTGGTCAGGCGCTCCATCGCTTCTTCCTCCGGTAGCTCTTGACCTCGGCGAACGACCGCTTCTCGGTGTCGGAGACCGAGCCCAGGTAGAACTCGCGGATGTCCTCGTCGGCCAGCAGCTCCTCGGCCGGGCCGTCGCGCACGACCTTGCCGACCTCCATCACGTAGCCGAACCTGGCGATCGACAGCGCCATCACGGCGTTCTGCTCGACCAGCAGCACGCTGGTGCCCTGCTCGTTGATCTGCACGATGATCTCGCGCACCTGCTCGACGAGCTTGGGCGCGAGGCCGAGCGACGGCTCGTCGAGCAGCAGCAGCCGGGGGCGGGCCATCAGCGCGCGGCCGATGGCCAGCATCTGCTGCTCGCCGCCGGACAGGTAGCCGGCGGTCGAGCGGCGGCGCTCGGCCAGGATCGGGAAGAGGTCGAACACGCGGCCCAGGGACTCGCGGTACTCGGCGCGTTTGCGGGAGTGGGCGCCGGCCTTGAGGTTCTCCTCGACGCTCATCTCGGCGAAGATCCGCCGGCCCTCCATGACCTGCCCGACGCCGGCACGCACGACGTCGGCCGGGTCGGCGCCGGTCAGGTCCTTGCCGCCGACCGCGACCGTGCCCTTGGTGATCTTGCCGCGGTGCGCGATCAGCAGGCCGGTGACGGCACGGAGGAGCGTGGTCTTGCCGGCGCCGTTGGCCCCGAGCAGCGCGACGACCGAGCCGTCCGGGACGTCGAGCGACAGGCCGCGCAGCACGAGCACCACGTCGTCGTAGACGACCTCGAGGTTGTTGACCGAGAGGATCGACATCGCCGCTCCGGTGTGCGCCTTTGCAACCTCGGACTGCCCGGCGTGACCGCGATCACGCCAGGACCGGACCGTAACCGCTGGCGGTGAAGACGAGCAAGGCGCATGCCGAACCGTTACCACTCGGGCAAACCGGTCCTCGACGCGTGGCCTTGGCCGGGCGCCGGCCGGACTGCTGTCAGACTCGATCGCGTGACCTCGGTTTTCGACTGGCTCGACATCCGCGCCGACGAGCGCCGCAGCGCCGGCCTCACCCGCCGGCTGCGCCCCCGCCGGCCCGGCTCGGATCTGCTTGACCTGGCCGGCAACGACTACCTCGGCCTGGCCAGGGACAAGCGGGTCGCGGGCGCGGCCGCGGCGGCCGCGTTGCGCTGGGGTGCCGGTTCGACGGGCTCGCGGCTGGTGACCGGCACGCTCGACACGCACATCGAGCTGGAACACGAGCTGGCGGCGTTCTGCGGGACGCAGGCGGCCCTGGTGTTCTCGTCGGGCTTCATGGCGAACCTGGGCGCGATCACGGCGTTGTCCGGTAAGGGCAGCGCGATCGTCACGGACAGGTTTCTGCACGCCTCACTGATCGACGGCTGCCGGCTTTCCCGCGCGGACGTGGCGGTCGTCGAGCACGCGTCGCCGGCCGCGGCCGCGAACGCGTTGAAGACGCGGCGCACGGACCGGGCCCTGCTGGTGACGGACTCGGTCTTCTCGGTGGACGGCGACCTCGCGCCACTGCCGGCGCTGTTCGAGGCCTGCCGCGGCCACGGCGCCGCCCTGGTGGTCGACGACGCCCACGGCTTCGGCGTCCTGGGTCCCGGTGGCCGCGGGGCGGTGGCGGACGCGGGCCTGATCGGCGAGCCGGACGTGGTGACCACGGTGACGCTGTCGAAGTCCTTGGGCGCGCAGGGCGGCGCGGTGCTGGGTCCGCGGCGGGTGATCAAGCATCTGGTGGACTCGGCGCGGTCGTTCATCTTCGACACGGGGCTGTCACCGGCGAACACGGCCGCCGCGTTGACGGCCCTGCACGTCCTTCGCGACGAGCCGGACCTGCCTGCGCGGGCCCTCGACGTGGCCTCCTCCCTCGCTTCCCGGCTGTCCTCCGCCGGCCTGCCGGTGACCACGCCCGACGCGGCTGTCGTCTCGGTCCGGGCGCCTTCACCGGAGGCCGCGGTGCGGTGGGCCGACGAGTGCCGCGCGGCCGGGGTCTGGGTCGGGTGCTTCCGGCCGCCGTCGGTGCCGGACGGGGTTTCGCGACTGCGGTTGACCGCGCGGGCCGATCTTTCCGAGGGGGAGATGGACCGGGCGGTCGAGGTCATCACGCGGTGTGCGCCTTAGCGGTTTCTCAGGCGGTCGCGTTCGCCTGTCGCCGTTCCTGTCAGCCGGTCTTCGTAGGCTGGATCGCGGGGGCCGGAGGCTGCCGGAGATCTTGAAAGTCGGCTCTGACCAGTGACGTGGGGCCTACTGAAGGGGTCGAAACCCTCCTTCAGCTCGACGAGTGGTTCGCGCGCGCTCGGGCTACCTTCCTGCGCATCGTGATGTGTTCTATGCCGTCCTCGTCGAAGGGGGCGCCCTCCGGTTCGAAGCCGAACCTTCTATAGAAGTCCTGCGCGTAGGTCTGCGCGTCCAGCACCACCTCGGACTCACCGGTCAGCTCCAGCGCCGCGGCCATCAACCTCGCACCCCAGCCCTGGCGGCGCGCCGCTTCGGAGGTACACACGCGGCCGATCCGGAACCCGCCGCCCGGCTCGGCCAGCAGGCGCAGGTACGCCTGCGGCTCGCCGGCCGGCGGCCACCACAGGTGAACCGTGTCCGGGAGCAGGTCGCGACCGTCCAGCTCGGGGTACGGGCACGCCTGCTCCACCACGAACACGTCCACCCGCAGCTTGAGCAGGCCGTACAGCTGCTCGGCCGTCAGCTCGTCCCCGGCCGCGTGCGTCAGTTCCACATCCGACTGGATATCAGATCTGCTCCGCGAGCACGTCGTGGTAGGCCGCCACCCGGGTGTAGACGCCCGGCTTGCCCGGCGCCGCGCAGCCCTCGCCCCATGACGTGATGCCGGCCAGCTCGCCCTCGACGATCAACGGCCCGCCCGAGTCGCCCTGGCACGTGTCCACGCCGCCCTTCTCCACCCCCGCACAGACCATCGCCGCGGGCTTGAACGCCGGGTACGACTTCTCGCAACTCGCGTCCGCGATCATCGGGACCTCTGCCTTGCGCAGGAACCGGGACGCGTCGCCGTCCACCGACGTGCGGCCCCAGCCGAGGATCGTGCCGACGACGCCCGGTGCGTAGAGGTCCACGTCGTCCTCGCTCGCGGGGTCGACCGTCTCGTACGGCAGTTGCTTGCCCAGCGTCAGCACCGCCACGTCCGAGCCGGACCGGACGTCCGTGAACGCCGGGTGCACCCAGATCTTCGTGACCGGGCTCGTCGTGCCCGCGTCGCTCTCCTTGTCCTCGCGGCCCGCGACCACCACGACGTCCGCCGGCTTGTGGCCGACCGCGCAGTGCGCCGCGGTGACGACCTTGTCGTCGTCCACCAGCGTGCCGCCGCAGTACTGAAAGCCGTCCGCCGTCGTCAGGAACACCGTGTAGCCGTGGTCCGTGATGCTCGCCCGGTCACCGCCCACGATCTCCTGGTCGGCCCCCGCCTGGTCGAGCCCGATCGCCGCGATCCCCGCGGCGAGCAGGCCGGCCGCGATGAGCAGCCGCGTGATCCGGGACGTTCCCCCCATGTCATCTCCTCACACTGGTCGTCACTGCCCGAGCAGGTTTTCGTGGACGCCGCGGCGCGGCAACTCGACCATGTCGCTGGACCGGGTGAAATCGGCGGTCGGGCATGCTGGTGGCGTGGGTTTGTCGCGACTCGTGCCTTTTGTGGTCGTGCTGGCCGTTGCGGCCTGTACGTCCGCTCCCGCGCCGACGGACCCCGCGCCGCCGACCCGATCCACGACGACCACCTCGCCGCCGGCCGCGCCCTCGTGGGTCGTCGGCGCCCAGCCGCTGCCGCTGCGCCCGGACGGCTACGGCCAGGTCCTTCCCACGCCGAAGCCGCTGGTGAACCGGCGCCTGCCGACGATCGACCGGCTGCCCACGCCGCGCAGCGACCGCTACCGGTCGGCGGTCCGGCCCGTGCCCGGCGACGTGCTCGCGCGCAGCACGTGGCGCGGCGACTGCCCGGTGTCGGTGAGCGAGCTGCGCTACCTGACGATGTCCTTCCGCGGCTTCGACGGCCGGACCCACACCGGCGAGATGATCGTCAACCGGTCCGCGGCCGCGCCGGTCACGCGGGTGTTCAAGATCCTCTACGCGGCCGGCTTCCCGATCGAGGAGATGCGGGTCGTCGCGCGGTCCGAACTGGACGCCGCGCCGACCGGCGACGGCAATGACACGACCGCGTTCGTCTGCCGGCCCGCGGTGGGGCTCGACCGCTGGTCCGCGCACGCCCGCGGCCTCGCGATCGACGTAAACCCGTTCCACAACCCCTACGTCCGCGGCGATCTCGTGCTGCCCGAGCTGGCCTCGTCCTATCTGGACCGCTCGAGGGCGCGACCGGGCATGATCAACGCGGGCGACGTCGTCGTCCGCGCGTTCGCCGCGATCGGCTGGAAGTGGGGCGGCGAGTGGTCGGAACCCGTCGACCTACAGCACTTCTCCGCCACCGGGGACTAGGCCGCGCAGCACGATCTCCAGCCCTCGCCGGAACTCCTCGTCCGGCGGGATCCGCGCCGCGGCCGCGGCCGTCTGCGCCAGGATCGGGTAGTCCGCAGTGGACAGCCCGGCCATGGCCGCGGTGCCGGCGCCGGCCAGCGGGCCGTGATACTCGCTCTCCAGGGCACCGAGCAGGAAGCTGACCAGGGTCCGCTGCGCGACGACCCGGTCGGCACCGCGGAAGCCGGCCGCGGTCAGCGCCGTGAGCATCGCCTCGATCCAGCGGGTCGACGACGGCGCGGAGTGCCGGTGCCGGACGAGCAGCGGCACGGTCCCCGGATGCGCGCGGACCACGTCGCGCAGCCGGCCGAGCAGCTCTGCCACCTGCTCGCGCCACTCACCCGCGGGCTGCGACGTGTCGACCTCGGCGAGCACGTGGTCGACGACCAGCGCCTCGAGCTCGTCCCGGTCGGCCACGTAGCGGTACAGCGACATCGTGGCCATGCCCAGCTCCCTGGCCACGGTGCGCATCGTCAGCGCGGGGAGGCCGTCGCGGTCGATCACCGCCAGCGTGGCGGTCGCGATCCGCGCGGGCGTCAGCGAGCGGGGCCGGGGCACGGCTTGACAGCGTACAAGCTACGCGGATACTCGTAGATGTACGCTGTACGCCTACGCGGGGAGCTCCGATGCACCTGACGAACATCCATGGGGAGACCGTGCCCGTACCCGACCCGGAACGGTTGGTACACCTGCAGTTCCGGCGCTTCGCCGGCTGCCCGGTCTGCAACCTCCACCTGCGGTCGGTCGTCCTGCGGCACGACGAGATACGCGCGGCCGCCGTCCGGGAGGTCGTCGTGTTCCACTCCCCCGCGGCCGAGCTGCGCGAGCACGCGGCGGACCTGCCGTTCGACGTGATCGCCGATCCGGACAAGGTCCTCTACAAGAGGTACGGGGTGGCGGCCTCGCTCCGCTCACTGCTCGACCCGCGGGTGTGGCCGACGATCCTCCGGGCGGTCGCGGTGGCGCTGCCTCCCGTGCTGCGCGGGAAGAAGCCGGCCCCGGCGGCGCGGCCGGCGGGCGGGCGGCTCGGCCTGCCCGGTGACTTCCTCATCGCCCCGGATGGCCGCACGATCGCGCGCAAGCTGGGCCGGCACGCGGGCGACCAGTGGTCGGTCGACGAGCTGCTCGCGCTGGTGCCCGCGAAGGTCTAGCCGCCGTTCTGTCCGTCGGCCTTGGACTCGCGGGAGCCGCCGAAGCGGCTGAACACCTTGCCGGCGGCGCCGGAGACCGCCTCGCCGACCTCGCCCAGCACCTTGGCCAGCGGGTCGGCCGAGTTCGACCACGACTCCTTGTACGAGCGGCCGGCGGCACGGACGTCGTCCATCATGGACGACGAGGGAGTGTCGTCGGCGCGGCGCAGGTAGTCGCCGGCGAGGATCGCGCGGTACTCCTCCGACGCCGCCCACTTCTGCAGCTGTGCGGCACGCACGACGGCGAACGGGTGGCTCATCCCCTCCACGGTCATCAGCTTGAGGATGCTGTCGCGGATGTCGTCGACTTCCTCGTACTCCTTGGCCTGCCGCATGAACTCGGGGATGTCGATGTCGGCCATCGACGTGCCACCCGCCAGGTAGACGTGCCCGCGCAGCGCCGCGGCCGGGTCCTGGCCGCACAGCAGGCCGGCCCGGTCCGCGGTGAGCTCCGCCTTGCGGAACCACTCCAGCAGTGCGGCGATGACCGCGCGGAGCCCGATCGCGCCGATCGGCAGCCACTGCACGGTGGCCTGCAGCCGCAGCAGGCGCAGCAGCAACGTGCGCAGCACGGCGTGGCCGGACAGGACGTGCCCGGTCTCGTGGCCGACCACCCAACGCAGGCTGTCGAGGTCGTATGCCTCGACGAGGCCGGTGGTCAGCACGATGAACGGCTTGTCCATGCCGATCGACATGGCGTTGGCGAACGGGTTGCGGGTGACGTAGAGCTCCGGGACTGTGTCGAGGTCGAGCGTCTCGGCAGCGTCGACGCGCAGCTTGTGGATCTTCGGGAACTGCTTCTCGCTGACCCGGATCGACGAGGCCAGCGCGTACAGCCGCTCGGCGCGCTCGTTCCACATGCCGGCCACGGCCTTCAGCACCGCGTCGACCCCCGGCACCGCGCGCAGCGTGGCCATCGCGCCCCGGTCGGCAGGGTGCTCGTAGGCCCGCGGGCTGATCCCCGGGAACCGCACCCGCGTCGAGCTGTGTGCCACCTCGTGCTCGGTCACGCCCACTCCCCTCGCTTCACCGCACAGACTAGGCGGGTGCCGGGACCGGCGGTGGCGTTCGGCCGAGACTAGGGTGGTTGTCGCCGAAACGATCACTCTTCAGGGAGATGACGATGAGCCTCGATCGTCCCGTTGCGCCCGATCCATACGAGCTGCTGCCGGCAGTCGGCTCGTTCACGGTGACCTCGTCCGACGTCACCGACGGCGAGCAGCTGCCGATGAGCGTCGTGCACGACAGCGCGGGCGGCAAGAACACCTCGCCGCAGCTGTCCTGGTCGGGTGCGCCCGAGGGCACCCGCAGCTACGTGGTCACCTGCTTCGACCCGGACGCGCCGATCCCCGGCGGGTTCTGGCACTGGATCGCGGTCAACATCCCGGGCTCGACGACCGAGCTGCCCGCCGGCGCCGGCGCCGATGACGCGAGCCTGCCCGGCGACGCGTTCCACGTGCGCAACGACTTCACGACCCGCAACTTCGGCGGAGCCGCGCCGCCGCAGGGCGACCAGGTGCACCGCTACTACTTCGTGGTGCACGCGGTGGACGTGGACGCCCTCGAGGTCGACGAGAACACCTCGGCCGCGTTCGTGAACTTCAACCTCGCGTTCCACACGCTCGCCCGCGCGATCGTCACGCCGACCTACCAGCACTGAGCCGGCGCCGGGTCGACACGCGGCGGGCAGGGAATCCGTACCGGTGCCGGGGATGTTGGATGGACACGTGACGCATTTCGATCTGGTCATCGTCGGCACCGGTTCCGGTAACTCGATCCTCGACTCGCGGTTCGCCGGCTGGCGGGTCGCGATCGTCGAGCGGGGCACGTTCGGCGGTACCTGCCTCAACGTCGGCTGCATCCCGACGAAGATGTTCGTGCACACGGCGGACCTGGCCGCCACCCCGGCCGCGTCCGCGAAGCTCGGCGTGGAGGCCGAGCTGCGCGGGGTGCGCTGGACCGACGTGCGGGACCGCATCTTCGGCCGGATCGACCCCATCGCGAGCGGCGGGCGGGCGTACCGGACCTCGCACGCGGACAACGAGAACGTCACCGTCTACGACGGGACCGCGCGCTTCACCGGCCCGCGGCGGCTCGCGATCAGTGGCTACGAGGAGGAGCTCACCGCCGACCGGATCGTGCTCGCGAACGGCAGCCGCCCGATCGTGCCGCCGGGACTGGAGGGCATCGAATATCACACCAGCGACACGGTCATGCGCGTCGACGAGTTGCCCCGGCGTATGGTCATCGTCGGCACGGGGTTCGTCGCGTCGGAGTTCGCCCACGTGTTCGCGGCGTTCGGGGTGGACGTCACGATCGTCGGCCGGTCGGGCAGGATGCTGCGGCACGAGGACGAGGACATCAGCGCGCGGTTCACCGAGCTGGCCGCCCAGCGGTGGGACCTGCGGATGAACCGCACGCTGCGCGGTGCGTCCCGTGTGGACGGTGGAATCCGGGTCGATTTGTCCTCCGTGGACGGTCCGGAGTCGATCGAGACCGACCTGGTGCTGGTGGCGATCGGCCGGAAGGCGAACTCCGACACGCTCGACGCGTCGAACGCGGGCATCGAGCTGACGGAGAACGGCCGCGTGCGGGTGGACGCGACGCAGCGCACGACCGCGGAGGGCGTGTGGGCACTCGGCGACGTCAGCTCGCCGTGGGAGCTCAAGCACGTGGCGAACCACGAGGCGCGGGTGGTGCAGCACAACCTGCTCAACCCGTCGGCGCCCATCGCGTCCGACCACCGCTTCGTGCCGCACGCGGTGTTCAGCTCGCCGCAGGTGGCGTCGGTGGGCGTGACCGAGCAGCAGGCGCGCGAGCGGGGCACGCGGTACGTCAAGTCCACACAGGACTATGCGGACATCGCCTACGGCTGGGCCATGGAGGACACGACCGGATTCGCGAAGCTGCTCGCCGATCCGGCGACCGGGCAGCTGCTCGGCGCGCACATCATCGGCCCGCAGGCGTCGACGGTCATCCAGCCGCTCATCCAGGCGATGAGCTTCGGGCTGGACGCGCGGAGCATGGCGAAGGGCCAGTACTGGATCCATCCGGCGATGCCGGAGCTGGTCGAGAACGCGTTGCTGAACCTGCCACTCGACTAACGCGTCGTGTGCAGGGTCGGCAGGTTCGGCGGCGCGCCCTTCTCGATCAGCTCGACGATCGCCGCCGTGTCCAGGTGGTCGGCCACCAGGCCGGCCAGGAGGTCGAGCTGCGCCGTGCGGGCCTGTGCCACCCGGGTGTCGGGGGCCGGCTTGAAGCCCGGCCGGTCCGCCTGTGTCGCGGCCCAGCCGAGGAGCTCGCGGCGGAACGCGTCGTTGTCGAGCAGGCCGTGCCAGTGGGTCGCGGCGATCGGTCCGGTCAATGCGCCCTCGCCGGGCTCGACCAGGGGCGGCACCTCGGCCCGCCGCGTCACCTGGCCGTGATGGATCTCGTACCCGTTCACCGGTTGCCCCAGCGCGACGCCGGACCTGCGGGTGAGTGTCTTCGCCTCGGCGAAGGCGATGTCCATGTCCAGCAGGCCGAGCCCCGTGACGGTACCGGCGCCAGACTCGACCGCGTCGGTGATCTGCCCGGCCAGCATCTGGTAGCCGCCGCAGATCGCGAGCAGCGGGCGGTCCGCCCGGACGTGGCGCACGATCGCGTCGGCCAGCCCCTGCTCGCGCAGCCACGCCAGATCCTCCACTGTGGACTTCGTGCCCGGCAGGACGACGAGATCCGCGTCCGCGAGCCGTGATGGATCCGAGACGAACCGGACTGCGACTCCGGGCTCGCACGCCAGCGCCTCGACGTCCGTCGCGTTCGAGATCCGCGGCAGCCGCACCACCGCGACGCGCAGCCACTGCTCCCCCACCGGTGGCGCGGGCCGGCCGAGCACGCCGTCCGCGGTGTAGGAGAGCGAGTCCTCGGCCTCTAGCCAGAGCTCCGGCTGCCACGGGAGCACGCCGAGCACGGGCCGGCCGGTCCGCGCGGTGAGCTGGGCGAGACCGGGCGCCAGCAGGTCGAGCGAACCGCGGAACTTGTTGATCACGAAGCCCGCCACGAGCGCCTGGTCGGCGGGGTCGAGCACGGCGAGCGTGCCGAACAGGTGCGCGAGCACGCCGCCGCGGTCGATGTCGCCGACGACGAGCAGTGGCAGCCTGGCCGCGCGCGCGAGGCCGAGGTTCGCGATGTCGCCCTCGCGCAGGTTGATCTCCGCGGGCGAGCCCGCGCCCTCGCACACCACGACGTCGAACTCCCCGCGCAGTTCCTCCAAAGTGGACAGCACGGTGCCGAGCAGCTCGAACCGCCGGTAGGACAGGGCGTTCGCGACACCGACCGGCCGGCCGAGCACGACCACCTGCGAGCTGTTGTCCGCGCCGGGCTTGAGCAGGACCGGGTTGAACCGGACGCTCGGCTCGAGCCCGCAGGCGGCGGCCTGCATGGCCTGGGCGCGGCCGATCTCGCCGCCGTCCGGGGTCACGACCGAGTTGTTGGACATGTTCTGCGCCTTGAACGGTGCGACCCGCACCCCTTGCCGGGCGAGCCAGCGGCACAGTCCGGCCACGAGCACGCTCTTGCCGGCGTCCGACGACGTCCCGGCGACCAGCAGCGCACCCCGCATCTCTCCCGCTCCCTCGTCAAACACGCAGACGCTGCGCGAGCTTCCTGAATCGCGCGGCTCCCTTGGTCACCGCGATCGCGCCCAAGCCGATGATGACCATCATGAGCAGGGAGTTCTTGCTGCCACCCGAGACGATCGCCAGCACCACCGCGGCGACGATGAGCAGGATGTAGGCGCCGTTGCCGAGGAGCGCCACCCGGTCCATCCACCGGTAGCGGCCGAAGTAGAAGAGAACGAAGTTCGCCCACATTCCGAGGAGCAGGAATCCGATGAGAACGTTCGCGGCGATACCGACCGCACCGGCAGCACCCTCGACCGGCCCGGCGCCGTCACCGATCGACGAAAGCTTCTCGGTCAGCAACGTGCCGCCGTAGATCAAGCCCGCGACGCCGCTGAACGGCATGAAGACCAACCAGACCACGCCGCCGAACGCACGCTCCCCCTGCAAGCTCACGAACATCCCGGCGAGCATGGCGGTGGTGACGACGTTGACGTAGAGCGGCGACGACTCGGTAGGCCACCAGTGCCCCACCTCGTTCGCCAGGGCGGCAACGCCGAGGCACAGCGCGATGGCGTAGACGGCTGTCCACGTCGAGCGCGCCTGTTCGGTGCGCCCGATGACCAAGAACAGGTAGGCGACCGCCCAGTGCCCCAAGCACTTCGGGTCGCCCTGCGCGCGCTGCGTGGCCCGGCGACCGCACGCAGACGCGCCGTCGACGTCCTTCAGCGCCGAGTAGGAGCACCGGAAACCGAGATGCCTCACCGGGCGGCCCCATGCAACTCACCGGCCGGCAACTGGTTCGAACGCGCCCGCACGACCCGGCTGTGCAGCCACTCGATGGCCGCACGGCGGCTGGACTTCCAGACCTTCCACCACGGGCCTTCGTCGGCCGGCACCGCGAACCAGCCCCGCAGGTCGTCCTTGGATCCGAGGTGCTTGCGCAACTCGTCCAGCACCTTGCGACGGCGGCGAAGCAGCCACCTGGCGACGACGTTCGCCGCCAGGCCGAGCCCGAACAGGCAGAGCAGCGTGATCGCGAGCCACTGCGGCAGGAACGAGGCGTCGTCCTCGGGGCCGTCGGCGGGCAGGTGCAGGAGCACGCTGGCGAGCCCGACGCCCGCTCCCGCGACGTAGAGCGCGGCGGCGAAATACGACCGACGCACCGTCCGGCTCAACGTGTCACGCTCGACGTCCGCCCAGCCCCGGTTGTTGACGAGCCACAGCGCCCACTTGCTGAAGCGGTCCCACTCGTCGGGCAGCATGTTCCGGTGCAGGCCGTTGCAGCTGTTGCGGTCGGAGGCGACGAGGATCTCGTGCCAGCTCTGACTCAGCTCGTCGTAGCCGAGCTCGAAGTTCGGCCGCCCCTCCTCCCAGTCCTTGAAGAGCTCCCGGTCGAACGGCAGCCAGTGGTAGTAGCCACCGCCGTAGTAGGCCTCGCCCCAGTGCTGCAGCATCGCCTCCCGGCTCGGGACCCGGTTGACGACCGTCTCCACGCGCATCGGGCTGAACTCCTCGACGAGCTGGGAGCAGTTGCTCAGGATCTTCTCCCGCTGGTCCTTCGCCCCGGCCCGCGCGGCCGCCACGACGAACGGGTGGTGGGCGGCGGCCAACGCGTTGACGACGAGTGGATCGAACTGGGCGCCGCAGTCGATGACGACACAGGTCGCCCCCTGCTTGATGCCCCGCTCGAAGGCGGCGTCGAGGATCTGCCTACAGGTCGTGTTGGCTCGGCGCTCCTTGATCTCGGCGACGAGGTCGAAGACGAAGATCCGGTCGCTCACGCGTGCGGCGGGCAGCAGGTAGATCTCGCCGCAACCGTGCCGGCGCAGGTAGGCCGGCGTGACGTTCAGCAGCCGGTCGGTGAGGTTCCGGGCCGGCGTGCGGGACTTCGCCCGCGAGAACGCGGCCACGTGGTCGGCGAACGTGCGGACCTGGCCGAGCTCGACCATGGCGCGCTGACACCACTCGCTCGTGCCGCCGTGGTGCTCGATGTCGGCGTCGAGGTAGAGGACGTTGTTGCCGGACTCGGCGAGCAACTCGGCCGTCATCATCGCGAGCGTCGTCTTGCCGACTCCGCCGGAGGTCCCCACGAATGCCCAGCTGGGCATGGGCGGCTGGTACGGGGCGGGCGCGGGCAGCGGGATGGTCCAATCCGGGCCGGTGCCGTCCATGTGCAGGGACGGCGTCTGGTCCCCGCCGGTCAGGCGCACGACCTCGGCGCGGACGTCCGACATCAGCGAGGTGATCCGCGCGCGGCGGTCGCCGGTGTCGACGCCGCGGTCCAGGACCGACAGCAGCGAGTGGGTGAAGTTGCCATGCCCGTGCCGGGCACTCTCGCGGGCGACCTCGTTGGGACCACAGGCCGCGACCACGACGCGACCACGCCCCTCGATCTGCAGGAAGTCGTCGGTGAGGGGACCGGAACCACCCCGGGTCCCCAGCTCGAAGCCACGGCCGTCGTCGACGAACGCGCCGCTGAAGCAGGTGTCGAGCATGACCAGCAACCGGCGGGTCCGCAGCCGGTCCAGCAGCGCCCACACGTGCTGCACGGGCAGGGCCGTGGACAGGGGCTGGTTGATGTCGGCGTCGTACGGGAGGAGAAAGGTCGACCGCGCCGGATCATTGGCGGCGTTCTCCCGCAGGTCGGACATGCCGTGGCCGGACCAGTAGATCAGGACGGGGTCGTCCTCGTCCGCGATGCGGTCGTTCAGCCGGAGTTCGAGCTCGGTGTGAATGTTCTCGCGGGTGGCCGCCTCGTTCGTGAGCGTCACGACGTCGAAGCCCGCGGAGTCGAGACGCTGGGATATCTCTTCCGCGTCGTTGACGGCGAATTTGAGCGACGGGATCCGCTTCCCGGAATAGCAGTCGATGCCGATCACAAGGGCGTGCGGCACGGAACCTCCAGCCGAGTCGATTGGGATTCGATAAACGAAATGAACTGCGCGCCGCCGGGCGGGTCCCGACCGCTTTCAGTTGCCGCGCGACCGGCTCATGCCGAGAAGATCGTTGGCCAGCCGGCGCGCCTCCTTGGCGGAGTAACCTTCGATGGAGACCGACTTACCCTCGACCTCGAAGCGGTGCGCCTTTCCGCGGTGGCGCCGCAGGAAGGCGACCACCGCCCCGCCCAGCGTGGTCCACGCCGCGGGGTTGGCGGCCGTCGCGACGACCACTTCCGCCACGACCGAACGAGCGTGGCCTTCGGGAATTCTGAACGCCTGCGCCGTCAGGAACTCGCGAAACTCGTCGGCGAGCTCGCCGGTCAGTCGAATCGAGAGCTCGCGGGTTCCGTCGGCGGACACCAGCGCGAACTCGCTGATTACTTCGTCGCCGCCCTCGCGCGCGTCGTCGCGAACTATCACTCTTCCCCCATCGAAGTGTGAATCATGACACTAGCACCGGTCCACCGCGGGTTCGCATGGGGTAGACCCGTGCGGGCGCGTGTTCCGCGCACGGCGCGCGCGGTGGTTTCTGCCATCATCGCGGGCATGGCCGCGTCCCCGATCACCGCCGTCCTGGTGCACAGCCCGTTCCTCGGGCCGGCGAGCCTGCGTCCCCTCGCGGACGCGCTCGCGGCGCACGGGCATCCGGCGGTCCTGCTCGACCTGCGGCCGAGCGTCGTGTCCGCGCCCGTACACCAGGTGCTGGTCGGCGCGTTCGCCGACGCCATCAGCGACGAGGACCTGGCCGGGCCGGTCGTGCTGATCGGGCACAGCGGCGCCGGGCCGCTGCTGCCGGCGTTCGCCGACGCGCTCGAGGACACGGTCACCGGGCTGGTGTTCGTGGACGCCGGGCTGCCGACGCCGGGGCGCAGCTGGCGCGATCAGGTGCCGGCTGAGCTGTACGCGCAGCTCAAGGCGGCCTCGCGGGAGGGCCGGCTGCCGCGCTGGCAGCGCTGGTTCTCGCCCGACCCGCTGGTCGAGCTGGTCGCGGACGACGAGCTGCGGGCGCAGATCGCGGACGAGGCGCCCGAGGTGCCGATCTCGTTCCTCAAGGAGCCGCGGCCGGACGTCGAGTGGTCCGGGCCCGCAGGCTACGTGTTGCTGTCGAAGGCGTACGAGGCGGACCTGGCCGAGGCGACCGCGCTCGGCTGGCCGGTCCGGCGGCTCGACTCGCACCACCTCGCGCCGGCCACCGACCCGGACCCGGTCGCGGTGGCCGTGCTCGAGGTGCTCGCGGAGCTGCTCAGGGCAGCGTGAGGATCTCCGCGCCGTCGTCGGTGACGACGAGCGTGTGCTCGAACTGGGCGGTCCAGCTCTTGTCCTTGGTGGTGACCGTCCAGCCGTCGTCCCAGATGTCGTAGTCGATGCCGCCGAGCGTGATCATCGGCTCGATCGTGAACGTCATGCCCTTCTCGATCACGGTCTCCACGCTGGGCTCCTCGTAGTGGAGGATGACGAGCCCGCTGTGGAAGGACCGGGCGATGCCGTGCCCGGTGAAGTCACGGACGACGCCGTAGCCGAACCGCTTGGCGTACGCCTCGATCACCCGGCCGATCACGTTGAGCTGCCGGCCGGGGCGGACGGCCTTGATGGCGCGCATGGTCGCCTCGTGCGTGCGCTCGACGAGCAACCGGACGTCGTCGTCGACGTCGCCCGCGAGGAAGGTCGCGTTGGTGTCGCCGTGCACGCCGCCGATGTAGGCGGTGACGTCGATGTTGACGATGTCGCCGTCCTGGATCTGCGTGGTGTCCGGGATGCCGTGGCAGATCACCTCGTTGAGCGAGGTGCAGCACGACTTGGGGAAATGCCGGTAGCCGAGCGTCGACGGGTAGGCGCCGTGGTCGAGGATGAACTCGTGCACGACGGCGTCGATGTCGTCGGTGATGGCGCCGGGCTTGACGGCCTTGCCGCCCTCCTGCAGCGCCTGCGCGGCGATCCTCCCGGCGACCCGCATGGCCTCGATGGTCTCGTCGGTCTGCACCCACGGCTCGGTGTTGCGCTTGGGCATGTCCTTGTCGACGTACTCGGGATGCGCGATCGAGGACGGAACAGGCCGGCGCGGCGACTGGACACCGGGCTTGAGCGGAGCACGTACGGGCATGACCCCACCCTACGATGCATCCCGCCGCGGTCGGCCGGGGATCGCCTGCACGGCTGTCAGCCAAGGGCTCTCAGGAATCTTGTTGCCGCTGCGACCGCCTTCGCTGACGCGCCCGCGTCCGTGATCAGGAGCGCAAACGCCATGTCGCCGCGGAAGGCCACGTACCAGCCGTGTGCATGGGTGCCGTCGCCGAACTGGGCCGTGCCCGTCTTGCCGCGGATGTCTCGGTACGCCGCCAGAGCCGGAGTCCGGGCCGTGACCTCCTGCATCATCGCGCGCATGGCGGTCATGGTCTTCGCGTCGACGGGTTTCGGGTCGGGGGTGTCGGTTTCCGTTTTCGAGCCGGTCAGCAGGGTCGGGGTCGGCATCTTGCCCGAGGCGACCGTCGCGGCGACTACCGCCATGCCG
>NZ_DATBKY010000106.1:0-40060 GCF_036555685.1 Actinophytocola sp. | reverse complement strand
GAAGTCGAAGTCCGTCTGGGACGCGGCGGGGAAGCCGACCTCGATCTCCTTGTAGCCCATGCGCACCAGCAGCTCGAACATCTTGCGCTTGCGGGCGGGCGACATCGGGTCGATCAGCGCCTGGTTGCCGTCGCGCAGGTCCACCGCGCACCACTGCGGCGCACTGGTGATCACGTGGTCCGGCCAGGTGCGGTCGGGCAGCGTGACGGGCTCGACGAGCTCGCCGAAGGGACGGTAGCGGTGGATCGGCATGGCCGAGCCGCGCTGGGTGTTCCACGCGGGCTGCTCGACCGGCGCGGGGCGGGACGGAATGCGGATCTTGCTGCTGGCGGCGCGCTGCGTGTCCGGGATGGTCATGATGTGTGGTTCTCCTGGCCGGGTTCGGGTGTCGACGACCGGCAGGCTTCGACCCGCGGCGGGGAGCCGGTCTGGTCAGGCCCCGTCGCGGCACCGAAGAAGGAGAACTCGCGCCACGGGCGACAGCGTAGCGACCGCGTCCAGATTCGGAAAACGCGGTTCCACATAGTGGGCCGAACGGCGTAGCGCGTTGGTCACTCGAACGTGTTTCGTCAAGAGGCGATTTGGGCACTCATTTCCCATGACTACACGTAGATGGGCCGTCAGCTCCGGTCGAGGTACTGCCGCGCGAATCATCACTGGCATCGGCGCGGTGTTCGCACTGATCGAGGTCGTCTACATCTTGATGCTCCTCTTCGGCGCGAACCCGGCGAACGCGTTCTTCCAGTTCATCAAGTCGATGGCGGTGCCACTGGCACTGTTCTTCCCCGGGCTGTTCAACTTTGCCAACAACAATCTCGACGTGATCGTGAACTTCGGTCTCGCGGCCGTGTTCTGGATCGTCGTCACCGGATTGATCGCCCGGCTGGTCTCCCGATAACCGTTATCTACCGGCCGGTAGTCAGCGAGATGCGAACGTGTCAGACTTCCCACCATGGCCGCGCGAGCTGAACGTCCCGAGGACGTCGAGCAAGCACCGGAGGGGCAGGCGAAACGCCGCAGTCCCGCCGAGGTGCGCGCGGCCGTGGTGGGTTTTCTGGCCGGTCTGGTCCGCTGGGCCGGTCTGCTCTTCGCGATCATCCTGGCCGTCCACGTCGTGCTGGTCGTGGGCAACGCGAATCCCGCCAACGGCATCACCAGGTTCTTCGCCGACGCGGCCGAGCCGCTCGCGCTCGCTTTCCGGAGCCTGTTCACTCCAGAGAACGCCGAGCTGCGGGTGCTGATCAACTACGGCCTCGCCGCGCTCTTCTGGCTGGTCGCCTCCGCCGTGCTCGCCCGGCTCATCCGGCGGCTCGGCTGAATTCGTCACGCTGGATAGAACGTGTTCTAGTATGTTCGGGGTGGACACCATCCCGGCCGCCCTCGCCGATGCGGCACGCCGGTTCGGCGACGCCGAGGCGGTGGCCGACGGGCCCGTCCGGCTGTCCTGGCGGGAGCTGAACGACCACGCCCGCTCTTTCGCCGGCGCGCTCTCCGCGGCGGGCGTCACGCCGGGGGACCGCGTCGCGATCTGGTCGCCGAACACGTGGCACTGGGTCATCGCCGCGCTCGGCGCCTCGTGCGCGGGCGCCACGCTCGTGCCGGTCAACACGCGGTTCACCGCCACCGAGGCGGCCGACCTGCTCACCCGCACGCACGCGACCGCGCTCGTGGTGGCAGGCGAGTTCCTCGGCCGCGACCGGCTCGCCGAGCTGCGTGCCGGCGGCCACCCGGAGCCCGCCACGGTCGTGCACGTACCGGTCACGGGCGACGCGGCGCCGCCCGGCGCGATCGCGTGGCGTGAGCTGGATTTGGCGGTGGACGTCGCGGTGGACCTCGACGTGCGCGTGCGCCCGGACGACGTGAGCGACATCCTGTTCACCTCGGGCACCACCGGGCGCAGCAAGGGCGCGATGAGCGCGCACCGCCAGGCGCTCGACGTCGCCCGCGCGTGGGCGGAGCTCGGCGAGGTCACCGCCGCGGACCGGTACCTGGTGGTCAACCCGTTCTTCCACAGCTTCGGCTACAAGGCCGGCATCCTCGTGTGCGTGCTGACCGGCGCGACGATCGTGCCGCAGGCGGTCTTCGACGTCACCGAGGCGATGCGGCTGGTCGCCGCCGAGCGGGTCACCGTCCTACCCGGACCGCCGACCGTCTACCAGACGATGCTCGACCACCCGGCCCGCGACACGTTCGACCTGACGAGCCTGCGCCTCGCCGTGACCGGGGCGGCGACCGTCCCGGTTGTGCTGATCGAGCGCATGCAGAACGAGCTCGAGCTCGACGCCGTGCTCACCGCGTACGGGCTGACCGAGGCGGTCGTCGCGACCATGTGCCGGCCCGACGACGACGCGGCCACGGTCGCGCACACGTGCGGGCGGCCGACCGCCGGCTTCGAGCTGCGCGTCGAACCGCCGGCCGGCGAGATCCTGCTGCGCGGGCCCAACGTGATGCTCGGCTACCTCGACGACCCGGCGGCCACCGCGGCGGCGATCGACGCCGGCGGCTGGCTGCACACCGGCGACGTCGGCGAGGTCGACGAGCGGGGTTACCTGACGATCACCGACCGCCTCAAGGACATGTACATCTGCGGCGGGTTCAACGTGTACCCGGCCGAGGTGGAGCAGGCGCTCGCCCGGCTGCCCGGGGTCGCCGAGTCCGCGGTCGTCGGCGTGCCGGACGAGCGGCTCGGCGAGGTCGGCAAGGCGTTCGTCGTGCTGCGCGCCGGCGCCGCGCTGTCGGCCGAGGACGTCCTGGCGCACTGCAAGCGCGTGCTCGCCAACTACAAGGTGCCGCGGCTGGTCGAGTTCCCGGCCGAGCTGCCGCGCAACCCGTCGGGCAAGGTGCTCAAGCGGCTCCTGCGCTGAGTGTCCACTCCGGTCACTTCAGCCAGCGGCGGCCCTTCTTCTTCGCTAGCTTGCGCCACGCGCCTGCGAACTCCGCCTCGGCCGCCTCGCCGCGGACCCGCTCCTGCTCGTGCAGCAACCCGAAGGTGAACCCGTTCTCGCCGGCGAGGTGCGCCTGGCCGGCCAGCTCGCGCACCAGTGGCCGGACGACCACGCTGTCGTGCTGGTCGCCGAGCACCTTGGTGACGCGGCGGGCGTGCTTGCGGGTCTTGTCGGCCTGCTTGCCGACCGCCGGCACGGCGACCTCGGCGGCGTAGCGCACCCGCTTGGCGGCCTTGCGCACGTCGTGGAGCCGCTCGTCGCTCCCGTCCAGCGCGGCCGCCTTGCGGGCGGTCCGGCGGTAGGCGCGCCGCACGTGCCCGGGCAGCTCCTTGCTCGCCTTCCGGCCGGCCCGGCCGCTCAGCGGCGGGCTGGTCACGAGGCGCTCCAGCTGGTCGAGCAGCGCCGAGTACCGCTTCGTGCGCAAGGTCCGCACCACCGCGCGCTGCGCGTCGGCCCGGGCCGGCGAGAAGTGCCTGGTGAGCCGCGCGTGGACGGGGCCGAGCACGAGCTCCTCGGGCAGCCGCGCGACCGCTTCGGTGAGGTCCTCCTCCATCACCTCGAGGTCCCGGTACAACCCGAGCCGGTCGCCGAGCCACTTCAGCTCCGCGCGGATCCGGTCGACCCGCTCGGGCTCGAACAGGCGGCGGTAGGCCCGCAGCGCGGCACGCAGCCGCCGGGTCGCCACCCGCATCCGGTGCACGGCGTCCGGGGTGTCGCGGCGGGCGAGCAGGTCGTAGCGCAGCAGGTCCTCCACCTGGCCGGCGAGGTACGCGACGAGGTGGTCGCCCGCACTGTGCCCGCGCGACCCGCGCCCGGCCGTGGGACCCAGGACCCGGGCCAGCTTCGAGCCGTACTCGGCGCGGCGCAGCCCCGCGTCGCGCAGCGCCCGCTCCGCCCGGTCCAGCAGCGCCTCGTCGGCCTCCTCGGCCAGCTCGACCTCGACCTCCCGCCAGTGGTCCTTTGTGGACGAGTTGAGGTTCTCGGCGTGCACGTCGTCGTCGGTCAGCTCGGCGAGCTCGGTCCCGGCCTCGTCGACGAGCTGCCAGCTCGCGCGGTGGGTCACGATGCGGGCGACCGGCACGAGCGGCACCCCTCGCGTGTAGCCGACGAGGAGCGCGGTCAGCTCGTCGGGCGGGGTGTTGGCGTCGCCGAGCGGGAAGTGCAGCTCCTCGCGGGTGTCGGTGCCCTTGGGGATCTTGAGGTGCCAGCCGGCGTCCTTGCCGCCGGTGCGTTTGCGCAACGTGATGCCGGCGCGGATGAGGCGCAGGTTCAACGTGTCGTAGTAGAACGCCTCGAGCTTGTCGTCCCGCGGCCCGACGGTGGTCGCCAGCTCGGCGAGCGACGGCAGCTTCGCGTCGGGCGGCAGCTCGTACTTGCGTTCCCGTTCCGTGTGCGTGCGCATGGTTATCGCCTACCCCTGGCCGTGCACTACAAACAGCGGCGGGGCCGGCAACGCCGACCCCGCCGTACTGCGTGTCGGTTACGCGTGAACCATCACGACATTACCCACTTTGAGCACGTTGAAGAACTTCACCGCCGCCGCGTGCGAGAGGTGGACGCAGCCGTGCGAGGGCACGGACAGGCTCCCCTCGTGGAACGCGATCCCACTGCTGGTGAAGAACACCGAGTACGGCATCGGGGCGTTGTAGGCATGACTCCAGTGGTCGATGTCCTTCCATTGCACCTTGTACATGCCGATCGGCGTCCGGTACCCCGGCCTGCCCGTCGTGATGCGCACCGGTCCGTAGGTCTTCCTGCCGTTGTGCATCAACCAGGCCTGCTGGGTGCTCAGGTCGATGCACGCGGCCGTCGTCCGCCCACATGGCGGTGGCGACGCGTCGGCCGCGGCCGGAGCCACGACCATCGTTACCGCGGTCAAGGCCGCCGCACCGACGGCCGTTCCCACGATCTTCCGCAGCTTTCCCATGGTGGTCCTCCCATCCGCCCGCGTACCGCGAGCTCGTGTTCGGCGCTGCGGTTCCGGGTTACCACGTATAGGAGCGCTTCAATCACACTCTGTCAAGTTGGCCGTCCGCCCGGTCAGCTCGCTCGGAGGCCCTCGAAGATCAGCGCGAGGTAGTGGTCCGCGAGCTCGTCCGCCGACAGTGGACCGTCCGCCCGGAACCAGCGCACCGCGACCCACACCGAGTCGCGCAGAAACCGGTACGTCACCACGGGATCCTGGTCCTTGCGGAAGTCGCCGGCGGAGATCCCGTCCCGCAGCACGGCGATCCAGGTCCGCCGAACCTCCTCTTCGGACTTCGTGAGGTAGCCGAAGCGGGGCAGCGTGCGGAGGTAGTTGCGCTCGTTCTGCAGCACGGTGACGGCCGCGCGGTGTTCGGAGAGTGACCGGAACGAGGCGCGGACGAGCTCACGCAGCGTCGCCGCCGGATCGTCGCCGGCCTTCACGATCGTGCCGTAGGTGTCGAGCAGCTCCTCGAGGTAGCTGGAGAGCAGCTCGTCGAGGATCGTCTCCTTCGAGTCGAAGTGGTGGTAGAGACTGCCGGACAGCACGCCGGCCGCGTCCCCGATGTGGCGGACCGTGGTGGCCCGGTACCCCTGTTCGGCGAACAGCTCGGCGGCGATCTGCACCAGCGCGTCACGCCGCTGCGAGGGTTTGCCGCGTGCTGGCATGTTCTCTCGTCTCTCCCGACCCAAGCGCTAGCTTGGTAGCCTACACCCGTGCCCGACGCCTTCCTGGTCGACGCCGTACGCACGCCGGTGGGCCGGCGTGGGGGTGGGCTCGCGGCCGTCCACCCCGCCGACCTGGGGGCGCACGTGTTGCGGGCACTGTTCGACCGGGTGCCCGTCGACCCGGCGGTGGTGGACGACGTGATCTTCGGCTGCGTGGACACGGTCGGGCCGCAGGCCGGTGACGTGGCGCGGACGTGCTGGCTCGCGGCCGGCCTGCCGGCGGAGGTGCCGGGCGTGACCGTGGACCGGCAGTGCGGGTCCTCGCAGCAGGCGGTGCACTTCGCGGCGCAGGCGGTCATGTCGGGGACGGCCGACGTCGTGGTGGCGGGCGGCGTGCAGCAGATGTCGGCGATCCCGATCTCCGCGGCGATGCTGGCGGGGCGGCAGTACGGCTTCCCGGACCCGTTCACGACGTCGGCGGGCTGGCTCGCGCGGTACGGGGACCAGGAGATCTCGCAGTTCCGTGGCGCGGAGATGATCGCGGCGAAGTGGGGGATCTCCCGGGCGGAGATGGAGGAGTTCGCCCTGCGGAGCCATTCCCGGGCGATCGCCGCGCGCGACGCCGGCTGGTTCGCGGCGGAGATCGCGCCGCTCGCCGGGGTCGCGGCCGACGAGTGTCCCCGGAACACGAGCCTGGCGAAGATGGCCGCGCTGGCGCCGCTCGTGCCGGACGGCCGGCTGACCGCGGCACTGGCGAGCCAGATCTGCGACGGCGCGGCCGCGTTGCTGGTGGTCTCCGAGCGGGCGTCGCGCACGCACGGGCTGACCCCCCGGGCACGCGTGCACCACCTGAGCGCGCGCGGTGGCGACCCTGTGATCATGCTCGACGCACCGATCGCGGCGACCGCGCACGCGCTCGACCGGGCCGGGCTGTCCATCGCGGACATCGACCTGGTGGAGATCAACGAGGCGTTCGCGAGCGTCGTGCTGGCCTGGCTGCGGGAGACCGGCGCCGACCCGGAGCGGGTGAACGTGACCGGCGGGGCGATCGCGCTCGGCCACCCGCTCGGGGCGACCGGCGCCCGGCTGATGACCACGCTGCTCGGCAACCTCGAGCGAACCGGCGGCCGCTACGGACTGCAGACCATGTGCGAGGGCGGCGGTCAGGCCAACATCACCATCGTGGAGCGGGTATGAGCAGCCGTGTCGTTCTGGTCACCGGTGGCGCGCGCGGCGTCGGGCTCGGCATCGTGCGCGGGTTCGCCGCGGTGGGGGACACGGTGGTGACCTGCGGCCGCTCCGCCGACCCGGGCCTGGATGTCCGGTACCACCGCGCCGACCTGCGCGAGTGGTCCCAAGTGGACGGACTGGTCGCGGCGGTCGTCGCGGAGTACGGACGGATCGACGTGGTCGTCAACAACGCCGGTGGCGCGCCGCCCGTGGCCTCGGCCACCGCCTCGCCGCGGCTGCACGAGAAGGTCATCGCGCTGAACCTCGTCGCGCCGCTGCACGTCTCGCAGCGGGCGAACGCCGTGATGCAGGAGCAGGAGTCGGGCGGGGTGATCGTGATGATCGGCAGCGTGTCCGGCACCCGCCCGTCGCCCGGCACCGCCGCGTACGGCGCGGCGAAGGCGGGGTTGGCGAACCTCGCGTCGAGCCTTGCCGTCGAGTGGGCGCCGAACGTGCGGGTGAACACGGTCGTCGTCGGCCCGGTGGACACGGAGTTGTCCCACCTGCACTACGGCGACGCGGCGGGCGTGGCCGCGGTCGGCGCCACGATCCCGGCCGGCCGGATGGCCACGCCCGCGGACGTGGCGCAGGCGTGCCTGTACCTGGCCTCGCCGGCGGCGTCGTACGTCACGGGCAGCACGCTGACCGTCCACGGCGGCGGCGAGCGGCCGGCGTTTCTGGGCGCGTCGAACGCGGTGCCGCCGCGATGATCTGCCGCGGCCGCGTGGTGGCGGTGACCGGAGCCGGCCGGGGCATCGGCCGCGCGCACGCGCTGGAGTTCGCGCGCCAGGGCGCGTCGGTCGTGGTGAACGACCTCGAGCTCGCCGCCGCGGTGGCCGCCGAGATCGGCGACTCCGCGGTCGCGCACACCGCCGATGTGTCCACATGGGAGGGAGCGGCGTCGCTGGTGGAGGCGGCTGTCTCCGCCTTCGGCCGGCTGGACGTGCTGGTGAACAACGCGGGCATCGTGCGGGACCGGATGCTGGTGTCCACCTCCGAGGCGGAGTGGGACGACGTGGTGCGGGTGCACCTGAAGGGCCACTTCCTGACCACGCGCCACGCCGCGGCGCACTGGCGTACCCGCTCGAAGGCCGGCGAGCGGGTCGACGCCCGCGTGATCAACACGAGCTCGGGCGCGGGCCTGTGGGGCAGCCTGGGCCAGTCGAACTACTCGGCGGCGAAGGCCGGCATCCTCGGCCTGACCCTGGTCGCGTCGGCCGAGCTCGCCCGCTACGGCGTGACGGTGAACGCGATCGCCCCGGCCGCGCGCACCCGGATGACCGAGGAGCTGTTTCCCGGCCTGCCGGGTCCCGAGGACGTGGCGCCGCTCGTGGTGTGGCTGGCCAGCACGGAGTCCGCCGACGTGACGGGCCGCGTGTTCGAGGTGGAGGGCGATCGCGTGACGATCGTCCACGGCCACACGCGTGGTGCGTCCGTCCGCCGCGATCCGGCCGCGGTCGGCGACGCGGTCGCGCAGCTGCTGACCGGTGCGGCCGACCCCGTCCCGGTCTACGGGGCCTGACAGCCGCTGCGTGGCCTCATGCCGGGGCTAGAAAGCCGGCTTGCCCCACTCGCCACTGAAGGCGATCTCCGACAGCGGCTTGCGGCGCCGCGGCGCCAGCTCCTTGGCCCGGCGCTCGTCGTCGAGCAGGTCCGCCGGGCCGAGCACGCCCACCGCGATCACGGTCAGCGGCTCGACGTCCCCGGGCAGCGAGAACACCAGCTTCGCCGCCTCGGCGTCGAAACCCCCCATCTGGTGCGCGACCACGCCTTCGGCGACGGCCTGGAGCACGAGGTTCTGCGACGCCAGGCCCGTGCCGTACTCGGGCACCGGCAGCCGGCCCTTCTCGTTCGTCGTCACCATGCAGCACAGCATCAGCACCGCGGCCGACCACGCCCAGCCCTTGTTGCGCTTCGACAGCAGCCCGAAGATCCGCTCGTACGTGTCGTCGCCGCGGCGGCCGACCAGGTAGCGCGCCGGCTGCGTGTTCCCGCTGGACGGCGCCCACCGCGCGGCCTCGAGCATCGCCCGCAGCGAGTCCTCGTCGACCTCGCCCTTCGGGTCCAGGGCCCGCGGGCTCCAGCGGGCCGCGATCAGGGGGTGCACCGGGACGCTGGTCTGCGCCGGCTTCGAGTCGTCCATCAGATCGCGTAACCCCACGAGGTGATCGAGTATGCCCCGAACCACGAGCCGGCCACCGCCAGCGCGCACAGCGTCAGCACGGCCGTCGACGGCTTGCGTTTGGCCAGGGCCAGCGCGACCGGGATGAGCAGCGTGAACGCCGGCAGCATCAGCCGCGCCTTGGAGTTCATCAGGCCGTTCGCCAGCAGGTCCATCGCGAGCACCGCCCCCGCGTACAACATCAGCGGCCACTCGACCTTGCGCACGATGCCGATCACGAGCAGCGCGAGCGCCACGACGATCAGCCCGACCGTCGTCACCTCGAGCACCGACCGGGCGTCGGCCAGTGCCTCGAGGCTGAACTTGACCGTGGCCGCGCCGCCGTCGAACCCGGTTCCCCAGCCGCGCTCCTGCAGCTTGAACCAGCCGTCCCACTCGCCGGTCTGCGCGCCGACCCACGCGAGGTAGCCGAGCAGCCCGGCCGGCGCGATCACCCCGCCGACCCACGGCCGCCAGCCGTCGCGGCGCTTGACGATCGCCACGATCGCCGCCAGCCCGACGACGAGCACCAGCGCCGCACCGGTCGACCGGACCAGCCCGGCCGCCGCGCAGCACACGCCCGCGAGAATCCACCGCTTCTCCAGCACCCCGACCAGCGACCACGCCGCGAGCGCGCAGAACATCGCCTCGGAGTAGGCCATCGACAGCACGATCGACATCGGCGTCGCGGCGAACAGCGCCACCAGGATCAGGCCGGTGCGCCGCGAGCCGCCGCGCACGTGCGTGCCGAGCCTGACCAGCGCGTACGAGCAGACCACCCCGCACACGATCGTCACCACGAACGACGCCGCGACCAGGCCGATCCCGCCCTCGCCGTCGATCCCCGCGAGCCAGCGCACGACGAACGGGTAGCCGGGGAAGAACGCGAGCGGCGTTTCCGCGCTGCGCTGCCCGAACGCGTCGACCAGTCCGTCCGGCACGCCCTGGTAGCCGCTCTCGGCGATGCCGAGGAACCACTGGCCGTCCCAGGAACGCAGCGCCTCGGTCACCGACCGGTCGGTCACCGCGGCCATCCACGTCAGCACGAGCAGGCCGAACTCGCGGATGCCGAGGAAGATCAACGCGGGCGCGAGCAGCGAGCCGAGCCGCCGTACCGTCCACTTCCGGGGCGGGGCCGGTTCGGTCGCCTCCTCGACCGCCGGCTCCTCTTCGGAGTCGGCGCGGGTCACCTCCGTAGCGGACACCCCGATCCCTTCCCGCTCATCCTGCTCGGCCGGTCGTTACAGCCTAGGACGCGCATCCGTGCACGTGGCGGCGGCCACACGGGCGGCCGAAAGAACTCGCCCACTCCGTTAGGCTCGGCTTGGTCGGCTGAGGAGGTTTCGGACAAGTGGCGTTGGTGGTCCAGAAGTACGGCGGCTCGTCGCTGGAGAACGCGGACCGGATCAAGCGGGTGGCCGAGCGGATCGTGAAGACCCGCAAGGCCGGCAACGACGTGGTCGTGGTGTGCTCCGCGATGGGCGACACCACCGACGAGCTGCTCGACCTCGCGCAGCGGGTGAACCCGGTCCCGCCGGAGCGGGAGATGGACATGCTGCTCACCGCGGGCGAGCGCATCTCCAACGCACTGGTCGCGATGGCCATCAGCGCGCTCGGCGCGGAGGCGGTGTCGTTCACGGGCTCGCAGGCCGGCGTGATCACCGACTCGACCCACGGCAAGGCCCGCATCATCGACGTGACGCCCAGCCGCGTGCAGGCCTCGCTCGACGACGGCTACATCTGCCTCGTCGCGGGCTTCCAGGGCGTCAGCCAGGACACGAAGGACATCACGACGCTGGGCCGGGGCGGCTCGGACACCACCGCGGTCGCGCTCGCCGCGGCCCTGAACGCGGACGTGTGCGAGATCTACACGGACGTGGACGGCGTCTACACCGCCGACCCGAGGATCGTGTCGAACGCGCGGCGGCTCGACCGGGTGCCCTACGAGGAGATGCTCGAGATGGCGGCGGGCGGGGCGAAGGTCCTGATGCTGCGCTGCGTCGAGTACGCCCGGCGCTACGGCGTCCCGATCCATGTTCGCTCGTCGTACACCAACAAGCCGGGCACCATCGTGTCCGGTTCAGTGGAGGACATTCCCGTGGAACAGGCGATGATCACCGGCGTCGCGCACGACCGGTCCGAGGCCAAGGTGACCGTGACCGGCGTGCCGGACCAGGCCGGCGTCGCCGCCCGCATCTTCCGGGTGGTGGCCGACGCGGAGATCGACATCGACATGGTGCTGCAGAACGTGTCGAGCACGGTGTCCGGCCGCACGGACATCACGTTCACGCTGTCCAAGGACAACGGCCCGACGGCGGTGTCGGCGCTGGAGAAGATCCGCGACGAGCTCGGGTTCTCCTCGGTGCTCTACGACGACCACGTCGGCAAGGTGTCGCTGGTCGGCGCCGGCATGCGCTCGCACCCGGGCGTGACCGCGACGTTCTGCGAGGCGCTCGCGAAGGCCGGCGTGAACATCGAGATCATCAACACCTCGGAGATCCGGATCTCGGTCCTGATCCGCGACACGGAGCTGGACGAGGCCGTGCGCGCGATCCACGAGGCGTTCGACCTCGGCGGCGACGAGATCGCGACCGTGTACGCGGGGAGTGGTCGCTGATGGCGCCGACGCTCGCGCTGGTCGGCGCCACCGGGGCCGTCGGCTCGGTGATGATCGACATCCTCAACGCGCGGTCGTCCTGGCCGTGGGGCGAGGTGCGGCTGATCGCGTCGCCGCGGTCGGCCGGTAAGCAGCTTTCGGTGCGCGGCTCGTCGGTGACCGTCCGGGCGTTGGCGGCCGACGTGTTCGACGGGGTCGACGTCGCGATGTTCGACGTGCCGGACGAGGTCTCGGCGCAGTGGGGGCCGGTCGCGGCGTCGCGCGGTGCCGTCGTCGTGGACAACTCGGGCGCGTTCCGGATGGACGACGACGTGCCGCTGGTGGTGCCGGAGGTCAACCTCGCGCAGATCTCGGCGCGGCCGCGCGGGATCATCTCGAACCCGAACTGCACGACGCTGTCGATGATGGCCTCGCTCGGGGCGCTGCATCACCGGTTCGGCCTGCGTGAGCTGGTGGTGGCCTCCTACCAGGCGGTCTCCGGTGCCGGCGTGGCCGGCGTCGACCGCCTGCACGCGGAGATGGCGGCGGTGGCGGGCAAGGGCGTAGGCGCCCGGGCGGGCGACGTGCGCGAGGCGGTCGAGGCGGCCGGACTGTCCATTGCGGACTCCCCGTTCCCGGCGCCGCTGGCCTTGAACGTCGTGCCGTCGGCGGGCTCGCACAAGGGGGACGGCTGGTTCTCCGAGGAGCTCAAGGTGCGGAACGAGTCGCGGAAGATCCTCGGCATCCCGGACCTCCGCGTGTCCGCGACGTGCGTCCGGGTCCCGGTGGTGACGACCCACTCCCTGGCCGTCCACGCGACCTTTGCTTCGCCGGTGACGGTGGCCGAGGCCCACGCGATCTTCGCGGAGTCGCCGTCCGTGGTCCTGATGGACGACCCGGCGGCAGGCGTGTTCCCGACCCCGGCCGACGTGGTGGGCAACGACCCGACCTACGTGGGCCGCATCCGCCAGGCGCTGGACTTCCCGAACACCCTGGACTTCTTCGTCTGCGGCGACAACCTCCGCAAGGGCGCGGCCCTGAACACCTACGAGATCGCGGAGGCCCTGGCCGCCGAGTTCTGATCACGCGCGGCGCGGGTCGGACGCCGCGGCTCGAGTACATGTGCCTGACCTGTGGACAGTGTGGATGGCGCCTGTGGATAACTCCCGCTACGGCACCGGGACGGTCAGGGGCGCGGCCCGGCGCTGGCGGACGATGAGCATGGCCGCCACGCCCGCCACCAGGACGCCGCCCAGACCGGCCACCGCGAAGCCCCACGCCGCCGACGAGTGGTCCACGACGAAGCCGACCGCCGGCGCGCCGAACGCCGCCCCGAGGGTGAACGCCGACGACTGCATGCCCGTAGCCTCGCCGCGGGCGGACGGCGGCGCCAGGTGCGCCACCTCCTCGCCCGTGGCGGCGATCGTCGGCGCGCACAGGGCCGCCGCCGGGATCAGGGCCAGCGCCAGCAGCCACCACTGGCCGGACAGCACGCCGACCGGCACGGTCAGCAGGCCCAGCCACGCCATCAGCGTCACCTGACCCGGCGAGCGCCGCAGTGCCCCGTACACGATGCCGCCGATCGCGGACACCGCCGACCACACCGCCACCACGATGCCGGTGTACGCCAGCTGGTCCGACGCTCGCAGCTCCGCCACGATCGCCACCTCCGTGCCGGCGAGGATGAACACCGCGCCCGCCGCGATGACCAGCACCGCGACCATCCGCGGGCCCAGCCACACCCGCCGCGGCACCCGCTCCCCAGTGTCCGCCGCGCGCTCCTCCTCGCTGCGCACCGCCGGGTTGACGATCAGCAGCACCACGCCGACCGTCACGATGGCCACCGCCATCGCGTACATCGCCGTCCGCGTCGAGAACTGCGTCGCGATCAGCACGGCCGCGGCCGGGCCGACCATGAACGACAGCTCCGTGGATACCGAGTCCATCGAGTACGCCGTGCGCCGCAGGTCAGGCGGTACCAGCGCGGCGATCGCCTGCCTGCCGATCGCCATCGCCGGCAGCTGCAGCAGGCCGCCCACGAAGCCCGCGACCAGCAGCGGAACGTACGACAGCTGCGAGCCGAGCCCCCAGAACAGCGCCTCGCCGGCCGTCGTGAGCACGAGGACCAGGCGTAAGCCGAACCGGTCGATCAGCCGGCCCATCAGCGCCGCGCCGATCGCCATGCCGATCGTGACCGACGCGCCGGCCGTCCCGGCCGCGCCGTAGCCGTGCCCCAGACCGACCGCGACCTGCAGCGTCAGCACCATGCCGCCGGCGCCCGCGGGCACGCGCGCCACGAAGATGAGCACCATCAACGTGCGCACCCCGGGCAACGCGAGTGTTCGGCGGTAGAGCTGCATGGGACGATATGACCTCTCGTGTACCTACTGCGACAATCAAATTTACGAGCAGCCACCGACAATCACAGGAACGCTTTCTTGACTCGTTCCAGTAAAGGTGATGGTGTAGGGGGCAACATGAACAATCGGACACCGCGCAGGGCGGGGCCCGCCGAGCGTCTACGCGCGGTGGGCCTGCGAGTCACCGCGCCCCGCGTAGCCACGCTCGACTGGCTGGCCGTGCATCCGCACGCGACGGCGGACCAGGTCGCCGACGGCGTGCGCGAGCGCCTCGGCTCGGTGTCCACGCAGGCCATCTACGACGTGCTGCACGCCTGCACGCAGACCGGCCTACTGCGGCGGATCGAGCCCGCGGGCCACCCCGCGCGATTCGAGACCCGCACCGCCGACAACCACCATCACCTCGTCTGCCGGGTCTGCGGCCGTACCGAGGACGTCGACTGCGTCGTCGGCGTCGCGCCGTGTCTCGACCCCTCCGACGCCTCGGGGTTCGCGGTCGACGAGGCCGAGGTCGTTTTCTGGGGATACTGCCCCGACTGTGCCGGCCGGCGAGCGGCCGAGCGAGTCGAGACCTGACCGGTAGCCGTCAAGCGGGCACAGACGAGCCGAGCAATCCGCCGCGGTCGAGGCCGCGGTCGAGGATCCGCGACCGGTCCTGGCCGAGCATTCTCGCGCCGGTCAGCGGGCAGCTGACCTCGTTGCTCGCGACCGTGCCGACCTCGTTCACGAGCCCGCGGCCTTCTGCGTGCTGTCGGTGCGTTTACGCGGTCGGGCGGAAGATGTCGACGACATTCGCACGGGAGCGCAGCGCGAGGCCCGTGCGCAGAGCGCCGGCCGCTTCCGAGACGGCTTCCCGGAACCGCGTACCGAGGCTGATGAAACTCGCGAAGCCGTGGATCAGATCGTCGTGCTGGCGCTTCACCACCGGCACGCCTGCCTCCCGCAGCCGGTCGGCGAACGCGTTGCCCTCGTCTCGCAGCGGATCGAAGCCGGCGGTCGCGAGGTAGGTCGGCGGCACGCCGCGCAGGTCTTCGGCGAGCAGCACCGCGACCCGCGGGTCGGTCCGGCTCTCCACGTCGGGGCAGTAGTGGTCGATGAACCAGGTCATGTCGTAGTCGGTGAGGAAGAAGCCGTCGGCGAACAGGTCGCGGGAGCGGCGGCGCACCGACGGGTCGGTGGCCGGGTAGAACAGGAGCTGGAAGACCGGTCGCGGGCCGCCCTTGCGGACCGTGTCGAGGCAGACGACCGCGGCCAGGTTGCCGCCCGCGCTGTCGCCGCCGACCGCGACGGCCGCCGGGTCGGCGCCGAGCGTCTCGGCGTTCTCGACGACGTACCGGTAGGCGGCGTACGCGTCGTCGGCCGCGACCGGGAACGGGTACTCGGGGGCCAGCCGGTAGCCGACGGAGAGCACGCGCAGGTTGGCGTGGTGCGAAAGGTAGCGGCAGAGGCCGTCGTGGGTGTCGAGGCTGCCGATGACCCAGCCGCCGCCGTGGTAGTAGACGAGCAGCGGGGAGCCGGCCGCCAGGTTCGCCGGCTCGTACAGCCGCGCGGGCATCGTGCCGTCGGTCGCCGGCAGGTTGAGGTTGCGGGTGCGCACGCCGGGCACGATCGGACCGCCGAGCACCGTGCGGCCGGCCTCGAGCGTCGCGCGGGCGGCGGCCGGGGTCGCGCCGTTGAGGTTGATGTCGGCGAGCGCGATCATGCGCAGCATCAGCTGTGCGTCGAGGGAGAGCTCGAGGCCGTCGCGGCGGATCGGGGGACCGGCGAGGAGGCGGCGAGCGGGCTGCGGCAGCGCGAAGGCAGCGTGGAGTGCGGCACCCTGAACGGACGGCGGAATCCTGTTCAGCAGTGTTGACATGCTCGGCCTCCCACGTTGCCGACGGCAAGGCTATACAGCGCCGACGCGGTTCGTCTGCACCTCGAGCCCGGGCGTCGCCACCGTGTCACCGGATGGGGAATGATCGGTGATGTGACGGTCAACGTGGTGGGCATCGGAGGGTCACTGCGCGCCGACTCGCAGTCAGAGCGGGCGTTGCGGATCGCCCTCGACGGTGCCGCACAGGCCGGCGCGAAGACGACGCTGGTGTCCGGGGCCGATCTGGTGTTGCCGTTCTACGACCCGGCCGTGCCCGAGCGGTCGCCGGAAGCCCAGCGGCTGGTGGACGAGCTGCGCGCGGCGGACGGGGTCGTGCTGGTGTCGCCCGGCTACCACGGCACGGTGTCCGGCCTGGTCAAGAACGCCTTGGACTACGTCGAGGACATGCGCGAAGACGAGCCGCCATACCTCGACGGCCGCGCGGTCGGCTGCGTCGCGGCGGCGCGTGGCTGGCAGGCCGCGGTCACCACCCTCACCTCGCTGCGCTCGATAGTGCACGCGCTGCGCGGCTGGCCGACACCGCTGGGCGCCGCCATCAACTCCGCGGAGGTCGTCTTCGGGGCGGACGGCGAGTGCACGGACGTGAAGGTGACGGCCACCCTTCGCACTATCGGGTTACAAGTCGTGGAGTTCGCCACAACTCGCGTGTGACGGGCATGGGTGTGGGTACGCCGTCCGTTGTCGTGAGCGGACGGAGGTTGTCATGAGCAAGTCACCTATCACGAGTCCTCTGGGCGACGCCGACCGCGAGGCGACCGGCGCGATCCTCCAGGCGACGCTGGTCGACCTGGTCGACTTGTCGCTCATCGCGAAGCAGGCGCACTGGAACGTGGTCGGCCCGAACTTCCGCAGCGCGCACCTCCAGCTCGACGAGCTGGTGACCGCGGCGCGGAACTACGTGGACGACGTGGCGGAACGCGCGAACGCGATCGGCATCTCGCCGAACGGGAAGGCGAAGACCGTCGTGGAGAGCTCCGGGATCCCCGAGTACCCGGACAACTGGCAGTCGGTGGAGCACACGGTCGCCGCGATCGTGTCCATCCTCGGCGAGCTGATCAAGCGCCTGCGCAAGCGCATCGACGAGACGGACAAGTCGGACCTGGTCACGCAGGACCTGCTGATCGAGATCGCCCAGGAGCTGGAGAAGCAGCACTGGATGTGGCAGGCCCAGACCGCCAAGGCATGAGACCCCGGGACTTCGCGACCCGACAGCGAATCCCGGCACCACAGAACCCGCGAGTCCACTGCCCGGGACTCGCGGGTTCTTACTTGTCCACAACCGGCCGACTTGTCCACAGAACGGCCGTGACCTCCCTGTTTGTCGGTGCCCCCGGTAAACTGACGGTCACGAGGGGTGCCCCCGGAGAGGGCGGGGGCTACGTTTCTGGCGTTCTGCACGCGCGCGTGCGCGCGGGAGGTCCGGCGGCCGGCTGTCGCAGTCGTGGCCCTCGACGACCAGCCCTTAGTGCAGGTCCAGGGCGCGGCGGGCGAAGTGGACTTCGATCGCCATCTGTTTGATCGTCTCCGCCACCACCAGCGATCCGTGGCCGGCGTCGTAGCGGTAGACCTCGTACGACGCGTGCCGCACCGCCAGGCGGTCCAGGTAGTTGTCGATCTGGCGGATCGGGCAGCGAGGGTCGTTCTCGCCCGCCACGACGAGCACCGGGGCGCGCACCTGGTCCACGTACGTGATCGGCGAGCACTCGACGTACCGGTCGTGCACCTCGTCCGGCGAGCCGCCGAACAGCGCGCGGTCGAACGCGCGCAGCGGCTCCATCTCGTCCGCGTACGCCGCCAGGTAGTCGGCCACCGGCACGCCCGCGATGCCCGCCGCCCACAGCGACGGCTGCGTGCCCAGCGCCAGCAGCGCCAGGTACCCACCCCACGACGCGCCGTTGACCAGGCACTTCGCCGGGTCCGAGAGGCCCTTGTCGACCGCCCACGCGTGCACCGCCGCCACGTCCTCGAGTTCCGTCAGCCCCGGCCGGCCCTCTATCGCGTCGCGCCATGCCGAGCCGTAGCCCGTCGAGCCGCGGTAGTTGACGTGCACCACCGCGAAACCGGCGTCCAGCCACACCGCCCGGTACGCCGAGAACCGGTCCTCGTCCGCCGAGTGCGGGCCGCCGTGCAGCGTGAAGATCGTCGGCAGCGGGCCGTCCGGCGCGTGTGCCGGGCGCGCGTACAGCGCGTGCACCTGGCCGAAGTCGGCGACCGGCACGTAGACGTCCATCAGCTCGACCGACGGCGGCGCCTTGTGCCCCGGCGGCTCGAGCAGCACGCGCTCGGTCCCGTCCGGGTACTGCGCCCGCACGACCGGCGGCTGCGCCGCGTTCGACCACGCGTACTCGACCGTGCCGTCCGGCCGCACCGCGGCGGCGCCGATCGTCCCGTTTGGAGTGTCTAATGTAGTCAGTGTGCCGGTGGCGATGTCGTAGCGGTGCAGGGTGTTGCGCGCCTCGTGAGTGTGCATGACGACGATCGCGGAGCCGTCGGGGTACCAGTCGGCGGTCACCTCGCCCGGCAGGTCGAGCGAGATCTCCGTCTCGGTGTCGGCCGCGACGTCCCAGATCAGCAGCTCCTCGCGGCCGTGCCGCTCGTGCAGGACGAGCAGCCGCTGGTCGCCGTCGACCGGGCTGAAACCGACGGCGTCGAGGCCTTTGCCCTTGCCGTCCCACTTCTCGGCGACCGTGCTGCCGTCGGCGACCGAGAGCACGCGCAGCGCCGGATGCCGGTTGTCGCCGTGCTCGGAGTGCTCGATCGTGAGCAACGTCTCGTCGCGGGAGAGCGCGGCCACGCCGCCGTCGTGCTCGTCGTGGTAGACGACCTTCGCCTCGCCGCCGGCGCGGGACACGAAGACCGACGTGCCGTCGTCGTTGGAGACGCCGACCGCGTTGACCGAGCGGCCGATCTCGATGCCGGCCGGATAGCCGGGGACGCTGCCGGGCACGGCCGGCCTGGGCTCGTCGGTGGTGGGCCGCCCGGCGAACGGCTCGTGGACCCAGCTGCCGAACTCGTCGCCGTCGGAGTCGGCGAACCACCAGATGTGTTCGCCGTCGGGACCGATCGCGGCGTAGGACGTGCCGTTCGGCCGGTCGGTGACCTGCCGGTGCGTGCCGGTCGCCCGGTCCCAGGCGTAGACCTCCCAGACCCCGCTCGAGTTCGACAGGTAGAGGTTGCGATCGGGTGCGTCGTGCGCCCACCGCGGCAGCGAGACGCGCGCGGCGGTGAACCGGTCGCGCCAGCGCGCCTCGGCATCGGCGTCGGCGAAAAGTGCGTCGGGGACCTCGGCCATGGGGTGGTTGCTCACGCCTCGATCCTGCCTCATCGAGCGTGCTGTGTCGCCGATCGGCCGAACCCGTGGCGGGCAGGTAGAACTGTGCCCATGAACGATGTCGTCGATGTTCACCGGCCCGTGTCCGGCGATGTGATCGACCTGATCCTGGACGATCACCGGCTCTTCGAGGAACTGCTCCGCAATCTCCGCGACGCGAGCTCCGACCGCGAGTCCGTGCGCGACGCGCTCGCGGCCGTGCTGGTCGCGCATGCCGAGGCAGAGGAGAAGTACGTGTACCCGAAGCTGCGCAAACGCTCGGCGGTGGGCACGCACGAGGCCGAGCACGGCGAGGAGGAGCACGCGGAGGGCCACGAGGCGCTGCTGAAGGTGCTGGAACTGAAGGGCACCAACACGAAGGCCTTCGACGACGCGGTGGAGGAACTGTCGGGCACGATCAACCACCACCTGGCGGAAGAGGAACTGACGATCCTGAACCCGGCGAGAGAAGAACTGGGCGAACGAGCCCGAAAAGACCTGGGCGAGGCATTTCTGGAGGAACGAAACCGCCAGATAGACAGCGACTGCGGCGCCCTCGCCAACGTCAGAAAGCTGGTGGCAAGAAGCCGCAAGGAAGGCAAACTGGACGAAGACAAATGACCGTGCCCGACCCTCACAGAATTAGCCAAGGCATTCAACGACCGTATAAGACATGGCCGACCCGACGGGCCTGACATGGCCGAACTACCGGCCCGGGCTCTTGAAAACAGAAACCAAAGACGAACCGGCGCTGGTAACGACGTAACGTCACCAGCGCCGGGTCAGAAAAAGCTCGCACCGTGGGGGTCTGGGGGGTCGCCCCCCAGAAACCGATGACGACCAATTAAGGCCCGCGCTCTCCGCGGGCACAAGCAACCCAAATTGGTCGGGGTGACAGGATTTGAACCTGCGACTTCTTCGTCCCGAACGAAGCGCGCTACCAAGCTGCGCCACACCCCGGTGGTACGCGGCAGAGTCTAGCTGACGTCCGCCCCTGCCCCGAACCGTGCCCCATGTTTGGCGTTCTCTGGGGTGTTCGTGCCGGTCGGGCGGGGGACGAGGGTCAGCAGGCTCGCCTCGGGTGGGCAGGCGAAGCGCACCGGCGCGTACGGGGACGTGCCGAGGCCCGCGGAGACGTGCAGCCACATGTGCGCGCCCCACCGGGACGCACCACGCGCCCGTGAACGGTCCAGCTCGCAGTTGGTGACGATCGCGCCGTAGCCGGGTACGCGGAGCTGGCCGCCGTGGGTGTGGCCCGCCATGACGAGGTCGTAGCCGTCGGCCGCGAAGGCGTCCAGGACGCGCGGCTCGGGCGAGTGGGTGATGCCCAGGCGCAGCGTGGCGGACCGGTCCGGGCGGCCGGCGATGTCGGAGTACCGGTCGCGGTGCAGGTGCGGGTCGTCGACGCCGGCTACCGCGATCGTCTGGCCCTCGACGGTCAGCAGGCGGCGGACGTGCGTGAGGTCGTGCCAGCCGCGTTCGACGAGGGCGGCGCGCAGGTCGCGCCAGGGCAGCGGGATGCCGTGGACCCGGCGCTTCGATTTGATCAGGTACCGGACGGGGTTCTTGGGCCGCGGCGCGTAGTAGTCGTTGCTGCCGAACACGAACACGCCGGGCAGGTCGAGCAGCGGGCCGAGGCCGCGCAGCACGGCCGGCACCGCGCCCTTGTGCGCGAGGTTGTCACCGGTGTTGACGATCAGGTCCGGCTTGAGGTCGGCGAGCTCGGACACCCAGCGCTGCTTCGACTTCTGGCCGGGCAGCATGTGGAGGTCGGAGATGTGCAGCACGCGCAGCGGCCGCGCGCCCTCCGCCAGGACCGGCAAGGTCGCCTGCCGCAGCTTCCAGTGCGTGCGCTCGAAGCCGGCCGCGTACGCCACGGTCGCGGTCCCCAGCGCGGTGGCGCCGAGTGCCGCGCGTCCGATGTTTCGTGCCAGAGAAACCACACCCCGAGCGTAGATGCGTGCTCCGGGTGACCGGCACCGGCCAGTAGGGTTCCCCGCATGGCAGAGCTCAAGGCACGGTTGCAGGGCGATCTCGCGGCGGCCATCAAGGCTCGCGAGTCGACCCGGATGGCCGCGCTGCGCATGGCGCTGGCCGCGCTCACGACCGAGGAGGTCGCCGGGGACGTGGCCCGCGAGCTGTCCGACGCCGAGGTCCAGAAGGTCCTCACGCGCGAGGTGAAGAAGCGCAGGGAGGCCGCCGAGGCCTTCGCCGGCGCGGGCCGGGCCGAGCGCGCGCAGGCCGAGCAGGACGAGGCCGCCGTGCTGACCGAGTACCTGCCGAAGCAGCTCACCGACGACGAGCTCGAGACGATCGTCACCGAGGCCGTCGCCGACGTCACCGCGCAGCTCGGCGAGGCACCGGGTCAGCGGCAGATGGGCCAGGTCATGAAGGCCGCCAACGCCAAGATCGCGGGACGCGCCGAGGGCGGCCGGGTGGCCGCCTCGGTTCGCGCCAAGCTTCAGGGCTGACGGCTACCTGGGGCCGGGTTCGCCGCCCCCGCCGCCGGGGCCGGGACCACCGCCCCCACCACCGCCGCCTCCGCTGGGCGGCCGGCCGCCACCGCTGGGCGGCGGCTTCGGCTTGGACGACGGCGTCTCCGACGTCTGCGGCGGCGGCAGGTAGCCGGTGCTGATCCCGATCGTGATCAGCTCGCCGGCCAGCGCACTGCCGCGCGGCGACTGGCTTACCACGGTGCCCTTCGCGGACGAGGAGTTGATCTCCTCCACGGCGACCCGGTAGCCCGCCTGCTGCAGGCGGTCGCGCGCCTCCTGCTCGCTGTAGCCGACCACGTCCGGCACCTGGCTGCCCGGCCCGCCGTTGACGAACCGCGGGTCGGTCGGCGGCAGCCCGCGGACCGGCTTGCCGGCCATGATCCCGGACATCGCGTCGAACCACGTCCGCGCAGGCGCCTTGCCGCCGAAGATGTTGCCGTTGTCGCCGCACAGGTACACCGCGCCGGGCCCGCTGTCGCAGATGCCCTCGGGGCTGTTGCCGTCGTTGAACACGAGCACCGCGCCGGCGAGTTGCGGGGTGGCGCCGACGAAGCCGGCCGACTTGCTCTCCTGGGTGGTGCCGGTCTTGCCGAGCATCGGCCGCGTCCACTTGTACTGGTCCGCCGCGCGGGCAGCGGTGCCCTCGGTGTCGTCCTTGGACATGCCGGTGACCAGCGTGTTCGCCAGACCCTTGGAAACCGCCTGCTCGCACGGCTGCTCGCTGTAGTTGACCTTCTTGCCGTTGCGGTCGAGGACCTCGGCGATCGGGGTCGGCGGGCACCACATGCCGCCGCTCATCAGGGTGGCGCCGACGTTGGCCAGCTCCAGCGTGGACAGCGGAGCCGGGCTCAGCGTGAACGACCCGTTGCCCGGGCTGTTGCCCTTCGGCCCGAAGAACTGCTTCTGGCTCATCTTGACCTCGGCCCGCTTGGCCTTCGGGTCCGGCTTCTGGCCGAGCAGGTTCGTGGCCATCGTCTCGCGCAGGCCGAGCCGGCTCGCCATGTCGACGACCTTGCCCATGCCGACCCGCTCCTCGAGGATCACGAAGCCGGTGTTCGGCGACGTGGCCAGCGCTTTCTGCAGCGGCATCTCCGGCGGGTAGTTCGATGACTCGCCGAAGTTCGTCAGGCAGTACCAGCGGGTGTCGGGCTCGCCGGTGGACGGGCAGCTCTCGCCGCCACCCTTGAACACCTTCGACACGTACGAGTGCGGCGTCTTGATCGTGGTGTTGATGCCGCCGCCCTTCTCCAGGAAGGCGGCCGCCGTGAAGATCTTGAAGATCGAGCCGGCGCCGAACTTGTTCATCACGCCGTACGGGTAGGCGAACTGGGTCTGGTTGGCCTCGACGTTCAGGCCGTAGTCGCGGTTGGAGACCAGCGCGGTGACCTCGTGGTGCTCCGTACCCGGCTTGATGATCGCCATCGAGTTGTTGATGCCGAGCGTGTTCTTCGGCACCTGCGCCTCGGCCGCGCGTTTCGCGATCCTCGTGGCCCGCGCATCGAACGTGGTCTTGATCGTGTAGCCGCCGGTGTAGAGCTGGTCCTCGGAGAAGCCGATCTTGCGCAGGTAGTCCTCGACGTACTGGCAGAAGAAGCCGTACTCGGGGCCGGCGCCGACGCAGTTCGAGGCGGGCTTGCGCGGCTTTGGCGCGGTGCCGAGCGGCTCCTTCTTCGCCTCCGCCGCGTTCTCCGGCGAGAGGCTCTTCGTCTCGACCATCTTGTCGATCACGAAGTTGCGCCGCTCCAGCGTCTCCTTCGGCCGGCGCCACGGGTTGTACAGGCTCGGGTTGTTGACCATGCCCGCGAGCAGGGCGGACTGCGCGACGGTCAGCTTGTCGGGCGTCGTGTTGAAGTACGAGCGGGCCGCGGCACCCACGCCGAACACGCGGTCGGTGAACTCGACCACGTTGAGGTACCCGGCGAGGATCTCCTCCTTGCTCATCGACTGCTCGAGCTGGATGGCGAGCCGGGCCTCGCGGAGCTTGCGGGTGACCGTCTGCTCCTGGGCACGCTCACGTTCGATCTTCTTGCCCGGATCGGCCTCGTCGGTGCCGATCTGGTCCCGGTAGACCACGTTGATCAGGTAGTTCTTCACGTACTGCTGGGTCAGCGTCGACGCGCCCTGCACGTCCTCGCCGGTCTGGTTGCTGATGAGCGCGCGGACCGTGCCCTTCCAGTCCACGCCGTGGTGCTCGTAGAAGCGGCGGTCCTCGACCGAGATCAGCGCGGCCTTCATCGTCGGCGAGATCTGGTCGGGCGTGACCGGCACCCGGTACTGGTCGTACAGGTACGCGATGGCCTTGCCCTTGGCGTCGGTGATCGTGGTGATGAGTGGCGGGTCGGTGGCCACCAGGTCCGCGGAAACGCTGTCGATGGTGTCGCTCGCCCGGTTGGACGCCACCCCCAGCGCTCCCACCACGGGAAACAGCATGCCGGCGACGAGCACGCCGGCGAGCAGGCACAGACCGAGCATCTTCAGCAGACCGTCTCCGACTCGCACGGCGACCAGGGTACGCGGCGGTGGGATCAAGCTCGCGTTACCCGACGGAGTTATTGACATTCCGTAACGGCTGTGAACCCCGCCATACAAGTGGGAACCGTCGGGCCCTAGAGTCCGTCAACGTCTCAACGACATCCACCGAACGGGATACGCGTTTCACACGTATTCCACATATCGGCACTCCGGCATCGAGGGGGTCCGGGGTGAAGGTCGCGACGACGGTAGGGGCGGGGGTTATGTACATGGAACAGGCGGACTGGCGGGTCAACGCGTCATGCCGCGATGAGGACCCGGACGGGCTGTTCGTCCGGGGCAAGGAGCAACGCAAGGCCAAGCTCGTGTGCATCGCGTGCCCGGTACGCACGGAATGTCTGGCTGAGGCGCTCGACAACCGGATCGAGTTCGGCGTGTGGGGCGGCATGACGGAGCGTGAGCGGCGCGCGTTGCTGCGCCGCCGGCCGGACGTGACGTCCTGGCTCGACGTGCTGCAGACGGCCCGGCGCAACCACGTCGATCTGGACGAGGACGTGCGGGTCGGTTGACCCGAGGGGCCTCAGCCCCCGGCCAGCCGCTCGCCGATGCCGCGCAGACCGCGCAGGTCGTGCACGTCGGCGGGCATGGCCGGCACGCCGACCACGGGCACCGAAGGATGTGCCTTCGTGAACCGGGCCAGCAGGCGACGCTCACGCTGGTGCATCGCCACCCGGTCGGCGTGCAGGCGCAGTACCGCGGTGGCCAGCGGCGCGTCGCCGCCTCGCTCCAGGTTGTCCGCCGCGGCGATCGCCCGGGCCGCGGAGAGTTTCGTCAGCACCGGGTGGGTCCGGTTGATCACCAGACCGGAGAGCGGCATGTCCTCGGCGGCCAGCCGCTCCACGAAGTAGCTCGCCTCACGCAAGGCGTCCGGCTCGGGCGTGGCGACCACGAGGAACGCGGTACCGCCCGAACGGAGCAGCTCGTAGGTCTTTCTGGCCCGCTGCTTGAAGCCGCCGAACATACTGTCGAAGGCCTGCACGAAGGCGGACGCGTCGGCGAGCAACTGGCCGCCGACGATCGTCGAGACCGCCTTCGCGAACAGCATGATCCCGGCGCCGACCACCTTCCGGACGCCCCAGCCGCCGGTCCGCGCCGGTCCGGCGAGCAACCTGATCATCCGGCCGTCGAGCGCGGAGGACATCCGCTGCGGCGCGTCGAGGAAGTCGAGCGCGGAACGGCTGGGCGGGGTGTCCACGACGATCAGGTCCCACCGGCCCTCGCCGGCGAGCTGGCCCAGCTTCTCCATCGCCATGTACTCCTGCGTGCCGGAGAACGAGCTGGAGATCGTCTTGTAGAACGGGTTCGCGAGCACTTCCTGGGCCCGCTTCTCGCCGGCGTGCGCGAGCACCATGTCGTCGAAGGTGCGGCGCATGTCCAGCATCATCGCGGAGAGCTGGCCGGCCGGCTCGAACCCGTCGACCTCGACCTCCTTGGGCGTGTTGCCCAGCTCGCGCAGGCCGAGCGCCTGGGCGAGGCGACGTGCCGGGTCGATGGTCAGCACGACCGTCTTGCGGCCGCGCTCGGCGGCCCGCACCGCGATGGCCGCGGCCGTGGTCGTCTTGCCGACCCCGCCGGACCCGCAGCACACGATGACGTGGATGTCGGGGTCGTCGATCAGCTTGTCGACGTCGAGCTCGGCGGTCATCGCACCCCCTGCTCGACCAGCGCCTCGGCCAGCTCGTAGAGGGCCGCGGTGTCCATGCCGTCGGTGATGTCCGGCAGCTCGAGGGCCGGCAGGTCGACCTCCGCGAGCTGCTCGCGGGCGGCCTGCTCGGCGAGCACCCGGATCGCGTGCTCGACGGTCTCCTCGACCAGGCCGTCGACGTCCTCGGGCGCGAGGTCCAGCCCGGCGCTGGTCAGGCCGGCGCGCACGCGGGAGGCGTCGACCCGGCCGCCCGCGGCGGGGGTGAGCGAGCGGGCCGGCAGCCGCGGCGGGCGGACCCGGTTGACGATCACCGCGCCGGGCCGCAGGTCCGCGGCGGCGAGCTCGGTGACCGCCTCGATGGTCTCCCGGACCGGCATCTCCTCGAGCAGCGTGACCAGGTGGACGGCGGTGTCCTGCGAGTGCAGCAGCCGCACCACGCCGTCGCTCTGGCCCTTGATCGGGCCGACCTTCGCGAGGTCGGCCATGGCCTTGGTGACGTCGAGGAACTTCACGATCCGGCCGGTCGGCGGGGCGTCCAGCACGACCGCGTCGTACATGTGCCGGCCGTGTTCGTCAGTGCGGCCGACGGTCTCCTTGACCTTGCCGGTCAGCAGCACGTCCCGCAGGCCCGGCGCGAGCGTGGTGGCGAACTCGATGGCGCCCATGCGGCGCAGCGTCCGCCCGGCGAAGCCGAGGTTGTAGAACATCGCGAAGTACTCGAGCAGCGCGGCCTCGGCGTCCACGTGCAGCGCGCGCACCTCGCCGCCACCGGGCGCGGCCGCGATCCGCTTCTCCGCGTACGGCAGCGGCTGGGTGTCGAAGAGCTGGGCGATGCCCTGGCGGCCCTCGACCTCGACGAGCAGCACGCGCCGGCCGCCGGTCGCGAGCGCCAGCGCGAGGGCCGCCGCGACCGTCGTCTTGCCGGTGCCGCCCTTGCCGGTGACCACGTGCAGGCGCGCCCGCGAAACGGGCTCCGGCCAAGGCGTGGAGGTGGTCACGAATTCAGGGTATGTGGACAGTTCGGGCAGGCGCCCGCCAGGAGCTCAACTAGCGAGGAGCATCACTGTGACGGTCGCGCCGACGAGCCCGACGAGGATCCACGCGGCGGTCGCGGGCAGCACGGTCAGCGTCAGTACACACAGCACGACGAGGGCCGTGAACGCGATGACGCCGTTGAGTGCGACCGTGCCGCTCGTGGCCCCGGCGCGGTCGCGGGTCTTGGCCATCGTCAGCAGGACGATCACGAACCCGGCGACCGCCAGCAGGACGGTCGCGATCACCCGCCAGCCTTCCATGAGAAAACCTTACTGGGGTGTACTCAGCGGTTCCGGCGCATCGCGGGGTCGGGGTGCAGCGCGAACCCGAGACTGCGGTACAGCGCGTGTCCGTCGGCGCTCGCGTTGAGATCGACCCGGGTCAGGCCGCGGTCGTCGAACCACGTCAGCAGCGCGGTCAGGATCGCCCGCGCGTAGCCGCGCCTGCGGTAGTCCGGGCGGGTCACGATCCCGAAGACGTGCCCGACCAGGCCGCTCGCGTTGTACGGGCTCGGCAGCCGCTGGTCGACCACGCCGAGCCCGCACGCGGCGAGCCGGCCGGAGTCGCCGGCCCCGTCGATGACGACGATCCGCATGTCCTCGGCGGCGAGCTGGTCGGCGAACGCGGCCGCGCACGCCTCCCGCCAGCCGGTCCCCGTGGTCGGCGGACCCCAGCCGCCGGCCAGGCCGGCGAACAGCATGCCGCGCAGCTCGACGAGGTCGGGGATGTCGGCGGTGGTCGCGGTGCGGACCGCGGCGGCCGGCGGCTCGGTGACGGGGGACATGCCGCGACGATAGGCGTCACCCGGCCGGGTAACGTCCGGGTCCATGACCAAGTGGGAGTACGCCACGGTGCCGCTGCTGATCCACGCGACCAAGCAGATCCTCGACCAGTGGGGTGAGGACGGCTGGGAGCTCGTGACCGTGCTGCCCGGCCCGACCGGCGAGCAGATGGTGGCCTACCTCAAGCGTCCGAAGGGCGAGTAGATGACCTGGAGTGACCGGCTCAAGGAACTCGGCATCGAGCTGCCCGCGGTGCCCGCGCCCGCCGGGGCCTACGTGCCCGCGGTGCGCACCGGGAACCTGGTCTACACCGCAGGTCAGGTGCCCTTCGTCGACGGCACGATCGCGGCCACCGGCAAGGTCGGCCAGGAGGTCAGCCCCGAGGAGGCGAAGGGCCACGCCCGCACGTGCGCGCTCAACGCCGTCGCCGCGGTGCACGACCTGGTCGGCGTCGACGCGATCACCCGCGTGGTCAAGGTCGTCGGGTTCGTCGCGTCCGCCGAGGGCTTCACCGGCCAGCCCGCGGTGGTCAACGGCGCGTCCGAGCTGCTCGGCGAGATCTTCGGGGACGCGGGCCGCCACGCCCGCTCCGCGGTCGGGGTCGCCGAGCTGCCGCTTGGCGTGCCGGTCGAGGTCGAGCTGATCGTCGAGGTGTCCTGACAACCGGAGGTCCGAAATGCCCGAGCTGGAAGATCCCTGCCACGAGCTTCTTCTCCGGCTGGCCGGCCGGCTGCCCGACCGCCAGCTGTGGCGGCTGCGGGACTGGCTCGCCGGCGGTGCGCTCGACGCGCTCGCCCGCGCGCTGCCGCTCACCCTCCTGCGGGAGCGGGTGGCGATCACCGCGCGGGAGTCTTTGCTGCTCAACGCCGCGCTGCTCGACGCGGGCGCCGACGCGGGCCGGTTGCACGCGGTGCCCTGGGTGGACCAAATCGACGAAGTCGACTACACATTCACCTCGGAGTCGCCCGAACGGGTGAACGCGGGGGACTCCGAAGCGGTAGTGCTCGGGGCGGTCCTCCAAGGCCGGCCCGAGCTGGTCGACGTGCGTGGGAGTTGGCGACGGCACCGGTCTGGCCTCGGCCCGGCCACGAGGATCGTGCTCGTCACGGCTACAGCCGGATGCGCTCGATTGACCGGGGAGCTGCAGCGTGTGCTGCGGGCGCTCGGCACGTACGAGCCGGGTGTCGAGGTCATGCCGGAGGGCATCGATCTCCCGCCTTACCACCAGGCGGCCCTCGCGGCATCCGAACCGCTGCTGCCCGGGATGGTCGTGCACCAGGGCTGAGCCGATTCCGCGCTGCCCGTCGAGCGAAAGACGAAATGCGGAAGGAGCGACCGTGACCCAGGTGCCACGGGGGAATCGGCAGGGCGTCGCGTTGCCGATCCGAATACACGATCTCCTGCTGAGCCTTGCCGGCCGGCTGGACGACGACGCACTGTGCGACGCGCGCCAGATGCTCGCCTCCGCCGAGCTGGACCGCTCGCTGGAGTTCGTCGCCGGGTGTCTCGTGGCGGGACGCGTCGTCCTGTCGAAAACCCAGCAGCGCGACCTCGAGTCGCTGTTCTCGGACACCTACCTCGACCCGTCGGTCATCGACCGGCTCGTGGTTCGGGAGCCGGTGCCGGCGGGCCGGCACCGCTTCGCGGTCGGCGCCGTCGACGGCCGGGAGCCCGACCGCGGTGTCGCGGACGCCGTCCGGCCGGTGCTGGACGTGCTGCCCGACGTGCGGTCGGTCTGGTGCGTGTGGCGGCTGACGCCGGCGGGCCCGGTGTCCGGTCCGGTGCCGCACCGCGTCGTGCTGGTCGGGGTCGGCCCGGGCGGGTTCGCCCCGGCGACCGCCTACCGCGTGGAGTACGCGCTGCGCCGCGCCGGCATTCGCGCCTCGGTCGAGGTGCTGGTGGACGGCAACCAGCCGGGCGACTACCACCAGGAGGCGATGCGCTGCGCGCGGCAGGTCCCTTTCGCTGAACCGGACTCGGCAAACAGGCCGCGGATGAGTCCGGTCGAGCCGGTCCGGACGCAACCGTTCGCCGGCGACCAGCGGCACAACGGTCCGGCGGACGCGCCGACCGAGATGAACCGGGCCGTGCCTCGCCCGGTGGACCTGCCGAGGGCCGAAGGGCCCGGCGGTCCGGCACGTACCCTTCCGCCACCGATCGAGCTGCCGCAGGCCGCGGCTCCCGACGACCTGCCGCCCCCGATCGAGCTGCGCCCGGAGAGGTCGCTGCCCACGCCACCGGCGGGCACGCTGCCGCCGCCCGTCGAGCTGCGCCGGCCCGAACCGCCGCCCGAGACGCCGGAAGAGCAGACGCTGGTTCACAAGCCCATCAAGCTGCCCCCACCGGACGCGCCGGCGGAGCTGGTCGCGGACCAGCCGCAGGCCGCATCCGGCCCCGTCCTGGTCCCCGAGCCGGCCGAGGCGTTCGCGCAGGAGCGGTTACCCGAGGAGGCCGACGAGGACCCGGACGAGCTGCCGCCCTCCGCGCTGAGCATCGCCACGCCGTCGATCTCGCGGCCGTCCCCGCGGCGGCGGCCCAAGCCGAAGGACGCGACGCGCCCGCGGCTCGTGCCGGCGAGCAAGGACAACCACTCGGCGGCGTTCGGCGACGACATCCTCAACACCCAGGAGCGCAACCTGCTCCGGGAGCTGCAGGACGAGCTGGCGCGCCGGGAGAACCAGGAGCAGGGCAGCACGTCGTCCAGCTCGTGGTCGGGCCGGCACGGACGGCCGGGCGACTCCCCGCGCGCGAGCGGCGGCCCGGTGATCATCAACGGCACGTCGCCGAACCAGGAGGGGCGCGGTTACCCGCCGGCGACCTGACGGCCGGCGCGGTCGTCGGCCACGGCGTCGGTGACCGCCCGCAGCAGGCGCTGGATGTGCAGGCCGCGGCGGATGTCGCAGGGGTGCTCGGTGCGCCCCTCGCCCACCAAGGCGACGAACTCGTCGAGCAGGGCGGCGTAGCGCACCCGCGCGTCGCCGGTCGCGTCGAGCGCGCGGTAGCCGTTGGCGCCGAACACGGAGAAGTCGTTGATCGGCGGGACGGCCGGCGTGTGCATGGTGAGCGTCGACGTGCTCGTCGCACCGCCGGCGTGGCCGAGCAGGACGTGCCAGACGTCGCCGGCCTCGGCGAAGTGCGCGGACAGCACCTCGGTGACGGGCCCGAGGGCGGCGTCGAGCAGGTCGAACACGTGCGGGCCGATGTCGGTGAGCGCGCCGCCGTCGTGGCGCCAGCGGGAGAACTCGTACTTGGTGTCGAGCAGCGTTGACGACATCCAGCGCGCGGACCCGCCGTGCCAGCCGCCGAGCCCGTGGACCTCGGCGAGCCATTCGCGGACCTCCGGCGCGTACCGGAAGGTCAGCATCATCAGCGTGGTGGCGTGCGCCCGGTCCGCGGCCGCGACGAGCAGCTCGGCTTCGTCGACGGTCCCGGCCAGCGGCTTCTCGAGCACGAGGTGCTTGCCGGCCTCGAGCGCCCGGAGCGCGAGCGGCGCCTGCACGGCCGGCGGCACGGCGAAGGTGATCGCGTCGACGGTGGCGAGCAGGTCGTCGAAGTCCGCGACCGGCGTGGCGCCGGTGAGTTCGGCGACCTCGGCGGCCGCCGCCGGCCGGCGCGCCCACACGGAGACGAGCTCGGTGCCCGGGTGCGCGGCGACACCCGGGCCGTGCACCTTGCGCGCCCACGGTCCGGCGCCGACGAGTCCCATACGCAGCCGTGTGTCGGTCATGGTCACATCCTGCCGGTTTCGGGGGCGGTTCTGCGTAGGCTCGGCGAATGCGCGAGCTGCCCAAGGAACTGACGCTGCCGTCGGGCTTCGTCCCGCCCGAGATCCCGGATCCGCCGGCGACGCCCAAGGACGCGGCGACGGTCATGCTGGTCAGGGACGCGGACCCGGACACGGGGCTCGAGGTCTTCCTGCAGCGCCGGGTGCTGGGCATGGCGTTCGCGGGTGGCATGACGGTGTTTCCCGGCGGCGGGGTGGACCGCCGCGACGCGGACACGTCGCTTGCCTGGCACGGCCCGCCGCCGTCGTGGTGGGCGTCGCGGTTCGCGTGTGACGTGGGCCTGGCCCGCTCGCTGGTGTGCGCGGCGGTGCGGGAGACGTTCGAGGAGTCGGGAGTGTTGCTGGCCGGCCCGTCGGAGGAGTCGGTCGTCTCGGACGTGCGCCCCTTCGCCGAGGCACGCGCCCAGCTGGTGAACCGCGAGCTGTCGCTGGCCGGCTTCCTGGCCGAGTCGGGCCTGGTGCTGCGAGCGGACCTGCTGCGTCCGTGGGCGAACTGGGTGACGCCGGTCGAGGAGAAGCGCCGGTTCGACGCCAGGTTCTTCCTCGCCCGCGTGCCCGAGGGGCAACGCCCGGACGGCGACACGTCGGAAGCGGCGGACACGAGATGGGGCCGCCCGACGCAGACCCTGGACGACTGGAAGGCGGGCAAGGTCGGCCTCCTCCCACCGACGTGGACCACGCTGGCGGAGCTGGAGGAGTGCACCTCGGTGGCGGACGCGATGAGCCGCGACCGCAGGATCGACAAGCTGATGCCCAGAGTCGCCCGCGACGGCGACGTGTTGCGCATCGTCCTGCCCGGCGACGCGGGCTACGACACCGCCGCGTCCCACCTGGACCCGAGCGACAGGTCATGACGGCGCACCCGGCATACGGCGAGCTCCGTGCGGTCACCCCGGTGGCCTCGGTGGTCCTGGAGAACAACCCGGGCTCGATGACCCTCGAGGGCACCAACACCTGGCTGCTGCGCGCCCCCGGCTCGGAGTCGGCGGTCGTGATCGATCCAGGCTACGAGGACGAGCCCCACCTGACGAAGGTGCTGGAGCAGGCGCCGATCGAGCTGATCGTCCTGAGCCACCGCCACGCCGACCACGCTCAGGGCGCCCCCTGGCTGGCGGCACGCGCGAACGCCCCGATCCGCGCCCTGGACGCTAACCTGTGCCAGGACGCCGACCCGCTGACCGACGGCGAGACGTTCGACGCGGCCGGCCTGACCTTCGGCGTCCTCCACACCCCGGGCCACACCGAAGACTCGATCTGCCTGCGCCTGACGCACAACGAGTCCCGCTCGGTGCTCACCGGCGACTCGGTCCTCGGCCGCGGCACCACGGTGATCTCGGACCTGGGCCCGTACCTGACGACCCTGCGCCGCCTGATCGAGGAGCCGGAAGGCACGACGGTCCTGCCGGGCCACGGCCGGGAACTCCCGGACGTGGCAACGATCGCGGCGGAGTACCTGGCCCACCGAGAAGACCGCCTGAACCAGGTCCGCGATGCGCTGGAACAACTGGGTCCGGACGCAACCCCGAGGCAGATAGTGGAAATCGTCTACGCGGACGTGGACAAGTCGCTGTGGAGCCCGGCCGAATGGTCCGTCAAGGCCCAACTCGACTACCTACGCACGCAGGACTGACGCTTAGACCGACCGCACCGGCCGACCGCACCGGCCGACCGAGGCAAAAGCGGACCGATCGCTCAGTGCTTGGGCGGCAACATGGGCATCACCACGTATCGCAACTCCAACGGATCCCCTTCCACGGCCCGGAAAACGGTCGCCCGCATTCCCGGCTGAATCTCCACCAGCACCTTCCTCCCGGAGAAGGCGCGTAACGCCTCCCCGAGGAACCGCGCCTGATAGGCCTGCGAGCTCCGCCCACCGGAGACGGAAGCCTTCACCCCCTCCTCCGCCTCCCCGGCGCGGGAATCGGCGCCCCGAAGCCGAATCTCGCCGTCGCCGACCTCGAGCAACATCACGCCACGCGCATCGGTGTACAGCCCGACCCGCCGCACCGCCCCGGCCAGCGCGTCCGCCTCGACCTCGACCCGCGTGTCCACATCGGACACAGATACCTTCGACTCGTGCAGGAAGCTCCCGTCCAGCACGGCCGTCGTCGCCACCGAGCGGGCCCACGCGAGCCCGATCCGGTCGCGATCCGCGTGCAGCGTGACCTCGCCGTCGACCTGCCGCGCGATCTCGGTCAGCAGGCTCGCGGGCACCAGCGCGTCGACCGAGCCCGTAGGCGACCACGCCAGCGTGGCCACCGCCATCTGGTACCGGTCGGTCGCCACCATGACCAGCCGGTCGTTCTCGGACCGCAGGCGCACGCCCGTGAACATCGGCAGCGCGTCGTCACGCGACGCGGCCGCCGCCACCGTCGTCAGCGCCGCGGCGAACGACGCCCCGTCGACCGTCCCGACCGCCTCCGGCGGCGCCGCGACTCCCGGGTGCACGTCGACGTCCAGCAGCGGCAGCGCGTACCGCCCGCCGGGGGAGCGGATGGCGAGCTTCGACCCCTCGACCACGAGCCGCACCTCCGGCTGCTCCAGCGCGCGCAACGTGTCCGCGAGCGGCTTGGCCGGCACCAGCACCCGCCCCCCGGTGTGCACCACCGCCGGCCGCCGCAGCCGCGCCGCGCGCTCCCGGTCGTTCGCCGCCAACGACACGCCGTCCGCCGCCGCCGACAGCAGCAGGCCGGACAGCACCGGGTCGATGAGCCGGCCCGGCACGAGCCGGACGAGAGCCGCCGCGGCAGCGGCCAGCTCGCTGGTGGTGACGGTGAGGTCGAGGTTCATGCGCGCCAAGGTAGCGGCGCCCACCGACAAATCGCGCCCGCGGCGGGACCTGGCTAGGCGGCGACGAGCTCGCGGGCGGGTGCGTACGTCGTGACGGTCCCGCGGCGGGTCCACACGAGCGCGGCGATCGCCAGCCCGGCCCCGCTCGAGGCGAGGAACGACGCGTGCACGCCGACGTGCTCCACCAGGTAGCCGCTGATCGACTGACCGGCCGCCAGGCCCAGCGTCACGGCCGTGACGACCCAGCCGAACGCCTCGGTCGCCGTCCCGCGCGGGGCGACGATCTCGATGGCCGTCGAGTGCGTGGTCGACTGCGGCGTGATCCAGATGCCGGCGACGAGCAGCCCGATCGACAGCGCGAGCAGGCTCGTCATCAGCGACAGCGGCGCGACCAGCAGCGCGAACACGCCGACCAGGGCCGGCAGGCGCAGGTGCATCGCGCGCGGCCACGGTCGCATCGCGTAGAACACGCCGAAGATCACCGAGCTGAGCGACCACAGCGCGAGCATCAGCCCGCCGAGTGGCGCGTGCCCGGCCTTCGTGGCCGCGGCCGGCACCGCCACCTCGACGAAGCCGACCGTCACACCGAAGCCGAGGGCCGCGAGCGCGACCGTCCGCATGCCGGCGCTCGCGAGCGCGCCGAGCAGGTCGCGGTCGGAGTCATCGGGCCGGACCGCGCGGACCGCGCCGGTCAGCGCGAACCCGACGCCGCCGAGCGTCATGCACGCGGCCCCGAGCACGACGCCGGTGCCCGCCCACGGCGCGGCGACCAGCAGGCCGGCGACGGCCGGGCCGAGGATGAAGAAGACCTCCATGCTGATCGCCTCGTACGCGTACGCGGCATGCCGCAGCGGGCCGGCCGGGACCAGGTGTGCCCACAGCGCCCGTGACGCGGAGCCGACCATCGGCTCGGTGAACCCGACCGTCCCGCCGAGCAGCACGATCACCGCGGTCGGCCGGCCGGTCTCGACCGCGAGCACCACGCCGACCACGGCCACCACGAAGAGCCCGGTAGTGACCAGCAGCGGCCCGGTCGGCCCGCGCCGGTCCATGATCCGGCCCTGGATCACCGCGCCGGCCGCGACGCCGACGAGCGACCCCGCCGACACCAGGCCGGCGATGGCGAACGAGCCGGTCTCCCGCTGCACGTAGAGCAGCAGGGACAGGCCGACCATCGCGATGGGCATGCGAGCGAGGACGGAGAAGATCGCCGGCACGCCCGCGCCCGGAGTGGTCAGCGCGGCCCGGTAGTCGGACAGACGAGCGGAGTGGGACACGCGTACCAGTATGCAAGGTTTGGTACGCGCGTACCAGTTTATTTCGAGCGGACCCACTCGGCGGGAGATCAAACCTCCAGAGGTTGGTTCTACCGGCCGGTAGGTCTCAGTTGAATAACGGTGAGCCGAAATCCGCCAAACCCGGGCAACGGTCGGGTAGCCAAGAGAGTCCCCATGTAATGAAGAGCCAGCAAGTTCTCCCGCCGGTTTGGTAACGATCCGAAGCCCGGTACGTTGAACTAGTCAAGACAAGCTCCCTCCGGCGATCTTGGGTCGGGGCCTAATGTCCGGAGGGCGGGGAGCGTGGGCCGTCGGGGGATGGTTCACGCAAAGCAAGAAGCCGGTGCGCCGCGTCGGGGGCGGCGCCCGGCTTCTTCTTGTGTCAGGTGTTTCAGCGCGCGCGGCGGGCGAGCCGCTCCGGGTCCAGGATCAGCACGCTCTTGCCCTCGAGTCGCAGCCACCCACGGTGTGCGAAGTCGGCCAGGGCCTTGTTGACGGTCTCCCGGGAAGCGCCGACGTACTGGGCGATCTCCTCCTGGGTCAGGTCGTGCATGACGCGCAGCAGCCCCGCCTCCTGGCTGCCGAACCGCTGGGCGAACTGCAGCAACGCCTTGGCCACGCGGCCGGGCACGTCGGTGAAGATCAGGTCCGCGAGCATGCCGTTCGTCCGGCGCAGCCTGCGGGCGACGACCCGCAGCAGCTGCTCGGCGATCTCCGGGCGGGTCGCGATCCACTGGCGCAGCGCGGGCCGGTCCATCGACCGCGCGACGACCTCGGTGACGGTGGTCGCCGTCGACGTCCGCGGTCCGGGGTCGAAGATCGACAGCTCGCCGAACATGTCAGCCGGTCCGAAGATCCCCAGCAGGTTCTCGCGTCCGTCCGGCGACTTCCGGCCGAGCTTCACCTTGCCCGACTGGATGATGTAGAGGCGATCACCCGGCTCGCCCTCGGCGAAGATGACGTGCCCGCGCGGAAACTCGACGGTCTCCAGCGTCTGGGCGAGTGCTTCGGCGGCGGCCGGTTCGACGCCCTGGAAGATGCCGGCCCTGGCAAGGGTCTCGTCCACCTTCGTCCCTCCCGATCAGACTCGAGCCGGCGCCGCCGACCCACGATCCGGGGCATCGGCGCCCTCGGTATCTCTGGGAGTGTAGGGCGTGTGCCGTGGATCACGTCGCATGCCCGCACCGCAGGTCGAGCCGGTGCGGACCTTGGCAGCCCGCGAGCTTACTCCTGAGTAGGGCTAGGCGCGGACCTTGGTCCGGCGCGGCTTCGTGCCGCCGCGGCGCCGCAGCCGGAACATCTCCAGCGCGCGCCCGATGCCGTGCCCGTACAGCGCGCGCACCTCGTCCGGCCGCGCGTTCTCCAGCAGCTCCTCGACCTCGTCCTCCTGAACGGCGACATGCCGCAGCCGCGATTCGACCCGCTCCATGAACAGGGCGAAGAACATGACCACGAAGGGCACTGCGAACACGAACCAGACAGTCATAGTGTCGTCGATCCTCGCTCAGGTCGGTGCGGCCGTCGCGGACGGTGGACCCGCCCGGCGTGTCTTGCGGGTCTACTTTGAGGAGACGTCCGGGGTGGGGCTGAGGTTCAGTAAGGGCCCGTAGGCTAGCGGGGTGCCACCAGCCACCCGTCAACTACCCCGCAGTGGCGCCGGCAAAACCGCGTCCGCGCCGAGCACCGCGCTGGTTCGCCGCGCGCGCCGGATGACCCGGACGCTCGCCGAGGCGTTCCCCGACGCGCACTGCGAGCTGGACTTCACCAACCCGCTCGAGCTCGCCGTCGCCACGATCCTTTCCGCGCAGAGCACCGACGTCCGCGTCAACATGACGACCCCGGCGCTCTTCCAGCGGTACCGCACGGCCGCCGACTACGCGGGCGCCGACCGGGCGGAGCTCGAGGAGATGATCCGCTCCACCGGGTTCTACCGGAACAAGACCACCTCCTTGATCGGCCTCGGCGCCGCGCTCGTCGAGCGCTTCGGCGGCGAGGTGCCGAACCGCCTCGAGGACCTCGTCACGCTGCCCGGCATCGGCCGCAAGACGGCGAACGTCATTCTCGGCAACGCGTTCGGCATTCCCGGCATCACGGTCGACACTCACTTCGGCCGGCTCGTCCGCCGCTTCGGCTGGACCGAGGAGGAGGACCCGGTCAAGGTCGAGCACGCGGTCGGCGCGCTGATCCCCAAGAAGGACTGGACCATGCTGTCCCACTGGGTGATCTTCCACGGCCGCCGCGTGTGCCACGCGCGCAAGCCGGCGTGCGGTGCCTGCGTGCTCGCCAAGGACTGCCCGTCGTTCGGCGCCGGGCCCACCGAGTTCGAGATTGCCGCGAAGCTCGTCAAGGGCGAGGAGGCCGCGCAGCTCCTCGACCTGGCCGAGCGCACCCGCAACGGCTACAAGCCCGGCCGGGGCGGCGCGGCGTGACGAACGCGGCACGGTGGTCGATCGTCGGGCTCGTTCTCGTGGTCGCCGCCGTGATCGCCATCTGGCCCCGGGAGCACGGCACCGCGCCGCCGGCCCCTTCGCCCGCGCCCGACGTCGCGGCCGCGCGGGCCGACGCCGCGCTGCCGCCGTGCCCCGCCCAGTCCGGCACTCGCCCGGCCACGTTGTCCGGCGTGCGGGCGCGGTGCCTCGCCGACGGGTCCGAGGTCGACCTCGGGCACGCGCTGGCGGGCGGACCGGTCCTGGTCAACGTCTGGGCCACGTGGTGCGCCCCGTGCAAGGAGGAGCTGCCGCTGCTCGCGAAGTACGCCGCCGAGCCGGGCGCGGTGCCGGTCGTCGGTCTCGCCGTGCAGAGCTCGCAGGCCGACGCGCTGGACCTGCTGCACGCGCTGGAGGTCCGCCTGCCGACGTTCGCCGACCAGGACGGGTCCGCCGGACGCGCGCTGAAGCTGCCCGCCGGGCTGCCGGCGAGCTACGTGGTCGGCGCCGACGGAAGCGTGCGGCTCGTGTCGAACCCGCGCCTGTTCGAGTCGGTCGCGGCCATCCGCGCGGCGGTCGCGACCTACGGGGGAGCGGCGTGAGCGAGCCTGGGAGCGGATCATCGACACAGGGCGGGTTCGGGCCGCTGGTCGACCCCGCCGACGTTCCGCCGTGGCTGTCCCGCCTGGTGCTCGCGACCCGCGACATCGACGTGAGCCTGTTCGAGCGGCTCGCCCCGCCCGCGGAGAACGCGCGCGACGCGGCCGTGCTGATCCTGCTCGGCGAGCACGAGACCCGCGGTCCGGACGTGCTGCTGCAGCTGCGGGCCGACGGCGGCGGCGCGCACTCGGGTCAGGTCGCGTTCCCGGGTGGCTCCGCCGAGCCGTCGGACGCCGGGCCGATCGAGACGGCGCTGCGCGAGGCGGTCGAGGAGACCGGGCTCGACCCGTCCGGCGTGCGCCCGGTGGCGACGCTGCCCAGGCTCCACATCCCGGTGTCGGGCTTCCACGTGACCCCGGTGCTCGCGCACTGGGAGCGACCGAGCAAGGTGTGGGCCGTGGATCCGGCGGAGACGCAGGCGGTGGCGCGGGTGCCGCTCGCCGATCTGGCGGATCCGGCCAACAGGTTCCAGTCGCGTCATCCGTCTGGTTTCCTTGGGCCCGCTTTCGCGTTGCCGGGCATGTTGGTGTGGGGCTTCACGGCTGCGCTGCTGACGTTGATGCTCCAGGCCGGCGGGTGGGAGCGACCGTGGGACGGTACGGACATACGGGATCTTGACGCCGCATGGCGTTCAGTTGGCTCGGCTGTCGGGGAGGTTGACGGGTGAACTGGGTCGACTTGCTGGTGATCGGGCTCGCGGTGCTGGCCGCGATCTCGGGCGCCCGGCAAGGCGTGATCACGGCGCTGCCCGCGTTCATCGGCGTCCTGCTGGGCGCGATCGCGGGCATCAAGATCGCGCCACTCGTCGTGCAGTACATCGAGTCGACGCCCACCAGAGTCGCCTTCGCCGTCGCGATCTTCGTGCTGCTGGTCGCGCTGGGCGAGACGCTCGGCGTCTGGCTGGGCCGCAGCATCCGGCAGCGGATCAACTCGCCGAAGCTCGCCGGTGTGGACAACGCGCTCGGCGCGATCGTGCAGGGCGCGGTCGTGTTCGTGGTGGCGTGGCTGATCGCGCTGCCGCTCGTGACGGTCGGCAACCTGCCGGGCCTGGCGTCGGCCATCCGCGACTCGACCGTGCTCGGCGGGGTCAACAGCGTGATGCCGTCGTCGGCCCAGAACCTGCCGGACGAGCTGCGCCGGCTGCTGGACGTCTCGGGCTTCCCCGCGGCCGTCGACCCCTTCGACCGCACGCCGACGAAGGAGGTCGCGCCGCCGGACCCGCAGCTGCAGAACAGCGCGGTCGTGCAGCGCGTGCATCCGAGCGTGCTCAAGATCCACGCGAAGGCACCGTCCTGTTCGCGGGCCCTGGAGGGCACCGGCTTCGTGATCGCTCCCGAGCGGATGATGACGAACGCGCACGTGGTGGCCGGCACGTCGGAGGTCACGGTCGAGACGTCGAGCGGCCCATACGACGCGCGGGTCGTCCACTACGACCCGGACACCGACGTCGCGGTGCTCGCCGTTCCCGGCCTCCCCGCGCCCGCGCTGCGCTTCGCCCCCCAGCCGGGCCGCTCCGGCCAGT
>NZ_DATBKY010000105.1:0-32859 GCF_036555685.1 Actinophytocola sp. | reverse complement strand
CGCACGATCGTGCTCCACCGGCAACCGTCCACAGAGGAACCGTCGAACTCGTCGTCCGGCGTGACCGCACCCGCGGTGTCGTCCGGCACCAGCTGGAACCAGTCGAACGCGGCGTCGACCACCGGGCGGGCACCCGTGCCGGTGAGCGACATGACGCCGATGCGCGGGTTCGTGATGCCCGCGACCAGCTTGTCGGTCTGCGGCATGGCCGTCCACGTGAGACCGTCCGCCGAGTACGACGCGGTCAGCTTCGTGCCGTCGCTCGCCAGCCGGACGTAGGCCGTGTCCGGGTAGTCCGCGCCGAGGTTTGCCGTGTTGGAGTCGGCCACCTCGTTCGGCTGACCGGCCTCCTCGCGGATGAACTGGAAGATCCGGGACGCGGCGTCGGCCGTGCCCCTGCCCTCCAGCACCATCTTGGCGTAGTTGTCGTCGTCGCCGTAGAGCACGAGACCGGCTTGCTGGTAGGCGTCCCGCGCGGTCAGCGACACCTTCGTCGTGGCCTGCCAGGCCCCGCCCGGCACGGGCTGGACGACCATGTTCGGGATCGGGTTGGCGTTGTCCGCACCGTAGATGTCCGTGTTGGACGTCGGGATGTGCAGGCTACCGCCGGAGACCGACAGATCCTGGTTCTGCCGGATCACGGTCCACCGGCCGGAATCCAGCGACGTGCCGAGGAAGTCGTCCGACCTGCCGGTGAGGCAGCTCGGGCTCGGACTGTCCACTGTGATCGGAACGTGCTCGGTGGTGGCGGCACCCCGGGCGTCGGTGACGGTCACCGACGCCTCGTAGTCGCCCGGCGCGGTGTAGGTGTACGACGCGTCCGGTGTGGTCGGTGCCGGGGCGCCGGCCACGCCGAAGTTCCACTTGTACGTCAGCGGGTTGTCGCCCTCGGCGTCGTTCGCGTCCGCGTGGAAGGCCACCGCCAGCGGCGCGGTGCCGCGGTTCGGCGTGCCGGTGGCGGTCACCTCCGGACGCTGGTTGTCGGTGACGCCCTTGCCGTTGAAGTCGACCCAGTTGACGTTGAACAGGCCGCCGGTGTTCGTGCTGCCCGCGGGCCTGCGGGCGACGAAGAACAGCGGTCCGCTCTCGGCCGGCGGGTCGGCCAGCTGGAGCGTCACGTCGGTGTAGCGCTGCCAGTCACCGGTGACCGGCGCGTCGACGGTGCCCACGAGCGGGCCGTCGGTCGCCCCGGCGTGCACCTCGATCGTGCCGCCGGACGACGCGGACGCCACCCGGAAGCCCATCGAGTCCACATCGGACAGGTTCGTGGGGTCGAAGGACCACCAGTCGCCGTCCTCGATGAACCCGATGTCCTTGAAACCACCCGCCGTGTCGGACGCGGTCTCCACCTGCACACCGGGGTCACCGGTGCCGGCACCGCCGGAGACCCGGCCGGTCTGGGTGAAGAACTCGGCCTGCTTGTGCTTGGGCTGCAGGATCGCCTGTGCCCGGCCGGTCAGCGACGCGGCACCGCCCGCGCCACCCTTGTCGGTGTAGCTGGCCTCGAACACGGCGAAGACGTTGTCGCCCTCGGTATGCCCGGAGGACAGCGTCGTCTGGACGGTGCCCGCGCAGCCGGTGTACTGGTCGAGCGGGTGGCCGTGCGTGTCGTGGCCGAGGATCGACTGCAGGTGCACGTCGGCGCAGTCGATCGTGCCGTCCTCGGGGTCTGTGACCGTGACGTCGAACTTCACCTGGTCACCCCAGTCGAAGAAGCCACCGTCCGGCGGGAAGTTCAGCGTCACGGTCGGCGCGCTGTTGCCGACGGTGATCGGCACGTTCGCGGTGCCCGTGCGGCCGTCCGCGTCGGTCACCGTGAGCGTGGCGCTGAAGTTGCCGTTGGTGGTGTAGGTGTGGCTCGGGTTCGCCTCGGTGGAGTCGGTCGTGCCGTCCCCGTCGAAGTCCCAGGCGTACGTGAGCGGCGTGCCGTCCGGGTCGATCGAGCCGTCGCCGGTGAACCGCACGGTCAGCGGGGCGAGACCGGAGGTCTTGTCCGCCGATGCCCTCGCGATCGGCGCACGGTTGCCCTGCACGTAGTCGATCCGGTAGACGCCGGAGTCGGCGTTGTCCCCGCCGAAGCCCGAACCCCACTCGACGAGGTAGAGCGCGCCGTCCGGACCGAACTTCATGTCCATCGGCTTGCGGAAGTCGAACGTCGGCAGGATCTGGTTGATGTCGACCAGCCGGCTGCCGTCCTCGTTCAGCTGGAACGAGTACAGCTTGCTCTGGTTCCACTCCCCGAAGACGGCCTTGCCGTCCCAGTACGCCGGCCACTTGCGGTCGGAGGCGAGGTCGGGGTCGTACCGGTAGACCGGGCCGGCCATCGGCGCGCCGCCACCACCCAGCTCGGGGAACGCGGGGTTGGTCGCGTAGTGGTAGTCGACGGTCGCGGGGATCGCCGCCGGCAGCTGCGTCAGACCGGTGTTGTTGGGCGAGTTGTTCACCGGGTGCGCGCAGTCGAACTTCGCACCCGAGGTGCCGGTGGCGAAGTCGAAGTCGTTGTAGGGCACGTTCTGCCCGATGCAGTACGGCCAGCCGTAGAAGCCCGGCTGGTTCATGATGTCCCACTCGACGGTGTTCTCCGGCCCGCGGTCCGGGTTCGGGTTTCCCGCGTCCGGGCCGTAGTTGGCCACCATCAGCTTGTGGGTCTTTGGGTCGATGCCGATCCGGAACGGGTTGCGGAAGCCCATCGCGTAGATCTCCGGACGGGTCTGCGCCGTGCCCGGTGCGAACAGGTTGCCGTCCGGGATCGTGTACGTCCCGTCGGCCTCCGGGTGGATCCGCAGCACCTTGCCGCGCAGGTCGTTCGTGTTCGCGGACGACTTCTGCGCGTCCCAGTCCGACCGGCCGGCACGCTCGTCGATCGGGGCGTAGCCGTCGGAGTCGAACGGGTTGGTGTTGTCGCCGTTCGCGAGCCACAGGTCACCGGTCTGGGAGTCGAAGACCATGCCGCCGCCGTGGTGGCAGCACTGCGAGCGCTGCACCGGCACTTCGAGCACGACCTTCTCGCTGGCCATGTCCAGCGTGCTGTCGGCGTTCACGGTGAAGCGGGACAGCCGGTCGACGTCGTCCGGCCCGTTCGGTGAGTAGTACAGGTAGATCCAGCTGTTGTTCGCGAAGTGCGGGTCGAGCGCCATGCCGAGCAGGCCGGACTCGTTGGCGGTGAACACGTCCAGGTGCGCGGCGGTCGCGGCGCCACCGGTCGGCCGGATGACCTTCACGTCGCCGAGCCGGTCGATGTAGAACACCCGGCCGTCCGCGGCGACGTCGAGCATCATCGGGTTCGACGTGTTGTCGTCGAGCGTGACCTTCTCGAAGCTGCGGTCCTGCGAGGCGGCGCAGTCCGCGGGGACGACGCCGGCGGCGGTCTGGATGCCGCCGAGTAGCAGGTGCAGGAACTCGGGCTCGACGTAGCTCTCCTTGGTGTGGCCGAGGCCCGTGTACCAGGAGCGGCCGCCGTCGTAGTCCTGGCACCACGTGTTCGGGTGGTCGAACCCCATGGTGCCGCCGGTGTAGGTCTTCTCGTCCAGCGACGTCAGCACGTGCACGGTGCCGCGCGGGTCGACCTGGTAGTCGTACCACTCGTCGGTGCGGGACAGGGTGGTCGGCAGGCCCGCGGTGGACGGGTGCGCCGGGTCCTCGACCTTGACGGTGGCCTGCTGGATCGCCGGGTGCTGCTTGAAGTAGCCGCCGACGAGCCCGCCGTACCACTCCCAGTCGTACCCGCTGTCCGCGGCGGCGTGGACGCCGACGAAGCCGCCGCCGCCCTCGATGTAGCGCTGGAAGGCGTCCTTCTCGGCCTGCGTGCCGAGCGGGTCGCCCGTGGTGGACAGGAAGATCACCACGTCGTACTGGGCGAGGTTGTCGTCGGTGAACAGCGTGTCGTCCTCGGTGGCGTCGACCGCGAAGCCGTGGTCCTGACCGAGTTTCTGGATGGCGGCGATGCCGTCGGGGATGGAGTCGTGGCGGAAGCCGGTGGTCTTGGCGAAGACCAGTGCCTTGAACGGCGCGTCCGCGGCCCGTTCGGCCGGGGCGGCCGCGGCCGGCGCGGCCGCCATGGCCGCGGTGACCGCGGCGGCCGCCGAGACCACGAGCAGTGGTCTGATCGGCTTTCTGCACAGGCGAGCGAACCGGCGGAGGCGCGCGCGTGACCGCGCGCCCGCCCTGCTCGTGCGGGACATCGATTAACCTCCCAAGAGGTGCCCGGAAGCCCGGGATGGGGTGTGACTGGCGTTGCGTCCCCCGACAGGTGCGGATCGCCCGCGGCGATTCCTCCTTTCTCCCGTGTGGTGCACCTGCCGTGGTGTGGGGTGCGGCAACACCTCGCACCACGGCCCCGTTCAGGCCATATGTCGCGCGGCGGCGATCGTCGGGTCGTCGAGTACGGCCTCCAGCGCGACGTGCGCGCCGCCGCGCGAGGCCGCGGCGAAGCCGAGGGTGGACGCCACCACCTGGCATGCGCCGGCATCCGGCGCGATGACACGGCCGCGCATCTCGCCGAGCATCGGGTCGAGCAGGAACTCCGCGAGGTTCGCGAAGTAGCCGCCCAGGACGAGCACCCGCGGGTTGAACACGTTGATGAGGATCGACGCGCCCAGCCCGAGCGCGGTGCCGACGAGGTGGAGCGCGTCGAGCGTGCGCGCGTCGCGGGCCCGGGCCCGGGCCCGGATCGTGTCCAGCCGCTGCTCGAGGTCCAGCGACGGGTCGCACACCGGGTCGTCCGGGGTGGCGGCGAGGCGCAGCAGCGCGGCGAGGCCGACCATGGTCTCCCAGCAGCCACGCCGCCCGCAGCCGCACAAGTTGCCGCCGGGGTTGAGCGGCATGTGGCCGATCTCGCCGGAGAACCCCTCCGCACCACGCAGCAGCCGCCCGTCGACCATCACGCCGCCGCCGACGCCGGTCTCGCCGGTGAGGTAGACGAGGTCCGGCGTGCCGGCCTCGCCGCCCATCGCGTACTCGCCGAGCGCGGCGAGGTTGGCGTCGTTGTCGACCTGGACCGGGAACGCGGGCGGGCCGAGCCGCGCGGTGAGCCGTCCGACCAGCCCGGCCACGACGGATACCTTCGTCCAGTGCAGGTTCGGCGCGAACGCCACCACACCCGCGTCCGCGTCGACCAGCGCGGGGATGGCGAGCGTCAGGCCGACCGGGGTGATGCCGTGCCGGGAGCATTCGGCCAGCGCGCGGACGGTGAGGTCGGTGACCGCGTCGAGGACGGCCGCCGGCGGCAGCGCCGGCACGTCGAGCGCGACCCGCTGGTCGAAGACGACGGTGTCGGCTAGGTCGAGGACGAGCGCGGTCACGTAGTCGACGTTGATCTCCACGCCGATGCCGCCGATGCCACGGCCGTCGAGCTCCACCGTCTGGCCGGGCCGCCCGACCGAGCCACCGCGCTGCACGTCGCCGTCGCGGACCAGGCCGCGGTCGATCAGCTCGGCGACGAGGCTCGACACGGTGCCGCGGTTAAGGCCGGTCTCGACGGAGATCCGCGCGCGCGAGCGCGGACCGGCGTCACGCAGATGACGCAGCACCAGCGCCAGGTTGTTGCGGCGCATGGTGACTTGGTCGGCCGGCTGCCGGCGGCCGTTGTGTGGCGAGGCGGTCACAGGGCACCTCATAATTTGTCCGTCAGACGGACAAATTATGAGTGTGTGAAACCCGCGTCAAGGGTTACCGGCAAGTTTCCGACCGGTCGGCCGATTGCGGCAGCCACGACCAGGCCTTCCCCCGCCGGTCGCCGGGGTGCACCCTGTGTGTCTGGAGGTGGCCTCATGACAGACGTGCTGCGACCGGGCGAGGCGGCGCGCGTCGCCGGGATCGACGAGGCGGTGTCGCTGGACGAGCTGCGCCTCGCCGCGCGCAACCACGGCATGCCGCTGGAGGCGTTGCGCTACGACCTCACCCCGCCCGGGCTGCACTACCTACTCGTGCACTACGACATCCCGTTCCTCGACCCGGCGTCCTGGCGCCTGGAGATCGGCGGGCACGTCGCCACGCCGCTGTCGCTGGACCTCGCCGCGCTGCGGTCCGGCCCGGCCGTGACGCACCGGGTGACGCTGGAGTGCGCCGGCAACGGCCGCGCGAAACTGCTCCCCCGCCCGGTGAGCCAGCCGTGGCTCGACGAGGCCGTCGGGACCGCCGAGTGGACAGGTGTCTCGCTGGCGTCGCTGCTCGAGGAGGCGGGCGTGCTCGACGGCGCGGTGGACGTGGCGTTCACCGGACACGACCACGGCACGGAGCGCGGGGTCGAGCAGGACTACTGCCGTGCGCTGTCGCTTTCGGACGCCGTGTCGGGCGACGTGCTGGTGGCCTACGAGATGAACGGCGCGCCGCTGCCACCGCAGCACGGCGCGCCCGTGCGGCTGATCGTGCCGGGCTGGTACGGCATGGCACACGTGAAGTGGCTGCGCTCGGTCGAGGTGCTGGCCGAGCCGTTCGCGGGGTTCCAGAACGAGGTCGCGTACCGGCTGCGCGCGGACGCCGACGATCCCGGTACCCCGGTGTCGCGGATCCAGCCGCGGGCGCTCGTCGTGCCGCCCGGGTTTCCGGACTTCATGACCCGGCGCCGGATCGTCGACGCCGGGCCGGTGGAGCTGTTCGGCCGGACCTGGTCCGGGCGGGCGCCGGTGACCGGTGTGGAGTTGAGTGTGGACGGTGGGCTGACGTGGACCCAGGCGTCGCTCGGACCGGCCGCGTCGCGGTACGCGTGGCGGTCGTGGTCGTTCACCTGGGACGCGCTGCCCGGCGAGTACGTGCTGTGCGCGCGGGCCACGGACGAACGGGGGCCGCAGCCGGTCGAGGCGCCGTGGAACATGCAGGGCATGGCCAACAACATGGCCCAGAGCGTGCCGGTGACCGTCCGGTAGGACGAACGGCCGGGCCGCTTCCGCGACCCGGCCGACGACTCCGTCACGTCCCGCGATTGTGTCCTAATGCGACGGATGCACCACGCCCGCCGCGCTGCCGCCGCGGCGGCTCGGCTCGCCCGCCGCCAGGACCTTGCCGTGGCCCAGGAACTCCAGGCCCGACGCCACGCCGATGTTGCCGTCGGTCTTGATGTTCGGGTCCAGCGGCGAGGTGTTGTTCACCGCGAAGGTGTGGCCCAGTGCCTGCAGGCCCGGCACCACCGGCTCGGCGAGGAACGCCGGTTCGACCTGCGTCGTCGCGCTGTTGCGCTGGGACGCCCGCGGCGCGGCGATCGCGTCGGGCAGGCTCATGCCGAAGTCCAGCCGGTTCAGCAGGACCTGGATGACGGTCGTGATGATCGTCGCGCCGCCCGGGCTGCCGACCGCCAGGAACGGGCGGCCGTGGTGCAGCACGATCGTCGGGGACATGCTCGACCGCGGGCGCTTGCCCGGCGCGGCCAGGTTCGGGTCGGGGGCGGTGCCCTGGGTGGGCGCGAAGTTGAAGTCCGTGAGCTCGTTGTTCAGCAGGAAGCCGCGGCCCGGCACCACGATGCCGCTACCGCCGAGCTGCTCGATGGTGTTCGTGTACGACACGACGTTGCCCCACCTGTCGGTCACGACGAAGTGGTTCGTGTGCGCACCCTGGTTGCCGTCCGGCGTCGCCGCACCGGCCGCGGTGCAGGTGCCGGGGCCGTTCGGGTCGCCCGGCGGCACCGGGCTCGTCGCCGCGTGGGCCGGGTCGATCTCGCACGCGCGCTGGGCCGCGAACCGGTCGGACAGCAGCTGCCGCTGCGGCACGTCCACATAGGCCGGATCGCCGATGAAGCGGCCCCGGTCGGCGAACGCGAGCCGCGTCGCCTCCAGGTAGTGGTGCAGCGCCTGCACCCGGTCCATCGCGGACAGGTCGAACCGCTCGAGGATGTTCAGCGACTCGCCGACCGTGATGCCACCGCTGGACGACGGGGGCATGCCGTACACGTCGTAGCCGCGGTAGCCCGCGTGCGCCGGCCTGCGGTCGATCGTCCGGTAGTCCTTGAGGTCCCGCACGGTCATCAGGCCCGGCATCGGGTCGATCGTCGCGTCCGGGGCGACCGGCGGGTGCTGGACGGCGTCGACGACGTCCCGGCCGACCGAGCCGCCGTACAGCGCGCGGGTGCCCCGCTTCGCGATCTCGCGGTAGGTGTCCGCGAGGTCCGGGTTGCGCAGCTTCGAGCCGACGACCGGCAGCTCGCCGCCGGGCAGGAACAGGTCGCGGGTGGCGCTGAACTGCCGGAACCTGGCCTCGTTCTGCCGGGTCTGCTCACGGAACGTGGCGTCCACGGTGAACCCGCGGTCCGCCACCTTGATCGCCGGCTGGAGGTTTTCGGCGAGGTCGAAGCGGCCCCACTTGTCCAGCGCACGCTCCCAGGTGGCGAGCATGCCCGGCACGCCGACGGACAACCCGCTCGTCACCGCCACGGGGAACGGGTAGGGCTGGCCGGTCGCGGGGTCGATGAACATCGTCTCGCTGCCGGCCCGCGGGGTCGTCTCGCGACCGTCGATCGTGGACACGCGGTGGGTGCGCGCGTCGTAGTACACGAAGTAGCCGCCCCCGCCGAGGCCGGCCACGTACGGGTCGGTGACGCCGAGCGTCGAGGCCACGGCGACCGCCGCGTCGGCCGCGGTGCCGCCCTTGCGCAGTACCTCGAGGCCGGCGTCGGTCGACTCGAGGGTGTCCGACACCACCGCGCCGCCGAAGCCGACGGCGACCGGGTCCTTGGTCCTTGTCTGCTGGTCGGCACCGGCCGTGGTCCCGCCGGCCGCGAGCGCGGAGACGAGCAGGACTCCTACCGACAAGGCCGAACCGATCCGGCGGAAACGCATGCCGACCCCTTCCCGAGTGGGCGCGAAGTGCCCCATTTTCTTACCCGCCGCGGCGGCCCCGCACAACGATCATCGGCAAGTCCCGTGTTTTCGGCCGGCGTTTTCGACCGGCGCCACGCCGGGTATCCATCCCGAACAGCCGATTCGACAAGGAGCGCGCCGCATGGCACTGTCCCTCGCCGCCGGCGAACCCACCGGCGTGGCCGGGTTCGCACTGACCGTGATGGACTCGCTGGGCGGGTTCGGCGCCGCGCTGCTGGTCGGGCTGGACAACGTGTTCCCGCCGGTGCCGAGCGAGCTCGTGCTGCCGCTGGCCGGGTTCGCGGCGGGCCAGGGCAAGCTGAGCCTGCTCGCCGCGATCCTGTGGACCACCGCGGGCTCGGTCGGCGGCGCGCTCATCACGTACGGGGTCGGCGCCTGGCTCGGCCGGGAGCGCACGCGGCGGCTGATCGTGCGCCTGCCGCTGATGAAGGCCGACGACTTCGACCGCACCGAGCGCTGGTTCACCCGGCACGGCACCAAGGCCGTGTTCCTCGGCCGGATGGTTCCGCTGTTCCGCAGCCTGATCTCGCTGCCGGCCGGCATCGAGCGCATGCCGCTGTGGCGGTTCGTCGCGCTGACCGCGGCCGGGAGCCTGATCTGGAACAGCGGCTTCGTCGTCGCCGGCTACCTGCTCGGCGCGAACTGGCAGGTCGCCGACCAGTACGCGGGCTGGTTCCAGTACGTCGTCCTGGGCCTTACCGTGCTGGCCGTCGCCGTCTTCGTGACCAAGCGGCTCCGCGAGCGCCGCAGGGAACGCGCCGGCCGTTAGGCGCGCTCGGGAGCGGCGGCCACCCGGCGGACGTCCGCGCCCAGGTTGACCAGGTTCTCCACCAGCCCCGGGTAGCCGCGGTCGATGTGGAACACGTCCCACACCTCGGTGACGCCCTCCGCGCACAGGCCCGCCAGCACCAGGCCCACGCCCGCGCGGATGTCCGAGGCCCACACCGGCGCGCTGGACAGCCGGGCCATGCCCCGGACGACCGCGTGGTGGCCGTCGGTGCGGGCGTCCGCGCCGAGGCGGACCATCTCCTCGATGAACCGGAACCGCGCCTCGAACAGGTTCTCCGTGATCATCGATGTGCCGTCGGCGATCGAGGTCAGCGCGATGGCGAACGGCTGCAGGTCGGTGGCGAAGCCCGGGTAGGGCAGCGTGACGAAGTCGACCGCGGTGGGCCGGTCGTGCTGGACCACCCGGAACGCCTGCCCGGCGCCGTCGGCACCGAGGATCGAGACCTCCGCGCCCGCCGTGCGCAGCTTCTCCAGCACGAGGTCGAGGTGGTGCGGGTCCACGCCGCGCACGGTGACGTCGCCACGCGTCATCGCCGCGGCGAAAGCCCAGGTCGCGCCGACGATACGGTCGCCGATGACCCGGTGCTCGGTCGGTTGCAGCGCGTCCACGCCGTGCACGGTCAGCGTCGAGGTACCGGCACCCTCTATCTTGCCGCCCATCTGCAGCAGCATCGTGCACAGGTCGACGATCTCCGGCTCGCGGGCGGCGTTGTCGATGACCGTCGTGCCGTTGGCCAGCACCGCGGCCATGAGGATGTTCTCCGTCGCGCCCACGCTCGGGAAGTCCAGCCAGATCTGCGCGCCGTGCAGGCCCTCGGCCTCGGCCACCACGCAGCCGTGCTCGATCTCGCTGTGCGCACCGAGCTGGCGCAGGCCGCTCTGGTGCATGTCGAGCGGCCGCGACCCGATCGCGTCGCCGCCGGGCAGCGCCACGACCGCGCGCTTGCAGCGACCGACCAGGGGTCCGAGCACGCACACCGACGCGCGGAGCTTGCCCATGGCCGGGCCGTCCGCGCGGTGGTTGAGCTCCGCGGGCGTGGTGATGCGGACCGTGTCGACCTCGATGGTGACCTCGCACCCGAGGCTGCGCAGCACCTCGGCCATGAGCGGGACGTCCAGGATCTGCGGGCAGTTCGTGAGCGTGGTGGTGCCCTCCGCGAGCAGCGCGGCGGCCATCAGCTTCAGCACGCTGTTCTTGGCCCCGACGACGTCGACCGCACCGGTCAACCGCGCGCCACCATGGACCTGGAAGTGCTCCGTCACGAGCGCCCATCATGCCCCACGCCCGGCACAGGTCGTCGGCGGGCACTTCCGGCTCCGATACCCTGCCGCTTTCGGCGCAGAGAGGAAGCGATGAAGGCGTTCTCGAAGCTCGCGAGCCCGTCCGGGTTCTTCCTGGTTCTCCTGTTGTTCCTGTTCCTGCCGTTCGTGTCGGTCGCCTGCGAGGCGGGCAGTGCCGACTACAACGGCGCGGACCTGGCGACGGGAGCGCGGCCGGACGTCGAGATCGCCCCGGGCCTCGAGGACATGGCGAAGGAAGCGGCCGGCCCGGCCGGGACCGACCAGATGCCGGCGGCCGGCGCGCAGGTGCTCGCGTTCGTCGTGATCCTGCTGCTGCTGGCCGGCATCGTCCTCCCGCTCCTCCCCCGGCTGGCGAGCCAGGTGCGGTACCGGATGTTCGGCGGCGCCGGGTTCGCGCTGCTGGCCGGCGTGCTGATGATCGTGACCCAGGACGTGGCGCAGTCGAACATCGCCGCGCGGCTGGCCGAGATCTCGCGGCGGCTGCCGGGCTCCGGGCAGACGCCGGGCGAGGACGACATCGCCGACCGGTTCGTCCACTCCGAGGTCGGCTTCTGGCTCTCGCTCGTCGTGCTGGTCGTCATCGTGCTGACTAGCGTGGGTTACGTGTACCAGGACAAGATCTTCACGAAGACGGCGCCGGCCCGGGCTTCCGCGAGGTCGGCGGCGCGGTCGGCCCCGCGGTCGGCGGAGCCGATCTGGCGGGCCGAGTCGCCGGAGCCGAACGAGCCGGCCGAGCAACCGCCGCCCACCGGACCCAGCGCACCCACCGAGCCACCCGCTCCGGTGGGGCCCGCGGCGCCGACCGAGCCGCCCGCGCCCGCCGGTCCGGAGGCTCCGCCCGAGCCACCCGCGCCGACCGAGCAGCCGAGTTGACCTCGACATAGCTGGAGGTTGCACGCTGGCTCCATGAGAGCCGTGTGGTTGACGGAGTTCGGCGGGCCCGAGGTGCTCGTCGCGCGAGACGAGCCCGATCCGGTGCCCGGCCCGGGGCAGGCGCTGGTGGACGTGGCGTACGCGAACATCACGTTCATCGAGACGCTGTTCCGCGCCACCGGCGGCGGGCCGGTCAAGGCGACGCCGCCGCTGATACCGGGCAACGGCGTCGGTGGCATGGTCGCGGCGGTCGGCGCCGGGGTGCCGGCCGCGCTCGTCGGCACCCGCGTGGTGGCCGGCACCGGCGGGTCGGGCGGGTACGCGTCCCGGGTCGCGGTCGACGCGAACGACGTGATCGCCGTGCCGGAGGGCGTCGCGCTCGACGCGGCCACCGCGCTGCTCGCGGACGGCCGCACGGCGACGCTGCTGGTGCGCACCGCGGAGCCGAAGCCAGGCGAGCGCGTGCTCGTCGAGGCGGCCGCCGGCGGGGTCGGCAGCCTTCTGGTGCAGCTGGTCAAGGCGGCCGGCGCGCACGTCGTGGCCGCGGCCGGCGGGCCCCGCAAGCTGACCGTCGCCCGCGAGCTCGGCGCGGACGAGGTCGTGGACTACCGCGAGCCGGGCTGGCCGGCCCGCGCGGGCTCGGTCGACCTCGTGCTCGACGGGGTCGGCGGGGACGTCAGCCGCGCGGCTTTCGAGCTGCTCCCCCGGGGCGGCCGGCTGCTCAGCTTCGGGCTGTCGAGCGGCAGCTGGAGCCCCGTCACGGCGGAGGAGGCCGCCGCGCGGGGCGTGACACTGCTGCGCACGAACGCGACGCCGGAAGTGCTGCGCGAGTGCACGCGCAGCGCGCTGGCCGAGGCCGCCGCCGGTCGGCTACGCCCGTTGATCGGCCAGCGCTTCCCGCTCGACCGCGCCGCCGACGCGCACGCGGCGATCGAGTCCCGCGCGACGGTCGGCAAGACGCTGCTGGAGGTACGGCCGCGCTAACCCGCGGCCTTGTCCGCCGTGTACAGACGGATCTCGATGCCGTCCGGGTCGTGCAGGCCCAACAGCACGTGGCCGTCGGGCCGCTCGACGATCCCGTCGTGCTTCTCCCCCAGCGACGCCAGGTGGTCCCGCCACGCCTCCAGGTCCGCGAGCGACGGCACGCCGATCGCCAGCGGATCGAAGCCCGCGAGCGCCTTCGCGCGGTCGGGGTCGCCGCGCAGGCCGATCGCCACCGTGTGGTCCGGGTCCGCCAGCGCCACCCCCATCAGCACGCCGTCCTCCACGAACTCCAGCAACAGCTCGAGGCCGAACACCCGCTCGTACCAGTCCCGCGACCGGTCGACGTCGCTCACCGGGAGCTTCACGTGGTGAATGCCCTGAATCCCCGCCATGTCGGTCCTTTCTCGTATCGTCAGCGCCATGGCCGTTCATATCACCCGCGTCTACACCAAGGTCGGCGACGACGGGACCACCGCGCTCGGCGATGGCCGCCGGGTCCCCAAGACCGATCCGCGCCTGGCCGCCTACGCCGACGTCGACGAGGCCAACGCGGCCATCGGCCTCGCGCTGGCGATGGGCGGGCTCACCGACGAGCTGACCGAGGTGCTGCGGGCCGTGCAGAACGACCTGTTCGACGTCGGCGCGGACCTGTGCGCGCCCGTCGTGGCGGACCCGAAGTACCCGCCGCTGCGGATCACCGAGCCCTACGTCGAGCGGCTGGAGGGCTGGTGCGACGACTTCAACTCCCGGCTGCCGAAGCTGAACTCGTTCATCCTGCCCGGCGGCACCGCGGGCGCGGCGCTGCTGCACGTGGCCCGCACGGTGACCCGGCGCGCCGAGCGCAGCGCGTGGCGGCTCATCGAGGCCGACGGGGAGCGCACCAACCCGCTCGCCGCGAAGTACCTGAACCGCCTGTCGGACCTGCTGTTCGTGCTCTCCCGGGTGGCGAACCCGGCCGGCGACGTGCTCTGGTCCCCCGGCGGCGGGCGCTAGCCACAGCCGGCACACAGCCGCCGCACAGCCCGCGGGGTCACCATCGGACCTGACGACGAGAAGGGTTCGACATGCACGACCACGACCGCGGCCTCCAGTTCGACCTGAAGACGCTGCGCAGCAGGCGCTCGGTGCTGGCTCTGTTCGGCGGGGCGGGGCTCGCGGTGCTGGCCGGCTGTGACTCCGGCAGTCCCGCGACCCCCGAGCCCACCGCGACGACGTCCGGGCCGGCCTCGAGCGGCACGTCGGCCGGCACGTCGGCCGCGGGCGCGGTGGCGGAGATCCCGGAGGAGACGGCCGGGCCCTTCCCCGGCGACGGCTCGAACGGACCCAACGTGCTCACCGAGAGCGGCATCGTCCGCGCCGACATCCGCGCCAGCTTCGGCTCGGCCGGGGGAACGGCGGACGGTGTGCCGCTGCGCATCGAGCTGACCGTCGTGGAGGCGTCCTCCGGCGAGCCCATGACCGGCGCGGCCGTGTACCTGTGGCACTGCGACCGCGACGGCAACTACTCGCTCTACTCGCAGGCCGCGGCGGACGAGAACTACCTGCGCGGCGTGCAGGCGGCCGACGACACCGGCAAGGTGTCGTTCACGAGCATCTTCCCGGCCGCCTACAGCGGGCGGTGGCCGCACGCGCACTTCGAGGTCTACCCCGCGCTCGCGGACGCGACCTCGGCCGGCACGAAGCTCGTCACCTCGCAGCTCGCACTCCCCCAGGACGTGTGCGAGAAGGTCTACGCGACCGGCGGCTACGGCGCGAGCGTGCAGAACCTGGCGCGCACGTCGCTGCCGCGCGACATGGTGTTCGGCGACGGCTGGTCCAGCCAGCTGGCCGACGTCAGCGGCGACGTCGGCGCCGGGTTCGTCGCGACGCTGAAGGTCGCTGTCTAAGTCGGACAGAACGGGGTATCCCCCTTCCGTGACGACCACGGCGAGGGCGAAGAACAGCACAGCGATGCAGGCGCTCGGCAGAGCCGGGATCATCTGCTACGGGATCGTCCACCTACTGGTGGCGTATCTGGCCGCGCGGGTCGCGTTCGGCGACACGGCGCAGCAGGCCGACCAACGAGGTGCCATCGAGGAGATCGGCTCGACGGCCATGGGCGGGTTCCTGTTGTGGGTGCTCGCGGTCGGCCTCTTCGCGTTCGCCGGCTGGCAGCTGCTGATGGCGGCCAAGGGCTACCAGTGGGTCTTGAAGAAGAGCAGGCGCACGCGCAAGCGGATCGGCTCCGCGGCCCGTGCGGTCATCGGTGTCGCGCTGGGCGTGACGGCGGTGCGGTACGCGTCGGGCTCGGGCTCGTCGGGGTCGAGCAGCGACCAGCAGCAGACGCTGACCGCGAAGCTCCTCGCGTTGCCGGCGGGCCCGTTCATCGTGGTCGCCGTGGGCGTCGCGATCATCGCGGTGGCCATCGCGACGGCGGTCAAGGGCTTTTCGAAGTCGTTCCTGGAGGACCTGGACATGACCGACCTGCCGCGCGGCTCGCAGCAGTGGGTGCGGCGGCTGGGCGTGTTCGGCTACGTGGCGAAGGGGGTCACGTTCGGCATCGTGGGCGTGCTGATCTGCGTCGCGGGCTTCAACCACGACCCGAAGGAGGCCGGCGGACTGGACGCGGCCCTGAAGACGCTCGCGGCCCAGCCCTTCGGCACGGTGCTGCTGTGCATCGTGGCGCTCGGCCTGGCGGCGTTCGGCGTCTACTGCTTCGCCGCGGCGAAGGCCCACAAGACCTGAAGGATCACACTAGGAAGCCCAGGGCAGGCGGCCCGGTGGGGCCGATTCCAGCCACGACAGGAAGCCGGTCAGCGCGTCCGGGCTCATGGCCAGCTCGATCTCCGGCGCGCCCGTCGAGCCGCCCGTGTCCGACACCCGCAGCACCAGCGAGCCCGGTGGCATGACGTACAGCTCCGTGCCCGACGGCTCGCGGCGCTCGGCTATCTCCAGGCCACTGCGGTGGATGACCCGGTCCGGGCCGGGCCGCAGGCTCGCCACGCGGAACCACACGAACTCGTCACCCCGGTAGCGGCCGACACCCAGATGCCAGCCCTTGCCCGACGGGTCCAGCCGGGTGCGGAACGCGGCGTGGACGCCCCCCGAGCGCAGCGCGCGCAGCCGGCGCACGGTAAGCCACCCCAGCACGACGACGACCAGGACGAGGACCGCTCCGGCAACCACGGTGATGTCCACGGCCCGTCCCTGCCCGCCCCGCCGACCTCAGTCCATCTGCCCTGTGGCGCGGGGCCGGCGGATCGGTACGGCACACCTGCCCGTCCAACGTCGTGGTGCGACTACGACCAGCTGGAGAGACATGTCGGCCACGCCGTACCTCCCTTGTCCGGGGCATCGATCCGAGGCTTTCGCAGTGTAATTGGTCTGTTGACGACGTCACCACTCAGGCCGATTTCCACTCTGGTGAGCAACATCACGGGGCACTACCGTCCTAACCAGACACAAAGCACGACGCCCCCGGCCTCGCCGGGGGCGTCGTGATTGCGTAGCCGCTGGTCAGACCGGCGAGTGGCCGGCCGCGCGCAGGCGCGCCCGCGCCCGCTTCCGCAGCTCCTCGTCGTCGCTCTCGAAGTCGCGCTGCGCCTCCTCGACGTCGATCTCCTCGGCCGGCTCGGCGGCCTCCGCCAGGATCGTCACGCCCTGCTCGGTCACCGACAGGAACCCGCCGTGGACGGCGGCGTGGTACTCCTCGCCGTCCACCGTGTCGATCCGGACCATCTCGCCCTCGACGATCTCCGCCACGAGCGGGACGTGCCGCGGCAGGATGCCGATCTCGCCGGCGGTCGTCCGCGCGAACACGAACGTGGCCTGCCCCTCCCAGAGCAGCCGGTCCGGCGCCACCAGCTCGACGTGCATGTCAGCCACGTGAGTCTCCTCTGCGGTCGATCCGGTCCAGCGTCACTTCTTGGTGATCTCTTGGTACTTGCGGTCCAGGTCCTCGAGCCCACCGATGAGGAAGAACGCCTGCTCGGGCATGTGGTCGAACTCGCCCTTGGTGAGCTTGTCGAACGCCTCGATGGTCTCCTTCAGCGGCACCGTCGAGCCCGGCTGGCCGGTGAACTGCTCCGCCGCCATCATGTTCTGCGACAGGAACCGCTCGATACGCCGCGCCCGGCCGACGAGCTGCTTGTCCTCTTCGGACAGCTCGTCGATACCGAGGATCGCGATGATGTCCTGCAGGTCCTGGTAGCGCTGCAGGATCCGGATGACCTCCTGCGCGACCCGGTAGTGCTCCTCGCCGACGATGGCCGGGTCGAGGATCGTGGAGCTCGACGCCAGCGGGTCCACCGCCGGGAAGATGCCCTTGGAGAACACCGCACGCGAGAGCTCGGTGGTGGCGTCCAGGTGGGCGAACGTGGTGGCCGGCGCGGGGTCGGTGTAGTCGTCCGCGGGCACGTAGATCGCCTGCATCGAGGTGATCGACCGGCCCTTGGTCGAGGTGATCCGCTCCTGCAGCTCGCCCATCTCGTCGGCCAGGGTCGGCTGGTAGCCCACCGCGGACGGCATGCGGCCGAGCAGCGTGGAGACCTCGGAGCCGGCCTGGGTGAACCGGAAGATGTTGTCGATGAACAGAAGGACGTCCACGCCCTTCTCGTCCCGGAACCACTCGGCCATCGTCAGCGCGGACAGCGCGACGCGCATGCGGGTGCCCGGCGGCTCGTCCATCTGGCCGAACACCAGCGCGGTGTCCTTGAGGACGTTGGCCTCCTGCAGCTCGAGCCACAGGTCGTTGCCCTCACGGGTGCGCTCGCCGACGCCGGCGAACACCGAGGTACCACCGAAGTTGCGGGCGATGCGGTTGATCATCTCCTGGATGAGCACCGTCTTGCCCACGCCGGCGCCGCCGAAGAGGCCGATCTTGCCACCACGCACGTACGGCGTGAGCAGGTCGACGACCTTCAGGCCGGTCTCCAGCATCTCGGTACGGCCCTCGAGCTGGTCGAACGCCGGCGCCGGGCGGTGGATGCCCCAGTGCGTGAGGTCCTTGCCGTAGCCGGGCTCGTCGAGGCAGTCGCCGAGCGCGTTGAACACGTGGCCCTTGACCTCGTCGCCGATCGGCACCGAGATCGGGCCGCCGGTGCTGACGACCTCCTTGCCGCGCACCAGGCCGTCGGTGGGCTGCATGGAGATCGCCCGGACGACGTTGTCGCCGAGGTGCTGGGCGACCTCGAGGGTCAGGGTCTTGGACAGCTCCTCGAAGTCCACCTCGGCGTGCAGCGCGGTGAACAGCTCGGGCATCGCGTCGCGGGGGAACTCGACGTCGACGACGGGCCCGGTGATCCGCAGGACGCGACCGGCGGTCGTCTGTCCCGATGTCGCTGAGGAAACAGTGGCAGTCATAGGTCAGTCATCACTTCCTGCGGCGGCCGCGAGCGCGTCAACGCCCCCGACGATCTCGCTGATCTCCTGGGTGATCTGGGCCTGGCGGGCCCGGTTGGCTTCGAGGGTCAGGTCCCGGATGAGGTCGTTCGCGTTGTCCGTCGCCGCCTTCATCGCGCGGCGCCGCGACGCGGACTCCGAGGCCGCCGACTCCAGCAGCGCGGTCCAGACCCGGGCGGACAGGTAGCGCGGCAGGAGCGACCCGAACAGCTCCTCCGGGTCCGGCTCGAACTCGTACAACGGCTGCGGGCCGACGTCCTCCGCGCCGTACTCGACCTCCAGCGGGGCCAGCCGGTGCGCGACGGGCGTCTGGGTCAGCATGCTGCGGAACTCGGTGTAGACGATGTGCACCTCGTCGACGCCCTGCACGTCGCTGGTGTCCACGTCCGCCGGGACCTCGTCGGCGTACTCGGTGCCGACGAGGAACGAGCCCACCAGGGTCCGGGCGGCCGTGGCGGCCGCCTGGTAGTTCGGCTGCTCCGAGAAGCCCGTCCACGACTCGACGATCTCCCGCTGGCGGAACTTGTAGTAGTTCACGCCCTTGCGGCCGATCACGTACAGGACGGGCTCCTTGCCCTCCTCGCGGAGCAGGGCCTGCAGCTCCTCCGACCGGCGCAGCACGTTGGCGTTGTACCCGCCCGCGAGCCCGCGGTCGCTGGTGACGACCAGGACCGCGGCCCGCTGCGCGTTCTCGCGCTCGACCAACAGCGGGTGGTCCAGCGCCGCGGTCTCGGCAAGCGCGGAGACCACGCCGGTGATCCCCTCGGTGTACGGACGGCTCGCCTCGACCCGGGCCTGGGCCTTGGCGATCCGCGAGGTCGCGATCAGCTCCTGCGCCTTGGTGATCTTCCGCATCGACTGCGTCGCGCGGATCCTTCGGCGGAGAATGCGTACCTGTGCCGGCATCGTCGCTACCCGGTCACTTCTTGGCCGGCGCGGCCCGCCGGACCTTCACCGACTCGTGCTCGACGTCCTCGGCGTCCATGGCCTGGGCCTCCGCCTCGTTGACCACCGAGCGGCCGTCCGAGGTGGTGAACTGCTCGAGGACGGTCTTGATCGCGTTGGTCAGGCGCTCCTCGGCGTTCTCGGAGAGGTCCTTGGTGTCGCGGATCTCCTTGAGCAGGCCCTCCTCGTGGTGGCGCACGTGGTCGATCAGCTCGGCCTCGAACCGCCGCACGTCGCCGACCGGGACCGCGTCGAGGTGGCCGCGGGTGCCCGCGTAGATCACGACCACCTGCTCCTCGGCCGGCATCGGCGAGTACTGGGGCTGCTTGAGGATCTCCACCAGCCGCTCACCGCGGTCCAGCTGCGCGCGGGAGGCCGCGTCGAGGTCGGACGCGAACGCGGAGAACGCCTCCAGCTCACGGAACTGGGACAGGTCCAGCCGCAGCGAGCCCGCCACCTTGCGCATGGCCTTGATCTGCGCGGAGCCACCGACCCGGGACACCGAGATACCGACGTTGATCGCCGGGCGGACGCCCTGGTTGAACAGGTCGGTCTCGAGGAAGCACTGGCCGTCGGTGATCGAGATGACGTTGGTCGGGATGTAGGCCGACACGTCGTTGGCCTTGGTCTCGATGATCGGCAGGCCGGTCATCGAGCCGCCACCCAGCTCGTCGGACAGCTTCGCGCAGCGCTCCAGCAGCCGGGAGTGCAGGTAGAACACGTCGCCGGGGAACGCCTCGCGGCCCGGCGGGCGGCGCAGCAGCAGCGAGATCGCGCGGTAGGCCTCGGCCTGCTTGGTGAGGTCGTCGAACACGATCAGCACGTGCTTGCCCTGGTACATCCAGTGCTGGCCGAGCGCCGAGCCGGTGTACGGGGCGAGCCACTTGAAGCCGGCCGACTCCGACGCCGGCGCGGCGACGATCGTCGTGTACTCGAGCGCGCCCGCGTCGTCCAGCGCCTGGCGCACCCCGGCGATCGTGGAGCCCTTCTGGCCGATCGCGACGTAGATGCAGCGGACCTGCTGCTTCTCGTCGCCCGACGCCCAGTTCTCCTTCTGGTTGATGATCGTGTCGACGCAGACCGCGGTCTTGCCGGTCTTGCGGTCGCCGATGATCAGCTGGCGCTGGCCGCGGCCGATCGGCGTCTGCGAGTCGATCGCCTTGATGCCGGTCTGCAGCGGCTCCTTCACCGGCTGCCGGTTGATCACGCTCGGCGCCTGCAGCTCGAGCGCGCGGCGCTCGTCCGAGGCGATCTCGCCGAGGCCGTCGACCGGCTCGCCGAGCGGATTCACCACGCGGCCGAGGAAGGCGTCGCCCACCGGCACCGAGAGGACCCGGTTGGTCCGCTTGACCGGCTGGCCTTCCTCGATCTTCTCGAAGTCACCGAGGATGACCGCGCCGATCTCGTGGATGTCGAGGTTCTGCGCGACACCCAGGACCCCGCCCTCGAACTCGAGCAGCTCACTGGTGATGGCCGATGGAAGGCCTTCGACCCGGGCGATGCCGTCGCCGGCCAGGGTGACGGTGCCCACCTCCTCGCGGGCGGTCTCAGGCGAGAAGTTGGCGACGTAGTTCTCGATCGCGCTCCGGATCTCGTCCGATGAGATCGTCAGCTCCGCCATGGCTATCTGGTCCCTGCTCTCTCGTGCTAACTCGGTTCTTGGGGCTGGTGCGTCCCGCACTCAGCCGGACAGCTCCTGCCGGGCCTGCGCCAGGCGCGTCGCGATGCTTCCGTCGATCACTTCGTCACCGACCCGGATGACGAGCCCGCCCAGCTGGTCGGGGTCGAGCTCCACCTGCACCGAGACCGCCCGGCCGTAGATGCGCGACAGCGCGTCCGCGAGCCGCTGCTCGTGCTCGGCGGTCAGCGGGGCCGCGGCGGTCACCCGCGCGACCGACCGCTCCCGGCGGGCAGCGGCGAGCTCGGCCAGGTCGTTGACCACGGCGTCCAGCGGGCGGTCGTGGCGCAGCCGGACGGCCTGCCGCAACAACTCGAGGGTGACCGGCCGGACCTTGCCCGAAACCAGCGTGCCGAGCAGCTCCTGGCGGCGCTCCACGGGCTGCTCGGTGTCGGTCAGCAGCTCACGCAGCCGCACCTCGGAGTCGAGGACCCGGGCGAACCGGAACAGCTCGTCCTCGACGTCCTCGAGCGACCCGTCCTGCTCGGCGGCGGTCAGGAGCGCGCGGCGGGCCAGCAGCTCCACGGTGTCGACCAGATCGCCCGGGTGTGACCAGCGGGCGGACACCAGCCCGGTCAGCGTCTCCATCGTGGCGTCGGAGATCTTGCCCCCGAACACCGTGTCGGCCAGCCGGGTCCGCTCGGACGGCGCGGTGGCCGGGTCGGCGAGCAGCCGCCGCAGCGTCCGCTCGCGCAGCAGCACCGCGGCGAGGTCGAACAGCTCGCCCGCCAGCTGCCGCAGCGTCTTCGCGCTCGTGCTCCCGGTCCGCTCGTCCAGGTCGTGGATGGCGACGGCGAGGGCTTCCCTGCTCGCGGCCTGCATCACGCATCACCCTTCGTGGCGGTGGCGACCGTGCCCTCGGGCGCGGCCATTGCCTCGAGCTCGTCGAGGAACCGGTCCACGGTGGCCCTGCGGTTGGCGTCACTCGACAGGTGCTGCTCGACCAGCTCGGCCGCCCGCTCGACGGACAGCCGGCCGATCCGCTCGCGCAGCTCGCGGACGACGGCCTGGCGCTGGGTGGCCAGCTCCTCGTGGCCGCGCTGGCGGATCCGCTCGATCTCGCGCTCGGCGTGGGCCCGCATCTCCTCGACGATGCGCTGCCCGTCGGCACGAGCCGTGTCGCGGATCTTGGCCGCCTCGGTCCGCGCCTCGGCGAGCGCCTCGCTGTAGGCCGTCTCCGCGGCGACCAGCCGCTCGCTCGCCTTTGTGGCGTCGCTGACCTGCCGGGCCACCAAGTCCTGCTGGGACTTGATCATCTTGTTGACGGGCGGCAGCACGTACCGCCAGATCACGGCGATGACCACGACGAGCGCGATCAGCTCGCCGATGAACGCGGACATCAGCGCGCCTCCTCTCGTATCGCGCCGTCCGAGCCGACCACCCGGTTGGCCAGGTCGAGCGCGATCCCGCGCACGTGTGGTTCGAGGTCGGCGAGCGTCCGTTCGCGCTCCCGCTCGAGCTGCTCGGCGGCCTCCCGGCGCAGGACGTTGACTTCGGCACCAGCCCGCGCGCGGAGCTCGTCGAGCGTCTGCTGTCCCTCGGCCCGGGCCGTGTCGCGGATGCGGCCCGCCTCGGCCCGTGCCTCGGCGAGCGCGTCCTGGTAGCGCGCCTTCGCCTGCCGGAACTTCTCCTCCGCGGCCCGGCTCTCGTCGACGGAGCGCTGCACCATCGCGTTGCGCTCGCGCATCGCCGTGCGGACCGGCGGCACGATGTACCGGAAGAAGATGAACAGCACGACCAGGATGATGATCGTCGTGACGAAGATCGTGCCGTTCGGCAGCAGGAAGTTCTCCTTCTCCTGCGCCACGTAGGTCGTGCTCATGCGCGTCACACGAGGGGGAAGACGAAGAGCAACAGTGCCGCGAACGCGACGTTGATGAAGTAGTTGCCCTCGGCCAGACCCACGGTCAGGAAGAACGGCGTGAACAGCCGTCCCTGCGCTTCCGGCTGCCTGGCGACGCCGGCCACGAGCTGGGCACCGGCCAGGCCGTCACCGATGGACGCACCGGCCGCACCACCGGCGAGGGCGAGGCCGCCGCCGATGTAGGCACCAGCCGTGGCGATCGCGTCTCCAATGTCTGCCATTGACACTTACCTTTCTCGTTCACTGCTTTTGTCGTGTTGGTTCGTACGGAAAGCCGCACAGCCGGGAGGTCAGTGCGCTCCCTCTGACCTGTCCTCCATCGACTGTGCGAAGTAGATGATCGTCAGGAACGCGAAGATGAACGCCTGCACCAGTCCGATGAAGATGTCGAAGAGCTTCCATCCGGCGGTCGGCAGCCAGGTGATCCAGAGCGGAATCAACGTGAACAGGCTGAGCATGACTCCGCCGGCCAGCAGGTTGCCGAACAGTCGCAGCGCGTGCGACACGACCCCGGTGATCTCCTCGAGGAACCACAGCGGGGCGAGCTTCGGGTTGTGCCCCTGGGCGATGTGGCGCAGCTGCTGGAAGGCGCCGCCGTGCGCCCGCGCGCCCACGACCTGCCGCCAGAAGAACACCAGCAGCGCCATCGGGTAGACCAGGTTGACGTCCGCGGTCGGCGGCGGCAGGTAGTGGTGCAGCGGGAGGACGACGATCCAGTTGGCCGCGAGGATGAACACGAACAGCGTGATCGACAGCGGCACGAGGAACGGGGCCGAGCGCACGCCGATGCTGGTCTCGACCTGGGCGCGCAGGAAGCTGGTCACCGCCTCGAAGAACAGCTGCACCCGGTTGGGCACCCCGGACGTGATCTTCGCCCGGACGTAGAACCCGAGCCCGACCACGACCGCGGCGGCGAACAGCGTGCCGAGGATGGTGTCGACGTTGAGCGTCAGCCCGAGGAACTCGACCTCGGGGTGGTGGCCGACCTCGATGTCCGTCTCCGCGGCGAGAACCAGGTCCGTCACTTGCGGCGCTCCTTCATGACCGGCATGACCGTGGTGCCGACGATGATCACCTGGAAGACCGCGAGGCCGAAGAAGACCCCGAGACCGTCCGGCCGCACGAAGATGGCGATACCGAACGCGACGGCGGTGATCAGCAGCAGCCGCGGAACCGACGTTCGGCCGACCGCCATCTTGGTCGGGTTGTCGCTGGCGATCACCTTGACCACCGACTTCTGCAGCAGCCGCGTGTTCAGCACGCCGAGGCCCAGTCCGACGATGCCGAAGGCACCCATCATGATGTGCCCGAGCAACGCCGTGACCAGGAGCCCGACGACCCCGACCCCGGCGGCGATGAGTATCGGCTTGCGGAGGTTCACGACTATCGCGGCCGGAACTTTGGCCGCCGCGGCTTGCATGGCTGCTGACACGATCGAACCTCGACCTCTAATTCTTCATGAATCGCCGGAACTTGAAATACGCGTATAAACAGGCGACCGTGATTCCGGCCGCGAGACCGACAAGAGCAAAGATCGGCAGGGTGTTGGCCTTCGAGTCGATGAACCAGCCCAGCAACATTCCGCCTGCGACCAAGACCGCGATCGCGGAGCCGACGCCGAGAAGTTCCCGGGGGCTGGGCGGCGTTGGTGGCACGCCGACCCAGGCCTACCGGAGGCCTATGGGCACGTGATGATCACTCATGCGCAAGCTCCTTGTCGGTCAAAGCGACGGGTGGTTTTCGATGCCACAGACCCCTTGGCGGATCCAGCCGTCGCGGCCGGCGTGTCCCCATGCCTCCTTGGGGACGAATCGCACGCTATCACACGATTCTCGCCCCCCTTTGGGCGGCCTGAGGTGCGAAGTCAGGGGTGTATCAAGGTCAGTTTCTACCGGTCTCCCGCAGCCTCGGGATGGCCGAGATGACGAGTACGACGAGGAGCCCGACACCCATCCCCCAGGCGACCGCGAGCGCGTCGAAGATGGTCAGCGCGACGGCCCCGAAGGCGAGCACCGCGGCCCACAGGTAGATCAGCAGGACGGCCCGGCGCTGCGAGTGGCCGATCTCCAGCAGCCGGTGGTGCAGGTGCATCTTGTCCGCGTGGAACGGGCTCAAGCCCTTGCGGGTGCGGCGGATGACCGCGAGCAGCAGGTCGAGCAGCGGCACGAACAGCACCGCGGCGACGACCAGCAGCGGGGAGAGCAGCGCGATCGTGGTGGTCGCGTCCGGCACGGTGACCCGGCCCGACGCCGACGTCGCGGCCGCGGCCATCATCAGGCCGAGCAGCATCGAGCCGGAGTCGCCCATGAAGATCTTCGCGGGCTGGAAGTTGTGTGGCAGGAAGCCCAGGCAGGCGCCCGCGAGCGTGGCCGCGATCAGCGCCGGCGCGTAGTTGTTGACGTCGCCGCCGGTCTGCTTCAGCAGGTTGAGGGAGAAGGCACACGTCGCGGTCGCCGAGATGAGGCCCACACCGGCGGCGAGCCCGTCGAGGCCGTCGACGAAGTTCATCGCGTTGACCATCGTGACCACGAGCAGCACGGTCACGATCGCGCCCTGGTTCTGGTCGAGCACGAGCGTCGAGCCGAGCCCGTCGTCGGCGCCCCACGGCACCCACACCAGGAGCCACTGCAGCCCGAACAGCACGAGGATGCCCGCGCAGGTGGTCTGGCCGGCGAGCTTGGTGAGCGAGTCGAGCTCGTACCGGTCGTCGAGCATGCCGATCAGCACGATGAGCCCGCCGCCGATCAGCACGGCGGCCGGGTCGAGCGTGTACTCGAACGCGCGGCGCAGGAGGGGCAGCTGGTGGGCGAGGAACATGCCGCCGCACACGCCGAGGTACATGGCGACCCCGCCCAGCCGCGGGATCGGCACGGTGTGCACGTCGCGCTGGCGCGGGTGGGCGACCGCGCCCCAGCGGATGGCGAGGCGCCGCACGAGGCCGGTGAACAGGAACGTCAGCACCGCCGTGGTCAACCCCACCAGGACGTACTCCCTGATCGGAAGTCCGGCCGGCTGGAAGCCCTGGGCGAGGTTCACCCGGAGTTCCTCGGATAGGCGGGGTGGGCGGTCGCGAGGCGGCTGACCTCGTCCGCCGCGGCGGCCAGCGCGGCGTCGCCCGCGGTGGTGCCCGGCTCGGCCCGCACGGCGCTGCCGATGAGGCGGGCGATCTCGGCCATGTCCGGCTCGGTCATGCCCTGGGTGGTGACGCTCGGCGAGCCGATCCGGATGCCGGACGCGGTGGCCGGCGGGGCCGGGTCGAACGGGATCGCGTTCTTGTTCAGCGTGATCCGCGCGGCGTCGCAGCGGCGCTCGGCCTCCGCGCCGGTGACCTCGAGCGGGCGGACGTCCAGCAGCGCGAGGTGGGTGTCGGTGCCGCCGGACACCGCGCGCATGCCCTCCTCCTCCAGGCCCTTCGCGAGCGCGACCGCGTTCGCGACGACCTGGGTGGCGTAGTCCTGGAAGTCCGATGTGGATGCCTCGCGCAGCGCGACCGCCTTGGCCGCCACCGAGTGCATGAGCGGGCCGCCCTGGCTGAACGGGAACACCGCCTTGTCGATCGCCTTCGCGTGCTCCGCGCGGCAGAGGATCATGCCGCCGCGCGGGCCGCGCAGGACCTTGTGGGTGGTGAACGTCACGACGTCCGCGAACGGCACCGGCGATGGGATCGCCTTGCCCGCAACGAGTCCGACGAAATGCGCGGCGTCGACCATGAGGATCGCGCCGACCTCGTCCGCAATGGACCGGAACGCCGCGAAGTCGATCAGCCGCGGGTACGCGGTGGCGCCCGCGATGATCAGCCGCGGCTCGTGCGCGAGCGCGAGGTCGCGGACCTGGTCGTAGTCGATCAGCTCGGTGTCCGCGCGCACGCCGTAGGCGACCGGCTCGAACCAGCGGCCGGAGAAGTTGACCTTCGAGCCGTGCGTGAGGTGGCCGCCCTGCTTGAGGTCCATCGCGAGCACGACGTCGCCCGGCTCGCAGAAGGCGGCGTACGCGGCGAGGTTCGCGCTCGCGCCGGAGTGCGGCTGCAGGTTCGCGTGGTCCGCGCCGAAGAGCTCCTTCGCCCGCGCGATGCCGATCTCCTCGGCGACGTCGACCTGCGCGCAGCCGCCGTAGTAGCGGCGCCCCGGGTAGCCCTCCGCGTACTTGTTCGACAGCGTCGAGCCGAGCGCGGCGAGCACGGCCGGGCTCGTCAGGTTCTCGCTGGCGATCAGCTGCAACCCGCCACGGAGGCGCTCGAGCTCACCGAGCACGACGTCGGCGATCTCGGGGTCCGTGCTGGTCAGGGCATCGAAGTCCGGGCCCCAGAACGGCGTTTCCAAGCCTGTTGCACTCTCCGGTGTCCAATGTTCCGGCGCTTTGCCGAGCCAGGCTACCGCGCCGGATCGGAGTTACCGTTCGGTGGTGACCAAGCTGAAGAACGACGAGTACGAGACCGAGCTGGCCCGGTTGCACCTCGAGCTCGTGAAGCTCCAGGACTGGGTCAAGGCGCAAGGGCTACGGGTCGTCGTCCTGTTCGAGGGACGGGACGCGGCGGGCAAGGGCGGGGTGATCAAGCGGATCACCGAGCCCCTCAACCCGCGCGTGTGCAAGGTCGCCGCGCTGGGCACGCCGACCGAGCGGGAGAAGACGCAGTGGTACTTCCAGCGCTACGTCGCCCACCTGCCGGCCGCCGGGGAGATCGTCCTGTTCGACCGGTCCTGGTACAACCGCGCGGGCGTCGAGCACGTGATGGGCTTCTGCACCGAGCAGGAGTACTGGGAGTTCCTGCGCGCGGCGCCGGAGTTCGAACGGCTGCTGATCCGGTCCGGGATGACGCTCGTGAAGTACTGGTTCTCGGTGTCCGACGAGGAGCAGGAGAAGCGGTTCCACGAGCGGATCGCCGACCGGACGAAGCGGTGGAAGATCTCCGACATGGACCTGGAGGCCCGGCGCCGCTGGAACGAGTACTCCAAGGCGAAGGACGAGATGTTCGCCCACACCGACGTCGAGGACTCGCCGTGGTGGGTGGTGGACGCGGACAGCAAGAAGCGGGCGCGGCTCAACTGCATCTCGCACCTGCTGTCGCTGATCCCGTACGAGGACGTGCACCCGCCGAAGCTCTCGCTGCCGCCGCGCGAGCCCGCCGACCCGGACTACCAGCGCCCGCCGCTGGACTCGCAGCGCTGGATCCCGGAGAAGTACTAGGCGCCGGAAATTCGGTGCCTAAGTCGGTGGGTCCAGGAAGCTGGGCAAGCGAATTATGTGCCGGATTTCCGGCGCGGGACACTTGCTCACGGCGCGGTGCGGACCTCGCTGCCGAGCACCTCGGACACCGCCGCCAGGCTGACCGCGCCCTCGCGCAGCACGACCGGCTCGTCGCCGGACAGGTCGACGATCGTGGACGGCACCGGGTCGCCGGACGGGCCGCCGTCGAGGTAGATCGCGACCGACTCGCCCAGCTGGTCGCGGGCCTCGTCGACGGTGGCCGCGGGTGGACGGCCGGAGACGTTGGCGCTGGAGACGGCCATCGGGCCGACGTCGCGGAGCAGCTCGATCGCGACCGGGTGCAGCGGCATCCGGAGCATGACCGTGCCGTGGCTGCGGCCGAGGTCCCAGGACAGCGACGGGGCGTGCGGCAGCACGATCGACAGGTCGCCCGGCCAGAAGGCCTCGATCAGCGCCCGCGCCTGCTGCGGCACCGAGAGCACGAGGCCGTCGATGGTCGTCCAGGAGCCGACGAGCACGCCGACAGGCATGTCCGGGCCGCGGTTCTTGGCAGCCAGCAGCGACCGCACGGCCGTCGCGGAGAACGCGTCCGCGCCGATGCCGTAGACGGTGTCGGTCGGGATCACCACGAGGCGCCCGCCGCGCACCGCGCTCGCCGCGGCGGCCAGCCCGTCGGCGCGGTCGGGTTCCCTGGCGCAGTCGTACACCACACTCACGCGCGAAACCCTAGCCCTGGGGTGTCCGCGACGGATCCGTGGCCGGGCGATCCACCGCACACGCCCCGGGTCAGACCCCGACGCGGGTGATCTGCGGGGACATCTCGTCGGCGCGGCGGCGCCACGTCTGGCGGCGGAAGCGCCACACGATCAGGAACAGCAGCAGGGCGCCGGCCACGACGCCGAGGACGACCAGGAGCGGGTTGCCCATGAGCCCGCCGGCGACGACCGTGATCAGTCCCAGTGCGACGGTCAGGACGGCCAGGCTCACCGCGATCCCCTCCGGGGCCCACGTCCACCGCCGGCCCAGCTCCACCTCGTGCAGCAGCTGCTCCGCGCCCCGGTCGAGCTCCTCGTCGCCGACCTTGAGCGCGAGGATCCGCTCGGCCGCCTGCTCGCAGATCAGCAGCTGCTGCTCGCTCGTGATGACCAGCGTGTCGTCCGCCGTGCGCGACCGGCTCTGCTCGGCCACCGAGTACCAGGCGCTCGCGAGGTAGTAGCGCAGCACCGGCTCGTCGGGCTGGTCGGCGACGAGGTGCTCGAGGTCGGCGATCGAGCCGGCCGCGCGGCCCTCGCCGATCAACACCTGGCTGATGCCGAGCTTGGCCATGAGCGACGCGAGGCCGCCGGCGTGCAGTGCCCGCTGGTAGTGCTCGTCCGCGGCACGCCAGTGGCCGCGCGCGAGATGTACGTCACCGACGCCGACGTGGTCCAGCGGATGGTCACGCAGGCGAGCGGCGGTCTCGAAATGCCTCATCGCCTCGTCGAGGCGGCCGTCGAGCAGGGCGTGCCTGGCCAGGCCGGCGTGCTCGTGCCCCACGGACCCACCACCAGGGAGGTCGTCGGGCACGAGCCGCCATTTGTCGATCACGTCCTGCCAAGCACGAAGCATTGGATCACCCCGGCGGGCACGTTACCCTCGGTACAGCCCGTGTCGGGGGGTAGCAGAGGTGAAACTCGTGGCGAGCATCCGTTCGCTGAGCTCCAAGTGGCTCGCGATCTGCCTTGCCGCTGCATACGTTCTGGTCAGCGCCTTGCTCGGCGGGTTGCTGCTGGTCCGCCCGGCGGTTCCGTCGGTCGCCGCGCCGGGACCCGCGCCGCCGACGTACGTGTCGGACAAGGGCTCCGGCACGAGCGCGACCCGCCCGCCGCCGCGCGGCTTCCAGCGCGTGACCGGCCCGGCGCGGATCCGGACGGTGATCCCGGTCGGCTGGCGGCTCGCGCGGGCCGGCGCACCGGGCGCGATGCGTGCCTCCGACCCCTCCGACGCGGGACGCTTCCTCGGCTACGGCGGCGCGCCGTCCGCGACGAGCGACATCGCCCAGCTGCACCTCGCGACCGAGACCCAGTTCGCCGAGCGCGCGGCGGACTACCAGCGGATCGCCCTGAACCAGGCGACCTACGGCGGCCACCCCGCGATCGAGTGGGAATACGAGCACAACGACGGCAGCGGACTGCAGCACGTGTGCGCGCTGTACTGGCTCGTGGACAACACCGAGTACTTCGTGTTCGCGTCCGGCCCGGCCGACCAGTGGTCACGCATGCGGCCGATCTACGACGCCATGGTGGCGAACTCGCGGCCTTAGGCGCGCCGCGCGGTGACGAATCTGGGCCGGCCCGCGAGGTCGGCGTGGTCCTCGATGTCGGTCAACGTCCGGCGGGCGGCGAGCAGCGCCGGCACCGACTCGCCCTGCGTGTCGTCGTGCTCCATCGCGAACGCGCCACCCGGGACGAGCAGCCGGGCCGCCGCGGCGACCACGTGCCGGACGACCGCGAGCCCGTCGCCCGCCGCGAACACCGCGTCGAACGGGTCGTGCTCGGCCACCTCCGGCGGCACGGCGGTGCCGACCGGCACGTACGGCGGGTTGCAGACGAGCAGGTCGACGCGGCCCTCGAGGTCGGCCAGCAGCGCGGAGTCGGTCACGTCCCCCTGGTGCAGCACAACCGGCGTGTCGCCGGCCGCCGCGCGGGCGTCGGCGTTGCGGCGGGCCCAGGCCAGCGCCGCGGGGTCGCGCTCCACGGCGTGCACCGTGGCGTCCGGCCGCTCGTGGGCCAGCGCCAGCGCCAGCACGCCCGAGCCCGTGCACAGGTCGACCACGAGCGGGTCCGCCACGTCCTTGAGCGCGCCGGCGCCCCACTCCAGCAGCAGCTCGGTCTCCGGCCGCGGCACGAACACCCCGGCGCCGACCTCGACCGTGATGCCGCCCATGGCCGCACGGCCGAGCAGGTGCTGCAGCGGCACCCGCGTCGCCCGCTGCCGCACGAGCCGGCCGATCGCCTCGATCACCTGCGGGTCCGCGAGCGGCACGAGCGGCAGCCGGCCGCGCTCGACGCCCAGCACGTGCGCGGCGATGAGCTCGGCGTCGACGCGGGGTGACGCGACACCGGCGGCGGCGAGGATGCGCTCGGCATCGATGATGGCCAGGCGAAGCGGCTGACGGGTCACGGGCTCACCCTCGCACACGGCACCGCCGGTCAGGCGGATTGCGCGGCGGCGAGGCGCTCGTCGCGGTCGGCCGACGCCAGCGCGTCGAGCACGCCGTCCAGGTCGCCGTCGAGAACCTGGTCGAGGTTGTAGGCCTTGTAGTTGACCCGGTGGTCGGAGATCCGGTTCTCCGGGAAGTTGTACGTGCGCACCCGCTCCGAGCGGTCGACCGTGCGGACCTGGCTGCGCCGGGTGTCCGCGGCCTGCTTCGCCGCCTCCTCCTCGGCCAGCGCCACGAGCCGCGCCCGCAGGACCTGCAGCGCGCGGGTCTTGTTCTGCAACTGGCTGCGCTCGTTCTGGCAGGACACCACGATCCCGGTCGGCAGGTGCGTGATCCGCACGGCCGAGTCGGTCGTGTTGACGCTCTGGCCGCCCTTGCCCGACGAGCGGAACACGTCCACGCGCAGGTCCTTCTCGTCGATCGCCACCTCGACGTCCTCGACGTCCGGGTAGACGAGCACGCCGGCCGCGGACGTGTGGATCCGGCCCTGCGACTCGGTGACCGGCACGCGCTGCACGCGGTGCACGCCGCCCTCGAACTTCAGCCGCGACCACACGCCGTCGGCGGCCGGGGTGCGGGACTTGATCGCGACCGTGACGTCCTTGTACCCGCCGAGCTCGGTCTCCGTGCCGTCGAGCACCTCGGTCTGCCAGCCGTGCCGCTCGGCGTAGCGCAGGTACATCCGCAACAGGTCGCCGGCGAACAGGGCCGACTCGTCGCCGCCCTCCCCCGACTTGATCTCCATCAGCAGGTCGGAGCCGTCGTGCGGGTCGCGTGGCAGCAGCAGCTCGGTGAGCCGCGCCTCCAGTGCCGGGACCCGCTCCGCGAGCGACTCGGCCTCCGCGGCGAACGCCTCGTCCTCGGCGGCGAGCTCGCGGGCCGCGGTGAGGTCCTCGCGCGCCGACTCGAGCTCCCGCAGCGTCTTCACCGTGGGAGTCAGCGCGGCGTAGCGGCGGCCGAGCTTGCGAGCCCGCGCCTGGTCGCCGTGCACCGCCGGATCAGCGAGCGCCTGCTCCAGCGCGGCGTACTCGTCCAGCAACTCCCTGAGCGACGTCGAGTCCACGTCCCGGCCTCCTCTCCGTCCTCGTCCGGTTCGTCGTCCCGGGTCATCTTCCGGCTTCTGCCGGGCCGCTGCCCGGATGCCTGACGCACGAAAACGGCGCCCACCCGAAGTTCGGGTAGGCGCCGATCGCGAAGCTAGGAGTTCTTCTGCCGCTTGCCGTAGCGGGCCTCGAAGCGAGCGACCCGGCCGCCGGTGTCGAGGATCTTCTGCTTGCCCGTGTAGAACGGGTGGCAGTTCGAGCAGATTTCCACGTGGATGCTGCCCGACTTCTTGGTGCTGCGCGTGGTGAACGTGTTGCCACAGCCGCAGACGACCTCGGTCACGACGTACTCGGGGTGGATACCGGTCTTCACAGATCTTGCCCTTTCTCGGTGGCCGCCGGGTCCCCGCGGTGCATATGCCTTCGAACGGGGTGAACCGGAGCCGGACTCGACCCAACAGTCTGCCAGACGACCTGGCAGTCCCTTCAACAAGACCCGGTGGAACGGTATTCCGGGCTCTGGCTCTCGATGGTGATCGGCCTGCCGGCACTGGTCACGCTGGTGATCCCGTGCCGGCAGGCCGGTGACGATCTCGACGAGCTCAGTCGTCGTTGACGGTGGGTGTGTTCTTCGCCACCTGCATGAGGAACTCGATGTTCGTCCGGGTCTTGCGCAGCTGGGTCAGCAGCAGGTCGATGGCCTGCTGGTCGTCCAACCCGGAGAGCACCCGGCGCAGCTTGACCATCACCGCGTACTCGTCGGGCGACATCAGCAGCTCGTCCTTGCG